>REDJ01000017.1 GCA_007693555.1 Bacteroidota bacterium
CCAAGAAACTGATTAAATTGGGGCTTGGCAGCTTTTCTGGGTGTGCCGTCTGGTAATAGCACAGGCTCACCGGCATTGTCAAGTACCGGGAACTTTATATCATCATCGTAAATCAAATGCAGGTTCAGCCTGATGGTAAAATACCAGTTGATTTCTTTTTCCAGTCCCATTTCCCAGTCCACATCCACATTTTGAGGCTTGTCAAGGTAACTGGAGAATAGCCTTATGGCATTGGTTACATCAAGCCCGTCCATGATGGAGAAGCTGTTGCGTATAACCAACTGACCTCCCATTTCCTGGCGTGCACGCTTGCCGCTTTCAATACCATGAGCAGTTTGGTTAATAGCAGCAGTATCCAGTACAAAAGTATTACGGTATGATAAAGGAGAAAAGTTGATACGGGTGTCTTTGAAAGGTTTATATTCCACGCCCACACCAATGGTAAAGGTTCCGGGGTTTAAGAATTTTGATACTGCTACCGAATCATTTGGGTAGTTATAGCCCCTTGCAACCTGGGTTTTACCATAAAAGCTGGTACTAAAATCCAGTTTTTCGCGCAACACTCTGTTGTATTGCGAATTCAATTCAATCATATCGGCATTGGTTCTGAAACCATGTTCTTTTGTTCTTACGGTACCGTACCTTAACCGGCCGGAATTGGTCCACTGTTCTTTTGTGGCTCTTTTGGTATAATCGGCTCTCCCCCTTATATCCAGCATGCTTGAGAAAGAACTTTCTCCACCGCGGGCCCAGTTTGACAGATAGTTCTGATTGAGTGTAAATGAGCTTTGGAATCCGTAATTCCAGTAAACAGGAATTTCTTCTAGTGGTTGAAGCTTTGCAAGTTTACGTTGGGGTTGTATAGTTATAATAGGGATATCGTCCGAAGGCTTTTTTTCAAGTCTTTCTACATATACATCCTCCTCCAGGATAAGTGTAATATCAAATTTTGTGGGATTGCCCAACCATATGGTAATGGAATCGTTCTCCTGATTTTTCACCCAGTATCGCACCATGTCGTCATTTCGGGTAGTAAGCCAGAAGGGTGTTCTGCGCCCATCTATATCACTGAAAAACAACAATACCGAGTCCCGTTCATAAGTATGGTCCAAAAGTGTTGCAACAGCATATCGCAGGGAATCCGGCATTTTTTCATCGGGTACAATATAGAAGGGCGACTGCTGGTCGGCCATCAAAACCCGGTAGCTTTCAGTAATGACTACTTTTGATGAATCTTCCAGAAAACGAAATGATTTCCTGCTTCCGGGTGGCAACAAAGGTGGTTTTATACTATCATCTGAAACCCGATGTGTGCGGATATTTTTAGATTCAAGATATGCAAAATCGATAAAAACTTCGGTTATGGTATCTCGTACCTTAAGTAATGAATCTATTTGAACACGGGCATCAGGCAGTCGATCCATAAAGGGAAGAGCGAATGTGTCCATTACATTCATAACGATGGTTTTCTGTATGATGAAAGGTTCCTTTTCAAGGGGAACCGTGTCAACAAAAAACAGGGTATCATTCAGCCACCTCAGTGCCAGGGTGTCATGATGAAAAATTAAGGAAGGTCCGATTTTCACCGAGTCGTAATGAAAATTTTCCAGCCTGTTTTTTACACTGTCAAAGGGTTCATTGTAATGGTCAATGAGCCTGCGAAGAGAAATGTAAAGGGTATCCCCGGGTATTCTCCAGAGGTTTTCTCTTACAATAAGTTTTTCAATATATTCTGATGCCGATTCAGGTGTATAGGCAATGGTTTCGGTTATGAGAGTATCGGATCCGGCTTTTGATTCACTATAGAAAACTTCCGAAGAACCTTTGACAGGAATACATGCAAGAAACCAGCAAAAAGTAAGAATTACGATTCGGTACATGGCTTTATGTTTTAAAGCAACAATATTTTCGGGGCAAAATTATAAAGTTTTTATATAACGACTGTTTCAAGGAGTTATTACTATCTTGACTGAAGGAAAGCGGTTAGGAAAAAAATCAGAGTTAACCCGAATGGGTTGTGATTATGCCGCACGAATTAATTAATTAAACTTCGCCGCATGTCTTAAAAAAAGTTCATATATAGCTCATAATATTTTTCAAAAACTTCCCCGGCTTTTTCGGCTAAATCGGTTTGATTTTTAAGTTGAGCAAGCTGACGTATACGCTGCAGAATAAAAAGTGATTCCTGCATTGAGCTTTCAATTAATATTGCACGTCTGCCAGTAAAAGAAAAATACCATTGCAGATTTTCTCCTTCAGTTTGAACCAGACGTTCAAAAATTACATTACCATTTTCAAATGCTTCAGCAAAATAATAAGTTTCACCTATAAACATGGAAATTATATCAAAGGGTACATTTTGCTCTGGCATTATTTCCATAGCCTTATCCAGAACTTCCACCGCTCTTTCAGGATTTCCCTCTTCAAGCAAAGCCCCGGCAAGTCTTCTGAAAAGATTCCTGAAACTGCCGGTCAATCGTATTATATCTTCATTAAGATAAACCCCCGGAACATACATGTTGCCCCATTGAAATTTATTCATGAGACTGTTATAGAGGATATCGGTATTTATTCTGCCGGGCTCCCGGCGGTCTGTAATGGGAGTTCTGATGGGTACAAGTCTGTATGCCATACCGTCCAGTTGAAAATACTCTTCAAGACCAATCCATGCTTCACTGCCTGTGGTGATGGCAAAATATACGGGTCTCTCCCAGTTATTGGTGGCCAGAAAATCAAGCATCATCATATGATTTCTGGAGATGACCCTGTCAGGAAACTCCCATTCAATTGCATCCACAATAAGATGAGCATCTTCGGGAGCTACTGTGCCATTGGCCAGTACTTTTTCCTTATCCACCGGCAGGCGAAAACGGCGGGTTGGGAAAAAGTTTTCCATTCTATTTCCAATGGGGCGTCTGTTTTCATCACTTGTAATGAAGTTTATAATACTTCTCAGGTTTATATACCTGCCTTCCAGCCGCGGATCCTCAATAACGAATAAAGCATCCCTGGTTCCCTCACGGTATTGGCGGGGTTCCATGGAAAAGGGCATAGGCCGTGCCTCATAAGTCTGGCGGCGCATCATACCATCGATATACCAGTCGGCATTCATAAGACTTACGTTGGCAACTTTAATATCTGTTCGAACTCCTTCCACTTCCTGCGCATACCAAAGCGGGAAGGTATCATTGTCTCCCAGCGTAAAAATAATAGCATCAGGATCACAGGTTTCAAGGTAATTGATGGCTACATCTCGTGTTACGTATCTTCCTGACCGGTCGTGGTTATTCCAGTTTTGTTGGGCCATAATTGCGGGCACAATCAGGCAAACCAAAGTAGCTAATACTGCCGGAAGTTTCCCTTTAAGTTTTTTACTTAGCAACCCCCAAAGGGATAGTACTCCAAGACCAATCCAAATGGAAAAAGCATAAAATGAACCTATGTAGGAATAATCTCTTTCCCGGGGCTGCCAGGTTTGGTT
>REDJ01000016.1 GCA_007693555.1 Bacteroidota bacterium
TATAAAGGTTTTCATGATAGATTTTTTTAATTTATTACTAAAATAGATTCTTTTCGTAAAGGCAGATTATATGACAATGCCATGGTGAGCCGATAGCTGGTTGTCAGCTGTGTGCCTGGGGATATACATGTACAGGAACAATATGCATTACGGAAACAAGGATGATAGTCCGCCATGCAATCAACATATGAAAAAGATTTCCGGGCTTTCTCCTTAATCCAAATGATATTTTCCTGACATTATTCATTGCCTGATTATTTTTTGATGATTTGTTTTCCTAACTCGATAAAGTTTTGTGGACTGTGATATCCGGCAGTTTTTGCCACCAGGTTTCCGTTTGCGTCAACAAAAAGCAAGCTGGGATAACCTTTGATGGCATATCGTTGGGCCAATGTAATCCCCTCACCAATTTCACCATCAACGGCTACATTGATAAAATGGGTATTGTAAAAATGCCCTGCATCGGTATTGGAAAATGTTCTGGACTTTAACATTTTACAGGGGCCACACCAACTTGCTGAGATGTTGAGAAAAATAAGTTTGTTTTCATTTTTGGCCAGCTCAAGGGCTTCGCTCCAGCTTCCCTGGTGAAAAGAAATTTCGGATTCTTTGCCTGTATTAAAGCTGTTGATGCCCAAAACTTTAAATGCTAATAGCGCAAAAAGTGCAACTCCTGCTATTATTAAAAATGATATTTTCATGGTTTTGATTTTTTGAGTAAATAATGAATTTTATTAGTGATATTTATTCCATGCTACTGTCAACGCATATTTATTAATTGGTCAGCCCCGAGACTAAAATCTGACAGATTTTAGCTTTGATTATAGGTTTTTCTTTATCCGGAAAAGAAGCTTTGATGGTTGATTTTATTACAAAACAGGCGAAACAATTGATTTCGCCCGTTTGCCGGGTTAAAGGTTAATTAAACTAAACTTACTTTGTACCTTTCCGGGCTGTTTTCATGGCGGTTGCAATTTCTTCATTGCTCTTGCCTACACTGATTTCGTTGATGAGTTCTTTGGATTGGGCATCAAAAAAATAAACCAAAGCCGTTTTTCTTTTAGCTTCCATGGCATCGTAGAGTCCATGCTCTTTAAGTGATTGTGCTGAAGCCTGTTTGGTTTCTTCGTTTGTCAAATCGTTTACAACAAACTGTATAACTCCATCAGGGTTGTTTTCACTAAATGCGGTCATGGCTCTTTCGCCATTAGCCTTGCATGTGCCACACCAGTCGGCATGATTTACAACTGCGATTACTTTAGCCTGCGACATGGCGGCTGCAGATACCAGCAGCATTACTGCCATACCTGTAAAAATGGATTTTAATAATTTCATAATTTCTAAAATTTTAAATGTATAATGAATGAATGATGATTGATAAAATAGACTTGAGATTGTTAAACCCTGACAAACCTGGTTAAAAGGTTTGTCAGAATTGTTGGTACTATTATCAGGAAAGACCCGGAGCTTCTGGAAAATCTACGGGTACATCTGTTACCTTGTGTAGAAAGTTGGCGATAGTTTTTTCACCTACGGCCAGAATTACATCTACCAGACTGCCTTTGTCGTATCCGGCATTGAAGAATGCATCCAGAGTGGTATCATCCACATTACCCCGGTTTTCAATGATAGTTTTGGACAGTTTTACCAAAGCATCGAGTTTAGAGTCGAATGATGCACCTCCTTTCCTTAGCTCCAGAATCTGCTCATCGGTAAAGCCATTCATTTTTCCAATGGCCGTGTGTGCTGCAAGACAATAGGTACATCCGTTTACCTGGCTCACGACCAGGTTTATAACTTCTTTCTCTTTGGCATTGAGGCTGGTTTTGCCACCGGCAAAACTCATATAACGCCCGAGGGCATCTTTTGAGAAAGCATAGGTTGCGTAAATATTGGGTACAAATCCCAGCTGGCTGTTAAGGTTATCAAAAATTGCCTGGTTTTCAGGGGTTACTTGTTCGCGGGTGGGAACTTTAAACTTTGTCATAATTTTAATGGATTAAATGTTAAAAATAAAATTGATGGTACAAAGTTGCAGCAAAATAAGGGGTGATGAAATGGCAGGATAACCCGCTGAGATGTCAAAACTGCCCGAAAGCAATGGATTTGTGGGTTTCTTTAAAATCTTGTATGCTAAGTTGGGTATTCTTTTTGAAAAAGCGGCTGAATTGTGATGGGTCTTCAAATCCCAGTTCCCAGGCAATCTCTTTGGCGGACTTATCAGTAAAAATCAACATCCGCCTGGCCTCCAGGATGATTCTGTCATGAATGACCTGCAACGGACTTTTAGATTTATGTTGACTGAAAACATTAGCGAGGGTTTTGGGGGAGCGATTCATCAGGGCTGCATAGTCAGCTACTTGCTTA
This sequence comes from Bacteroidota bacterium, assembly GCA_007693555.1. Classification (GTDB taxonomy): domain Bacteria; phylum Bacteroidota; class Bacteroidia; order Bacteroidales; family UBA7960; genus SKVR01. The sequence goes on from REDJ01000016.1 coordinate 2,368, forward strand.
AGGCTTTTGAAATGTTCTTCTACAAGCACGTTGAACTGCCTGATGATATCAATGCGGGCTTCGGGCAAATCTCCTTTTATCAGTTGTTTGCGGGCAATTCGGGTACATTTGATGATAAACCGTTTCAGGAGAAGGCGCAACATTTCTTCCTGATTCCGGTCTATGGTGTTAAACTCCTCTTCAAACACTCTTATCAGTATGTTCAAGCTTTGCTGTTCAAAATCATCAATCTGTATAACAGGGGTAAAGTCGCTTCCAAAGAAAAGCAATCCGTTGCAGGAGACTTCTGCATCGTTGGTGTGAATACAGTAAAAAGCTTTATTGAAACTTATTAGAAGCAGTCTGGCATTATCTTTCGTTCTGTATAGAATGTTTTGCAAATAGGTGCAGCATAAAACCTGGTTGGGCATAATTGTTATAGTGCTTCCATCAACAACCATTTCTGCAGGGAATGTATTTCTGTTCCAGATGAATTTCAGGTGGTCGTTTGAAAGCTTGAGTGCCTGCAGGAAATCCTGTTCATCAGCCAAAAGGAAGTGGGATTGTACGGCAGGGTTAAAATGTTGAATCAGCATGTGAAAATGTTTTGTTATTGAAAATCAGTAGTTTTGCCAAGGTTGGCTGTAGCTTTATGCACGCTGGATACCTGTGTTTGATTTTAGTAGGGTGTTCCTTTGTTTCTTTGGGTTTTAAAGGCTTCAGCATACCAAATAAATTCATCCAGAAATCTTTGGGTGGAAGGTTCGGTAAGCTCATTGGTGGGGTTAAGGTCATTGTCAAAAAGCTTTGCAATTCCTGGCAATGGCAGCATGGAAGAAATGGCCGGCATACCTAGTTCTCCCAGTATAGCCCTTAGATGCACCGCAGCCCTTACCCCGCCAAAATGACCCGCGGAGTATGATGCAATAGCCGAGGGTTTGAAAAAATACTCCTGCTGAAAATGGTCGAGCAGGTTTTTTAATGCCGGTGGAATACTGTGGTTGTATTCGCCTGTAACGATGAGAAACGCGTCTGACTCTCTGAAATACTGAGCTATTTTCTCCATATTTCCGGGAGCTTCTCCTTTTTCATATTCCTTGTACATTTTGTCAAGAAATGGGAGA
>REDJ01000069.1 GCA_007693555.1 Bacteroidota bacterium
AAAGGCAAAAAATCCCTTTTTAAATGCTGCATTCAGTGAACTTACCGGGGTAATACCCGGGCTCGGTCGCCGGATTTTACAGAAGCCTCTATCTTAACAGGTAGGGGCTTTTTTTGTTTTTAATTTTTTCCCTGCCAAGGTAACTCCCTGGAAAATACAAAACTTATTGTGTTCGCTTTTATACAAAAGTTGATCGAAATTGAACACTTTCGTGGGAGCAAAAGATTTCATTTTATTACATATCTCAGATAATCAGATTGGTATTTCATTTGGCATAAATATGGCTGTATTTTTGGTAAATAATTAACAAATCACAAATAATAATCAAAAGCAAGAATACAGCAGGTTAAAATTTATGAGGAATAATGTCAATTAGTAATTTTTATTAAAAGATTCTTAGTTACATGGTTTATATATAACTTTCAGGTATATTTGCATTTATCCATAAACCGTGGTAAGAAATAATTATAAAAATCTGCTAACTATTTTTTTTAGATAACCTGAATTAGATTGGTTTGTTGTTTTAGAATGATTGTAAAATTTTTTATGTTTAATTGTTTTATGTGTTTTCTCCGCAGGTTATTCATTCTGTTCACAATAATTTCATTTAGTTATTTTCTTTGGGCCGCAGATTACAGTATTGAAGATGGTTATACTGTTGTGGAAGCTATAGCATATCTGGAAGAAAAACACGACGTGGTTATCTTTTATGATGAGAGATGGTTTGAGGGAAAGACAATAAGCAAAGAAATACTTGATTTACCGCTAACTGAGGCAATTTATTTAATCATTCGAGGGGAAAATTATTCCGTATACTTTTTTACCGGAAATGTAGCGCTCTTTCCCAGGGAGTCAGGAACCGATTACCGTCCTGATGCGACAGCAGATCGGATTATTATTGGCAATACTTTGGAAATGGGGCGTTATCCGCGGGTAACCATTAACGGTAGGGTAATTGACGGGGGAACTGGAGAACCTGTCGTAGGTGCGGCTATCTATAGCTTTAAGACAGGTAATGGAGTGGCAACCGATGGAGATGGCAACTTTGAATGGCGTTTACCTGTGGGTGATCATCGTTTGAATATTACATCAATGGGGTACCAGCAAACTATCTACAATGTGCTTGTAGCCTCTGAAGGTTATGTTGAGTTTCAGCTGTTTGAAGGTGCCTTGGAACTAAGTTTATATACCATTACAGCGGAACGCGCCGAAGAACAAATTACAAGCACACAAATGAGCATTATCCGACTGGATGCTCAAACCTTGAAAGAGATTCCCGGAGCCTTTGGTGAGCGGGATATTATCCGCGCGTTTACAATGCTCCCTGGTATTCAGTCAGTGGGAGAATTTGGAACAGGTTTCAACGTTAGAGGAGGAAGCGCTGATCAGAATCTTATCCTTATAGAAGATGTACCTCTTTTTAATTCTTCTCATCTTTTTGGATTGGTGTCTGTAGTTAACCCGGATATGGTTACTGGTGTTACCATGATGAAAGCCGGAATGCCTGCACGCTATGGAGAAAGAGCTTCTTCGGTCACCGAAATACGTAAGTCGGGAGTGCAATTTGATGAGACCTCCCTGAAAGGGGGGTTAGGTTTATTGTACAGCAGGGCCCATTTAGAAACTCCTTTATTCAAAGACAAGGTTATGCTTTCTCTTGGAGGTAGGTCATCTTACTCCAACTGGTTTCTTCAACGTTTGCCTGATAGTCAATTAATGAACAGTGAGGCTAATTTTTACGATCTCAGTGGAGTGCTTTCGTTTTATCCCTCCTCCAATAGTACAATAAGTATTTTTGGTTACCAAAGCCAGGATGATTTTTTACAGGACGGAGAGACCGAGCACCATTACACCAGCCAGCTGGCTTCTTTACGCTGGAGCTATGCCATATCTCCCACACTTTTTTCGCAGTTTACATTGGGATATAGTAACTATTATAACCGCATGCGCGAAAGGCCGGATTTAAGACCTAAAGACGCCTTTCACCTGGATAATGCCATACGCTACCAAAGTGCAAAATGGAACCTGAAATATGACCACAGCAATTTATTTTCTCTTAATACCGGTGCCCAGGCTATTATGTATGATGTAAGTCCGGGACAGATTAAACCTATCGGAGATGAGTCTTTTATTCAACCTAAGACCTTAGACAATGAAAAAGGTTTAGAGATGGCCACATACCTTAGCGGACAGTTTGCTATTGGAGATGACTTTGGAATTGAAGCCGGACTGCGTTTTGTGCATTTCAGAAACCTTGGCCCTGCAAGTGTTTTTCTCTATGATGAGAATAAAATAAGGAATCGTAACAATATCATCGATACTCTTTTTTATGATAGTGGCCAAACGGTATGGAGCGATTGGGGTCTTGAACCACGGATAAGCTTCAGGTATCTTTTTAGTGATGTAAATTCTTTCAAGGTTAGTTATAACAGGAATAATCAATACATCAGTCTGTTGTCGGCTACTGCTGTGATGACACCTACAGATATATGGCAACTCAGCAACACCTATTTAAAGCCTATTGTAGCTGATCAGCTTGCTCTGGGTTATTATCATAATTTTAATGATCATACCCTGGAAACATCTGTAGAAGGATACATAAGGAAGATGCGAAATATGCCTGACTATATAAGTGGCGCCAGCTTAATAATGAATGAAACTGTGGAGACAGAACTAGTCAGTACCAACGGTTATAATTTTGGAGCTGAACTGTATGTGAATAAAAAAGAGGGCCGATTGACAGGATGGATCAGTTATACTTTTTCTGCCTCTATGAGGCGTACTGATGAGAAAGACCCGCTTCGCCAGATAAATCAAAACAACTATTTTCCTTCTGACTGGGACAGGCCGCACAATCTAACGATTAATACCAATTATTATTTGTCGCGCAGATGGCGTTTGAATACAACATTTACTTACAGCACAGGGCGCCCAGTTACATTCCCCGAATTGATGTACAACTTCCAGGGGCACCAGGCTATCCATTATTCTGATAGGAACAAGTACCGCCTTTCCGATTACCACCGACTTGATATCGCCATCACCTTTGGTGAAAACCTTCGGGTCAACAGCAGGGGTAAGGGAAGTTGGACTTTTAGTATTATCAACTTGTATGGAAGGAAAAATCCTTTTTCTGTATTTTATAAGCAAGACATACCTCATACTGAAAATATGAACAGGCGTTATAGCCTGTACAAGCTATATATCATTGCCCGTCCTCTGCCTACAATTACTTATAACTTTTCAATTTGAACCGATGATAAGAAGAAAATTCAACTCATTATATATCATAGTAATGTTTTTAGTCATTTGGTCTTGCACCGAATGGTTTGACCCTTCAATTGACCCGCCGGAAAACGTAATGGCTGTAGAAGGTCTCATAACCAATGGGCCAGGTCCTTATTATATAAAGCTTTTTATGACATCAGCTTATGGCAATACATCCGGTTACGAGCCGGTTTCAAATGCCCAGGTGATGGTAATAGATCAAGACAATGAAACGACTTTCTTTAAAGAAGATAAATCGGGCATTTATTTGTCGCCAAAAGGGTTTAAAGGTATTACAGGATATACTTACAAGCTGATTATAAATACCTCTGATGGCGAAACCTACCAGTCTGAACCGCAGACTATAATTTCGGGAATTGTTGTTGATAGCGTTGAAGTTGCATATGTAGAGGTGATCAGGCCCATTCAGGATGCTTCCGGTGGTGTAACCTATACACCGGTGACTGGAGTAAAGTTCTATGCCGATATTCAAAATTATAGCCAGGAAGCTCCCAGGATGCGATTTGAAACCCAGGTACATGTTCAGTATGTTCTGGAAGAAAAGGATCCCTGGCCAGATCCGGACGATCCCAACTTGATGAATTGTTTCCGCAAAGTAAAGCTCGACAATTCTATAAACGTTACTATCCCCTTGATAGATATGCCGGAAAATGCAACCTTCAGGCATGAACTGGAATTTATGCCTTCGCAATTCCGGTTTTATGAGGGGTCTGAAGACTGGTTTCTTCGCTCCATAGATCGCAGGGCAATAGTATTGCACCAGTATACTTTGAATCCCGACAGTTACCGGTTTTATTACTCTTTGCATGAACAGATGTCAGCAGAAGGACATATTTTCGACCCTATTGCAACGCAACTACAGGGAAATATGAAATGTGTAAGTAATCCGGACAGGATAGTGTTGGGCCATTTTGAGGCCTCCTCTTATCAGGGTAAAGTGTTTCTGTTAAATCCCGAGCCAATAACTGAAAACAGATTGTGGTTGCATAGAAGACCTGACCTTGATTATTTATTAGAAATTCCGGATTCTTCGCATTGCGTGATGTTTTTAAAGCCTGAAGGCTGGATATATTATTGACCAGTAAAAAAACAGATATGATACATCGCTTTTCCCAAATTTTAAATACCTGTTCCTTGCACTACAAAATTCTTTATACTGGCATGCTTTTGTCATTTTTGCTGCTGTGCAATTTTGTTTACAGTGCCAGGGATTATCATAAAAGATCCCATGATTCTGTTATTGTGCATACCGACAGAGATGCTTATGTTTCAGGTGAAGAACTGTTTTACCGGGTTACATTGATCTCCCAATATGATCAACACAGCAATTTTGTATATATGGCTTTGCGCAATAGCCATCAGGAAATTATCAAAGGAAGTATTGTCCCTCTCAACCATAAATCTTCTTATGGCAGCATATACCTGTTCGATACGCTGTCAACAGGATTTTATCAGCTTATCGTTTATACCGGTGATATGCGCAATTACCCGGAAGAAAAGTATTTTACGAAGCTTCTTTTTGTGGCCAATCGTTTTGATGTTGCCCTGGAAAACCTTATGGAGCTTGAAGAAGAAGTGGATAAGGAATCTGAAAAAAACGTGCAAAACCTCAAAGATGCTGCACTACCTACCATCCTCCCAGACCAGTTATCTATAAATATCTATACCGACAAAGAGTTTTACAGTCGCCGCGAACCTGTAAAGCTTAGCGTTAGTGCAGATATGCTTCCCGGTGTAGTAGCAGAAATGTCTGTAAGTGTTACAGCAAAACAAAGTATATGGCCATTTCTTCATGACCACTTAGCGCATAATTTTTCTGAAAAGGCTTTGGGTGGAACTGAGCCGGAAAATCACTGTGGATTGGTATTTCCCCGGGAAATAGACGGACCAGTAATTGCTGGTAAGCTTATTCATGAGTCAGGTGAAAATTATGTATACCCGGGCGTAAGAGTAATCTTGTCAACACCTGACACCCTAACCACCATTTCTTACACTCACACCAATGATCAGGGACATTTCTTTTTCACTCTTAATCCGTACTATTATGAACGGCCCTTATATCTTACCCTGGATACTGCAACCTATAAAGGAAAAGCACCTGAAATATTTGTGGAAGATCCTTTCAACATCCATTCTCCCTTTAAGAGTTATTCAGGAAATATTGACCGGAAAATTCCCCCGCAGGTGAGAGAAAGTCAGGATATTGTGAAGGTGCAAAAGGCTTTTGAAAAACTGTATGGATCTGTTATCAAAGAAAATGAGAAAGAAGAGCTATTTCCACCCCGATTGTATTCTGCACCAGAAAATATAATTAATCCTGCGAATTACTTACCATTGGATAACTTTCCTGAAATAGCAAGGGAGATTATTCCTTCCGTAAGAATACGCGGACAGAAAAACAACTGGCAAATCCGAATGTTAAATGGCCAGACTGCCTACACTTTTTTTGATCATCCACCAACAGTTTTTCTCAATAATTTGCCGGTTAGCAATTTAGATATGATGATGAATCTCACCTCTGAACAAATCAAGGCCATTGAAGTGCACAATCTCCCATGGCGCTATGGGGCTATCAGGTTCAATGGTATCTTGTCGGTGTTTACGCATAAGCCCTTCGTGCCATCTACTTTTTTGCCAGAACCCTTTTATGAGTTGGACCCGATAGTTGTAAAACAAAATTCAGAGTATGCACTGCCTGATTACCAGTCTCTGGATAAAGATGCGCAACGTATTCCTGACTTCAGACAATTATTATACTGGAACCCTAAACAGACCATTGATGACGAAAAAAAATTCACTACTACATTTCATACCGGAGACCTTGAAGGAACCTACATTATTTTAATCAGGGGGGTACTTAATACGGGTCAAACATTCCAGACGTATCATTCTTTTGATGTAAAATTATAATCCAATATGGAATCGAAAAATATGGTAAAACTAAAATCTAAATCATTAAGTATAATGGTCTGTGTGGCTTTTGGGCTGTTACCTGCTTGGCTATTCTCACAGGAAAACCATCAGCAGAAAAGCTATACCGGTTATCCCCAACTTATAGGAGAAATTGTTTTTGCTACCATGCAATACAGTGGGTCGCCCTACCTTTTTGATCGATTTACAGGGGGAAACGTGATAATGCTTTCCGGAACGGAGGTGCCGGTCAGTTTTTTGCGATATGATGCGCTCAATGATGAACTTTTCTGGATGCAACCCGATGAAAAAGGATTAGTTAAGGTGGATAAAAACCTTATAGCCGGGTTTCATCTGGAACATCCTTCACAGGACAGCCTGCTGCGTTTTTACCGGAATGCTGTGCTCGAAATCGATGGTCTCCGGTGCAGGGATTGTTTTATTCAGGTTTTATATGAAGGGGAGTTCTCATTGTATACCAGACGCAGCAAACGGATAACCAGCAGGTCAGAGACTATTACCCAGGGTAGCCGTTCGCAAAGAGTACGTATATTGGATGATGATTTTTCATATATGCTCATTTACCCTGATGGAACAATGCAAACAGTTCGCCCTTCAATAAGATCATTGATCAATGCTCTTCCGATTAATAACCGAGAATTAAGGCAGGCCATGCGGAGTGATAATATACAGATCAATAATGACAAAGAGCTGGTGCAGGCCGTAAAATGGTTCAATTCATTTATTGAACAACCAAAAGAAATCAGTGAGTAAATTGAAATTAGAAAAGCAATGTTTGCCCGAAAACGCTGTTTTTTCATTTTACCGCAGTTGTCACTGGATAGAAACCGCTAAAGTACTGCATCTTGCGGAATCCCTTCGAAAAGCACTTTCACATTGGCAGATGCCTTGTGAAAGTGAGCACTCAGATGTCCACTGATTTTTTAACAAGCTTCTATCTGAAAGGGTAGGAGCTTTTTTTATTACATTAAAGGAAATCCTAAAAGGGATAATGACAGAGCCATTTTTACAAATCCTGCCACTGAATAAAGCAATTCCAAAATTAAATCAAAAGGAAATAAATTCTTTGAGCAGCAAAAAATCTTCCCTGATATTTTTAAATCTTCTCATCAGTTTAATTGAGTTTTTCCATCTTTTGAATAACCTTTCCCATTTCAGTTTAAACCAATAACTCAAAGGCAAGCTTAATAAATAAACAAGACCCCATTTCAAGGAGCTTAATAAAATCGCAACAGCAGCAGCCTGAATGAGATGAATTACAGGTGCGACTAAAATGCTACCTACAAACAAAACAGAGCTTTTAAATTGGGTGTCTGTTATCATTCTGGTGACTTTTCTTATCAGAAGAACAGGAATGATATTATTGATAAATGCATAAATATAAAGGGGTAAACTTGTCATTAACAAAAGTGATTGCCAGAGAATATGAAGAGTTCTGTTCTTTATGAAAAGTATTTCAAGATATTGTTGTTTTATGTTAAACTTTCCAAGATGTTTCATGAACCGGTCAGCGTGATTACTTATTTTTTCGAACTCTTCAGGACTATTGTCAAATAAAGTTTCAACATTCGTTATGAGTTTTTTCTGAATGCTTAAAATTTCCCCGGGCTTTTGATTCTGTACTTTTGCCTTTTCAAAATAAAGATGTGCTATAAAATCAGCAACAGGGTAAATGTCATCATTTTTGATATGCAAGCTCAGGTTTTGAAGCTGATTCTTAAGCTCATAAACAGCAGAATTGACAGCTTTGGCTGGATTCTCAGCATAAGCACTATCATAAGCAGAGATAGAGAGAGGTTCACCGAAATTAATAATTAACTGACTGCCTGGATCATGATAACTTTCGTAATTCAGGCCGATAGGTATGATTTTGATTTCATTTTTTTTGCTATTGTTATGTCTGTAGCTGAAAGCAATACGTGCTACCCCTTTCTTGAGGTTCTGAACCTGTTTTTTGCCCGAATGGGTCCCCTCGGGAAACAGAACTATGGAGCTTCCATTTTCAAAAACCTGAAAAGTTTGGTCAAAAATTTCCTGATTGTTTGAAAGCTGATCAAACCCATCACGAATACGATATACAGGTAAAATTTTGAGAAACCGGAGAATTCTGGCAATGGGTTTTTTATTAAAAATATCCGCTCTGGCCAAAAAAACGGGTTGCCATGTGAAGGAGGTAAGAATGGCAAGCGGGTCCATTGAAGCATTCTGATGATTGCTTACAAATATTCCAGCCAGGGTGTTAAGTTCCTTGCTCTTGTTGATATATCTGACTTTATAAAACCTTTTATAGCAGAAATCAACATACTTTTTTAACCAAAAATATAATTTTGAAAACCGTTCAACCCCTTGCTGTCCCATATTTATACTTTCAGATTCACAGGCTCATAGTCTTCTTTTGGCAATGGCTTCTTCGACCAGAAATATGCCATAATCAAGCCGGAAATAATATGCCATATTCCCCACCATGCAGCAATAAAAGCCATTCCACCCAATCCATCAAACAAACGTGGGTTAAATATAAGCACCAAACCCAGGCCTGAGTTCTGAATACCGGTTTCGATTGTGAGACTGCGCCTGTCGGCCCTTGAAACTCTACCCAGAGAGCCTATGGAAAAACCTGTTAGCAGAGCTAGTCCGTTGTGAGCCAGCACAATGAACATTATCAGGTGAATATAGGATTTAAAAAACTCCCAGTTACCCATGAGTGCCATAAAAACAAAAATGAGAAAAATCACCATAGATATTTTCTTCACAGGTTCTATTATTCTTTCAGTAGTCTTTGGAAACTTTCTGGAAAACAGGATGCCAAGAACAACGGGTAGCCCCAGGAGCAGCATAACTGTGCGTAAAATTTCAAAAAAGTCAATTCGAATAGGAATAACCATATTGGAAGTTTCGGAATATAGCTTTCCCCAAAATGCAAAATTTACAGGTGTCATAAAAACAGCTGCAATCGTGGCAAAGGCTGTTAGGCTTATGGACAAAGCCATATTTCCTTTTGCTACGGACGACATAAAATTTGAAATATTTCCTCCGGGACATGCAGCAACCAGTATCATACCCAGTGCAACACTTGGTGTGGGTTGAATAAAGTACACCAACATAAAAGTCAATGCCGGCAAAGCTAAAAACTGGCTAAATATACCCAGGATGAGCGATTTAGGTTCTTTCAAAACCATCTTAAAATTTTCAGGCTTAATCCCAAGTGCCACACCAAACATAATGAAAGCAATGGTTATATTCATTATTAACAAGGCACCGGGACTGAAATTGAGCTTTATCCAGTCAAGTTTTTCAAGACCGGTATGAAGATTTTTGTTTACCGCGCTCACTCTGTCACCTTCAAATTCAATGACGTATTCCCCTTTGTTATAATGCCAGTCATAACCGGTAATTATTTTGTCGGGCTTACCGGCAATTTGCTCAATTCTGGAAGAATTATTGCCTATGCGCAGATATTGTAATTGATTGTCAGCTTTTTCTTTATGCTCAGTGGTACTCTCCGAAAGTGGAGATTTTTCGTCACGTGTATCATCAAACCTGATATCACTTATTTTATCATTTTCAACTATAACTCGTCCTGAGTTTAAAAATACATGCCTTTCGACACTTTTGATTTTTTCTGCCGAACCAAGAAGTGATTCTACCTCTTCAATGCTCATACCAGGCCAAACACTGGAAATTGTTCTTTTGGCAGCATCACTTGTTCTGCACATAAATACCGACAACATAAATAATATTGTAAGTGATAAAATTATGAGTCGGTTATCTCCGGATAATATCTTTTTAGTTTCCATAAGAATCAATTCTTCATAAAGGGCTTTTTTATTTAAGCTTTTGAGAATTAATAGATCAAAATTTTTGCCCCTATATGTAAGGGTCCCTTCAAGGTAACAACATAGACACCTTTCCGGTAAGCACTCATATTATAGCTCATGCTACTTTCTGCTATAAGGGTTTTTCTTTCCAGGACACGGCCTGTTATATCATTTATAGTTAAAACAAATGATTCGTTCAAGACTGTTGGTTCAAATCTGATTATCAGTTGATTATTGACACGATCATAATAAACCAAGTTGATTTCGTTTTCGGTTTCGTGAATGGCTGTTTCAGGAGCTACAGTAATTTCCATCTCAAAAACCTCACTATCCTGAAAACCATTATTTACCAATACCGGAACAATCAGATTTCCCAGAAAGTCACTCTCGGGTTCAATGATATTGCCGGCAACAATATTATATTCCTCTCCTTCGAAAAGTATTATATCAAAGTCTTCAGGGTATTGAAAAAATGCATCTTCCACAAAAAGATATGAAGGTTGAAAGTAAAATGAACCACCGGGTACAACTGTGGCTTCTTCCTGTCCGGTTATTATGGGAGCTGGTACGGGTTTGCTTTCTACCGCAATGACTTCAGAAAACTCAAGATTATTTTCTGTAATCATAAACAAAATATTTTCTTCACCCGTCCAGTATATATCAGAGTTTCGAATACTAACTTTGGCAATATCAATGATTTCAATTTCAAAATTTTCATTATCCTCCCAATCTAATTCAAAAATTTCCGAATCCAATTCCCATGAAATAAATTCGGTAAAATCAATTGTGGTTTCCTCATGCTGATAAAAACTTACAGATTCAGGTGGAAAAAAGAAAAACCCTTCAGACTGTTCAAGAGAGTAAACAGTGAAATCATCAAAATAGAAACCCTCTCTGTTAATCCATGCGTCACTGATAAGTCTGAATCTAAACCAGACTTCTGGTTGACCGGTCAAATGGGATAAATCAACCGTTTCTTCAACCCACTGGATTTGAGTGCCATGATAAAGGGGTTGTCCTGTATCCTGATTAGAACCACCTGTCTGTGTATATTTACCCTTAAGTGGAACCCATGTTTGCTGCCCGTCAATTGAGTACATAAACTGTACATAATCCCAATTCAATTCAATATCATATCTGGTTTGAAACTCAACCCAGGCAACAACAGAATTACTCAGATCAAAAGGCTGATTTAACGTTGCATGAGTATTTGCATTATTTGGATAGTTGCTTCCGGGGCTGTCAGCAATGGAGCCCGGTGCTGAATAATAAACTGTATTGCTTACACCCCAGCTGTTGCTTGTCCAGTTATCCATATTGTCGCATGGATCAAAAAATAACACTTCGGGTTGACCGAAGTATTTTACAATAGTATCATTCCAATCAAAATCACCATTACTGAGTGACAGAACAAACTTAATTTCAGCACCCGGGTTAAGCTCAGGTATCAGGTTAAGAGATATGGAACCGGTTTCGGATTGTAAAACATCCATGTACTGAAAACTAACCGGTTCACCAGTGCTTTGAATGGCATAGTTTAATGGGATTATTGAAACAGTAAAGTCAGCGGGGCTGTTTTGGCCGAGGTTGATAATCTCAAATTCAACCTCATGATTTTGTTGGTTAATGAATGGGCCATTGGCTAATTTAACTTCGGCATAAGAGAGGGCTAGTCTGGCTAAAGAAAGGTTCATTTGTGTATGACCGGCACAAATCTCTTCAATCCTGTTCATTGCAGGCCAGAACCCATCGCTGGGTGCACCTGCTTCGGGAGTGAAAGCAAATACTTTCTCTTTGGTAACCTGTTCTCCATAAAACCAGTCATCAGAAACGCCATTTGCAAAATAACCAAGTGTCTCATAGCAGGTACCGTAAACATAATTGTTTTCTCTTGTCATTACTTTTGCGTATTCAACAAAAATATCGTTGTCAGGAGTTTGCCCGCTGCTGTAACCCCAGGGATAGATAAGCAAATCGCTAAATGTGTGATTGTTAAGGGCAAGGGAAAAGTCAAAGGTTTCTGCAAATATTTTCTGAAGTTGTGTTTCGGGTTCTGAAAACGGAGCTGTACCTCTGTAGGTTTGTGCAGAAGGGTTAGGTGAAGAGCCAACATTATCATAACCCCACATATAACCAAAGTTTCGGTTTAAATCCACTCCTAAACTGCCATTGGAATTGACACGCATATTTTTACGGTGCATGGAACCGCCATTGGGATGCGTTGTTTCGCAGTAAATATATCCATCAGGGTTCACGCAGGGCACAAAATACATTTCCACGTTATCAACCAGGTATTGAATTTCAGGATCAGAATCATAATTTTCCAGTATATACCACATTTGGAAAAGCATTTGCTGCATGGATGCCGGTTCACGGGCATGTGTAAGTGCAGTGTATAAAACTTTGGGCTTATCCTGTGTCTCATTGGGGTTATTGGAAATCCGAACCCAATAAACCGGCCTGTTTTCTATTGTGTTTAATTCGGCAATAGATTGTCTTTCTGAAATTAACTCCGGGAAAAGGGTATGCATATCATCCAAATCGGCAAGCAATTCAGTATAAGTATGAAATCCTCCCATGGAACCCAATGTGAAATTTACAGGAGTCTGATATTCTCTTTCGGATTTTTCCAAACGCATTTGCCTGTTCAATTCATCCCTGTCAAACTTTGCATTACGCTCAATGTAATATGAGCTCATGTCTTCGATTAATATATCATAGTGAAAACCTGCCTCAGAGACTAACTTTAATTCGGATTCCGAATATTCTCCAATGATAAAAATACCTGGCTTATGATCACTTACATCCATTGCCAGACCCAAGGCAGAGATTTCTCTGATATCATTTCCGTTAAGATGTATTTTAACCCGATGATGAATTTCAGAAAATGTAATATTTACTGATAAAAGAAATGTAACTAAAACTGTAATGGTTTTTATGAAAAATGACTGCATGATTCTATTTTTAATCAGTAGATAAGTGTGTAATAGTATTCAATAATTGTTGTATCTAAAAGTGTTGCAAGTTATTAATTATTTTGCATAATTGAAATAAATTCCTGACCCTTAGCAAACTTAATAATCCTTATCTTTGCAAATTATTTATGAATAGGCTTTAGGGGGAGATATTTACATTGATCCCTGGAATTAAGTCGTGTAAAAATTCATTTAATGTTTTATTAAATGAAAATTATTCCTCATTGATTTCAATTGACAAAAATAAATCATATATGGCATTGAAAATAAGCGAACAAGAGCATTTCAGACGTGAAGCACTCAGAGAACTAAAGGAACTAGGCATAAACCCATATCCGGCAGATAAATATGATGTCAATGTTACAGCTAAAGATATCCTTAAGCATTTTTCCGAAGATAAAACCTTGTTTCAGGATGTGCAAATTGCCGGTCGCCTCATGGGACGAAGAATTATGGGAAGTGCTTCTTTTACAGAGTTGCAGGATTCAACAGGAAGAATACAGCTATACTTTAATCGCGATGAGATTTGTCCTGGTGAGGATAAGACCATGTATAATACGGTTTTTAAGAGACTTTTGGATATTGGGGATATTATTGGAGTAAAGGGTTTTGTATTTATCACGAAAATGGGTGAAATTACCATCCATGTGAAAGAGTATACGATTTTATGCAAATCATTACGTCCACTTCCTGTTGTAAAGGAAAAGGACGGAGAGGTATATGATGCATTCAGGGACCCGGAGCAAAGATATCGCCAACGTTACCTGGATTTAATTGTAAATCCTGAGGTTCGGCAGGTATTTCACCAGCGAGCAAGAATGATCCAATCCATGCGGGATTTTCTGTTATCAAAAGATTATCTGGAGGTAGAAACACCGGTGTTGCAGCCCATTTATGGGGGTGCAGCTGCACGTCCTTTCAAAACTTATCACAATACTCTTGATACCACACTATACCTGCGTATTGCCAACGAACTCTATCTGAAGAGATTAATAGTTGGTGGATATGATGGAGTTTTTGAGTTTGCCAAAGACTTCCGAAATGAAGGGATGAGCCGCTTTCACAACCCTGAGTTTACCCAAATGGAATTGTATGTGGCTTACAAGGATTATGAGTGGATGATGGAACTGGTGGAAGAAATGATCGAAAAAATAACTTTGGACTTGCATGGCACAACTCAAATTCCTGTTGGTGATAAAGTCATTGATTTTAAAAGGCCCTGGAAGCGATACTCTATGTATGAAGCTATAGAACATTTTACCGGAGTGGATATTTCTGAAATGACAGAAGATCAACTAAGGAACACTACGAAGGAACTTGGAGTAGAAACAGATAAAACCATGGGAAGGGGCAAACTGATTGATGAAATTTTTGGTGAAAAATGTGAAGCTCAACTTATACAACCTACCTTTATTACAGATTACCCGGTTGAAATGTCACCACTTGCCAAAAAACACCGCACCAAACCCGGACTTGTAGAGCGTTTTGAGGCTATCTGCAATGGAAAAGAGATATGTAATGCTTTCAGCGAATTGAATGACCCTATTGACCAACGGGCACGTTTTGAAGAACAGATCGAGCTGGGTCGGCGGGGCGATCCGGAAGCAATGATACTCGACGAGGATTTTCTTAAAGCAATAGAACATGGCATGCCTCCCACCGCTGGATTAGGTATAGGAATTGACAGGCTGGCTATGATTATGACCAATAGCAATTCCATACAGGATGTATTATTTTTCCCGCAAATGCGACCTGAGAAAACCTCAGGTACTGAAGGCAATATAAATGATGAGTTTACTGCCGCCGGTATTCCTGAACCCTGGATAACATTACTGCATCAGGCAGGTTACTCCACTGCTTCAACATTGAAAGAAGCAAATCCGAATAAAGTTTTCAATCAATTGTGTGGTTTAAGGAAAAAACAAAAGCTGGATATTCCTGCTCCAAAACCGGAAGATGTAAAAAGCTGGATTGAAAATATAGGATAAAACCAACCTTAAATATTGCTATCCGACCCATATTTTTAATTAAGGGTTTGGTTTTAATGAGCACGCTCTGTTAAATGCACTCAGGAAATGTGTGTTTTTGCTATTTCAATAAAAGCAATGATTATTTTTGCCTTGCAGTACCAGTTAATCCAACTTTTTATTAACAGTTACTAATTCAATGTATTATGCCTTTTTTAGGATCAGTAGTTAAAAATGCAATCTCGCTGCGTAACCGGTTGCCATCTTTTTTTAAGGTAAATGATCCGGGTTTGGTTCAGGAAAGGGAATTGAGAAAGCTTTTAAGAAGAGCTTCTAATACTGCTTTTGGAGAGCATTATAAATTTTCCCGAATTCTGAAAAACAGAAAGGGTTTGGTAGAAGAGTTCAAAAAAACTGTTCCTGCATGCGATTATAATATGATCTTCAAAGATTGGTGGTATCGCTCATTGCAGGGTGAAGCATATGTCTGCTGGCCCGGGCGGGTTAAGTATTTTGCTCTCAGTTCCGGTACATCTGAAGCATCCAGTAAATATATCCCCATAACTTCAGATATGCTTCGGGCCATAAAAAAAACAAGTATAAAACAGATATTTTCTTTGGCGAGATATGATTTTCCAAAAGAGTTTTTCGAGAAAGGAATACTTATGCTCGGAGGGAGCACACACTTGCACTATAACGGTACATATTATGAAGGAGATTTATCGGGTATAACCGCTAAAAATATTCCTTTCTGGTTTCAACATTTTTACAAACCGGGAAAAAGGATTTCCAAAGAACGCGACTGGCCAACCAAGCTCAATGAAATTGTGAAGAACGCAAAAAAATGGGATATTGGTGTAATTGTTGGAGTACCCGCCTGGTGGCAAATTCTCATTGAAAAAATTATTGATCATTATAAGCTTAATCATATTCATGAGATATGGCCAAATCTTTCCATTTTTGTTCATGGTGGTGTATCATTTACACCTTATGCAAAGGGATTCGAAAGGTTGTTAGGCAAACCACTCACATACATTGAAACTTATCTGGCATCTGAAGGATTTGTGGCCTTTCAAAGCCGACCCAATACCAAAAGTATGCATCTGGTTTTGGACAATGGTCTATTCATGGAGTTTGTTCCTTTTACCTCAGAGAATTTCGACCAGGAAGGCAATTTAAAACCAGAAATAACTACATTAACTATTTCCCAGGTGGAAGAAGGAGTGGAATATGCCCTTCTTTTAAGCACATGTGCCGGTGCATGGAGATATTTAATTGGCGATATTATAAAATTTACCTCCAAAGAGCTCAGCGAGATTGTTATAACCGGCCGTACAAAACATTTTCTGAATTTATGTGGTGAACACATGTCGCAGGAAAACATGAATATGGCTGTAAAAATGGCTGAGGATCAGCTCAACATCGAAGTGCGGGAATTCACGGTTGCAGGTATAAAATATGATACCATGTTTGCTCACAAATGGTTTGTAGGTACTGATAGTCAGGTTAACCCGGAAGAGCTTGCTCAGGCAATTGATGAAAATCTGAAAGTATTAAATGATGATTATCGTGTTGAGCGTATAGCAGCAATAAAAGAAGTTTTTGTGGAAGTGTTACCTACCGATGCTTTTTATAGTTGGATGCGTATGAAAGGAAAAGAAGGGGCGCAAAATAAATTCCCCAGGGTAATCAAGCATAAGCAGCTTGAAGAGTGGGAGAACTATGTCAATGATTACCGGTCTGAAAACCAATAATCCTGCATTTATATGACCTCAGCGTTGTTTGAAGGTATATTTTTGGGTTTAACGCTTGCATTTTTAATTGGACCTGCTTTTATAGCCCTTGTGCAAACCAGTGTTCACCAGGGCCTGAAATCGGGTTTATTATTTGCTTTAGGGATTACTCTAAGTGATCTTACCCTTATTCTTCTCAGCTATCTTGGTGCAATTCAGATAATTACCGATGAAAAGAACCAATTTATCGTTGGTTTAATTGGAGGTTTTATTTTGATAGGATTTGGTATGATAACTTTTTTTAAAAAGTACAAAGTAAGCACCAAAAGAGGAATAGAAGTAAAACTTACCGTTACAGGTGGAGGGCGTATACGTTATCTATTGAAAGGTTTTTTCCTCAATATATTAAATCCTTTTTTACTCATATTCTGGCTGGGTGTTATGAGTTTTGTCAGCGCAAGATATGGAGTAGGTACGAAAGAAGTAGTTACATTTTTTACCGCAGCCATTGTAACCGTGTTTGTGACAGATAGTGTCAAGTGCCTGATATCTAGTCAGATAAGGAGATATCTTAATATTACTATTCTGATATGGGTAAACCGGGTAGTGGGGATTATGCTGGTCGTATTTGGAATTGTAATGTTTATCAGAGTGTTTATGTTCTATATGTAATCTGAAATTTTCATATAATGTATTAGTTCAGTAATTTATTGAAATTTCAATTCATATCAGGTTTTGCCTGAACCAGCAAATGATGCAGGGGATTCTGGTAAGCAAGTTTGCATTAGTTACGCGCAATTGACAGGATGACCTTTTTGCCTTTTATTGTATTTTTCTTCATCCCTTTTAAAACCCTTCTTACCTGGTTTTCGGATATCTCAAAATAACTGAAGTGGTCAAACATATCAATTACACCGATTTCTCTTCCACTGATTTTGCATTCACCAGTAAGGGCACCCACTATATCACCTGGTTTCACTTTGTCTTTCCGCCCCAATGCAAGATGCATTTTTACTTTCTGGGTTTTTTGAGAAGTTTTTTCTTCAAATCGGCTATCACCGTTATATTTTTCTCTTTTTCTATCTTTTCGTATTTCAGGTTTTATAGAAGGTTGTTTTTCAATACTTAAATCGATTCCATCCTGATCAAAACGGTTTTTCAGCAAGCATGCAGCAAGCAAATGCGGGTCAAACCCTTTCTGGTACATGTCGTGCAGTACTTTTTCATAATCTTTGAGGTTATTGTCACTGGCAATTTGCATCAGCTGGTCTTCAATGCGTCTTATCCTTGCCTGAGTTATCTCGTAGGCATCAGGAACATTGGATTTTATTATGTTTGACTTGATAAATTTTTCCAGTTGAATTATTTTCCGGTCATCTCTTCTCGACTCAGCAAAGCTGTATGCTTTGCCAGCTTTTCCGGCACGTCCTGTGCGTCCTATGCGGTGTACGTAATATTCTTCGTCGTGGGGGAGGTCGTAATTGAAAACAGCGTCCACATTGTTGATATCCAGCCCCCTTGCTGCCACATCGGTAGCTACCAGCATATTGATTTCAGCTTTTCTGAAACGGTTCATTACCTTGTTTCTAAGGTTTTGGTTCATATCACCATGCAAAGCTTCAGCCTTATGACCCATCTGGCACATTTCATCAGTGATTTTATCAACCATCGCTTTGGTATTGCAAAACACCAGTGATAGATTGAAGTCATTAAGCTGAACCAGGTTTGAAATGATTTTTCCTTTTTTCACACCGCGAGTTTCAAAGAAAGATTGCTCGATGGTAGATGCTGCCACGTTGTTACCCATAACTTTTATCAGTTCAGGGTTTTTCAGGAAATTCCGACTGATATCCATAATGGGTTTCGACATGGTTGCAGAAAACATTACGGTTTGTTTATCTGTTGGTGTATCTTGCAGGATGGTTTCTATATCTTCTCTGAAACCCATATTGAGCATTTCATCGGCTTCATCGAGCACCACAATCTGCAAATCATGCAGCTTTAGCGTTCCTCTTCTAAGGTGGTCCATAATCCGTCCGGGTGTTCCGGCAACAATATTTGCGCCCCTTTTAAGACCTGAGATTTGTCTCTGCATTGAATCACCTCCATAGATTGAAAGTACATTCATACCTTTTTTATAGCGCGACATCTTTTCAAGCTCTCCGGCTATCTGAACGCAAAGTTCACGTGTGGGTGAAAGGATTAGTGCCTGAACATTTTTATTATTGGCGTCGATCATTTCAAGTATGGGTAATCCGAAGGCAGCGGTTTTTCCGGTTCCGGTTTCCGCCTGCCCGATTAGGTCAAATCCCTTCATCATGACAGGAATCGACCCTGACTGAATGGGCGTTGCATTTTCATAACCCATTTCAGTAATTGCACTCAAAACTTCATCACTCAGATCAAGTTCTGAGAAACTAATTGTATTTTCCATTAAAAAATTTATTGTTATTGTTTGGTCACCCGGGGAAATCTTTTATAATGACCACTGGTGGGTTTATCTTTATCAATTTTAAAAAGCCGTGCAAAGGTACGATAATTTATTGAATTTCATGATGCCCATAAAAAAAGAGACCCGAAGGTCTCCTTTTTATGTATTTGTGCATAAAACTACCTTACAATCTGTAATCTTTTTGTATGATATTCATTTTTACTTTGTACTCTTACAAGGTATAGTCCTGTATTGAGAACCGAAACATCAATCTGGTAATGTGTAACTCCTATGCCCTCTGTTTTCCAGATCAATCTGCCGGTAATATCAGAAATGTAAATTGCATCAATAAGCACACCGGTGGAAATTTCTGTTATATGCCTGGCAGGATTTGGATATAGGATAAAATCACTCAATAAAACCTCAGGTACAAAGGGCAGGATGTCAAACATTGCAAATAATGTGAGATCATGAGCAGGCATTAAGAAAGAATAAACCGGATTATCGGTTATTTCATTCCCATCTTCATCTACCCAGTATAAGAATATTCCAAAATCAGAGGGCTCGGCAGTTATCTCCACTTCTTCGCTTTCCATATACTCACCGGCACCAAATAATATTCCTGCAATTTCAGGCTCTGCTATGAGTGTAAGTGTATAGGTTGGGATTTCGGTAAAAGTTGCTGTTATATCAAGATCTGTTGTAATGGTAATGGTAACAGATGTTTCTCCCGATTCCACATCTCCACTCCATCCTTCAAACTGCCATCCATCAGCGGGGATTGCTTCAAGTGTGACTTCTTCCCCTGCTTCAAATGTAATTGGTTCAGAATAAGACTCACCATTAATTTCTACACTTCCTTCGCCCGATATTTCAAGGGTAAGTGAGAAATATACCGGCCCGGGTTCCTCAGAACCTATACTACCGTCTTTTCTAAGATTCTGTGCGTAAATATCAGCTGTACCATCTCTGTTATCGCCCCATGCAAACACCCATTGATTTCCATCAAAACCTGAATATGCAAAATGTGATTTTGAAGACGTTACATTACTAAGTGATACCTCTGAAGGTTCCCATACAAAACTTCCCTGGTTGTTTATCCTTGAAGCTTTTATATGTTCAGAGCCGTTGTCATAAACCAAAACAACATCATCATCAACCGGACCTGCAAAGAGCGGAAAATATGCCTGGCTTCCTACAGCAAAGATTATTTTACCTTCGTCACCCCATAGCCTGGTACCCTCAGGAGATATTTTCTGACCATATATACCCCACTGGTTCTGGTTTCCATTTACTTCTCTCCAGTAAATGTAAACATTTTCATCCATTGCAGGTCTGGCTATTGAAGGGTAAAACTGATTGAAGTCATTGCGGGTAGAAAGAAGTACACCATTGGTTTGAAACTGGGCTTCTCCGTCAGAGTTGATATGCTGTATCCATGATGAAGCCTGTGTTGCCGACATGGTAAAATCATGCCATGCAATATAAAAACCATCATTGCCATCATTTTCAAAAGAAAGGATCTGGTGCCATGCCTGGATATTTCCTTCGTCACTTACTACTGTTATGGAGGGCCACACCGGATCACCATCGTCATCAAATCTTTGAGCTAAAATATGACGGGTTGGCGCCCAAGCCGGACCGCTGTCATCAAAAAATTTCATTATTATCTCATCATCACCTACTGGTAGCAATTGTGGCCATGAATAGGTATTTTCAGATGTTAAGGTAATTCCCCACTCTCCCCAGAGTTTTGTGCCTTCAGGGCTGATTTTCTGCATGATGATTAAATTATCAGCCTGCCATGCGAAAACAGAATTATTTACTGATGTTACAGTAACTTTTGGCGAAACATCAAATGCAGTGCTGCTGGAAAGCATTATACCATTATCGCCCCATACAAAGGTTCCGTCGGGGGCAATACGATAGGCAACAGTATTGTTATTTCCTCCTGAACGAATATCCTGCCAGGTGAGAATGGCGTGATTTTCATGGTCGGCAGTCATATCCCAGTCTGTGAGCCAAGACATAGAAGTATGGTCACTAATAAGTATTCCATTCTCTCCCCAGAGTTTATTGCCCTGGTTATCCAGTCGCTGTAATCTTACATTATAGTTTCCGCCTTCAGATGAAAAATATCCTATGTAATAATCGCCATTGGGGCTTAAGGCTGTTTTAGCTATGGTTTGTTCTCCATCCAAATTGGAAATCTGCAGGTTCTGCATGGGGTCATCGCTCCACTGCGCGGATAATGGAGCGGAAATTATCATGGCTGAAATGATAAACAGTAAATTTCTCTTCATAATCGTGATTTTTGGTAAATAGTTAATATCAAATTTACTGAAAACCTTAAGCAGTTCAGTAATTTTAACTTAAAACCTTAAAGCGATATAGGTTATTTCCTGAAAAACTTACTTTAAAAAAAGTGCTTTAAAATAGTTTCCCGTTATTGCAGATAAACCTCCGCAAATACCTCCTAACAGGCTCGTTAGCAGCACAACCAATAAACCGTGGGGAAGAGAAAATAAAGCTGCCAGTCTTTCGGCAAGTAATCCTTCATTTACAACATAGATATAAAGTGAAACAGCTGACCACAGGGCAAAAATGCCGAAGAATCCGTTAAGGAAAGCTTTCCTTGGTTTTTGAATAAACGAGACACCGGAGATAAATCCTGCGATAGCAATACTCCACCAGGGCAGGAATAATTGAAAAACCAATGCTGATATTGCGACAATTATCCATTTCATGATCATCACTTTGTTTTAAGCAGAAGAATTGCTTCGTTTTCTGATCCAGCATCCTCAAAAGTGTCATAAAGTTTTAAGGGGTAATAGTTTCCTTTAGCCCAGTCTTCTGTAAATTCATTATATCCGGGGCTGGCAGGATTTCCTGTTTGTCCTCCCGGATAAATACCCCAGGCTTTGACAGGCTGAGACATTTCGGCTACCATTCTCCAGGAGGGTCCGTAGGAATTACGAATGGCATTGGGAGAAAGGGAACTCCCGCTGACCGGCATTCTTTTGGTTCCCAACGCCTGAATATTCAGAAAATGTGTCAGATAAGGCCCGTTAAACTTCCACCATTGCCATCTCTCACCTGCCGGGCCATATTCAAGTGTAAGGTTTCTGATTACCTCATTCAGAGAATTTGTGAGAATTTTTCCGGTTTCAGGTAAATTTCCGGAAAGTGAAACATAATACTCAACCGGCGATTGGTGAAAAAGAACAAGGAAGCTTATTTCAAGATCGGGCCTCAGATGCGGATAATCTTTCAATGGCCCAATCAATGGTTTCCATAATTCTATTCGTACTTTATCGCGCCATTGCATAAAAATGGTAGTAGCAATACTTCCGGCTTCATTGACCTTATTCCAGTCATTCAACCTACTCAGTGCATCCATAAAACCTTCCTCCAGATTTACATCGGGAAATTCTTTAAGATATGCATTTACCGAATCCAGTATAAGTTGCAGCCATTTGTTTGCTTCATAATTATCTGCATTCAACTGGAGTTTTTTCATGTCGGCAATGGTTGCCTCTTCATGCTTACCCAGAGTATTGTTAATGATTTTCCCCCTGGTGCTTACAGAAAAATCTCTACCATAAAAAAAAGGATAAAGTGTATCGGTGTGCACCTGGTTGGCAGAACTTACAAATCCTCTCTCCGGATTGATTTCATGAGGAAGATACTCAAAAGGGATATAATCCTGCCAATCGTATATTGACCTTCGGCCGTCATTGATAAATGTCCCCTGGTCATGCCAGCGAAGAGGCCATAATCCATTGTTTTGCATGGCAATATCACCTTCTGTTGAGGCAAATACATAATTTTGCGGAGGTGTGCTTATGTGAGACAATCCTTTTCTGAAATCAGAAACATCACTTGATGTATTCATAATCTTTAATCCTTTGAGAGTTGGCGAAGGCTCAAGGGCAGTCCAACGCATTGCATGGACTGAAGGAATATTCTGATTGAGTGGTCTTTCATTGTCCAGATAAAGAATAGGGCCATGGTGTGTGTATTTTACTGTATCTGAAAAAGTTTTACCTCCTCTTATCCTGATTACCTCTTCTCGCAATGTAAGTGGATGCCATTGGTTTTCATAAAAATAATTCAGTTTGTTTTCATCCAGTTCTATTTCATAGGCATCCACTACCAGGTTGGTGCTTGCTGTATTGCCCCACGACAAATGTTTATTAAAACCCATGAGAATAAATGGAGATCCGGGAAATGTAACTCCATACACATTTATTCCGGGAGCATTAAGTTGCATTTCGTACCACATGGAGGGCAGATTGAGAGGTTGATGAGGATCTGTGGCAAATAAGGCATTACCTGTAAGACTGCGCCACGGAGCAACTGCCCAATTGTTGCTGCCAATGCCTTCGGGAATATCCTCAAACAGATTTTCCATTACGAATTGGGGAATAAACGTTTCAGCGGGTGGAACGGGAGGTTCCAGGTCAAAATCCCATTGGGTTCCTCTACTGACTATAGGTTCTGAACCTTTATGGTAACCGGGAAAAAGGGCCAATACAGCATCTTTACCCCAAAAGGCTTTCATGTGAGTAAGTCTTACTGCTTGCGTGTGCAAGGACAAAGTTCGGCTGATATTCATTACCAGGGCGCAGGTTTTCAATTCAGTCCAGGGTTCAGGCTTATAATCCAGCAGTTTGTATTCAAAAGGGAAATGACGAGGCTTTAATTGTGATATCCATGCATTTACTCCTGATGTGTAGGCCTCAAGAATACTTTTCATTTGTTCGTCTTGCTGCATTAATTCCCATATCTTTTCAGCCCCATAATGCATTCCGATTCTTCGAAGATATCTGTCAAACTCCAGTGCCTGCTCTCCAACCAGCTCAGAAATCCTGCCCAGACCGGCATGAGCGGTAAATTCCATTTGCCATAACCTGTGCATAGCCATAACGTAACCCGCAGCAAAATACAGGTCATGCTCGTTTTGTGCGAAAATATGTGGCACACTCCTGTTATTGAACACTATGTTTACTTGATCTTTTAAACCATCAAATGTTTTTTCTTTCTGTTTTGGAATATCGGGAATAAGCGCATTTTGCCAGATACCTGAAAAAGGATTGAGAAATTTCCCAAAGGGGGGTAATTGACCAATGCGAATATTCAAAAGAAAAACGACAAGAAGGGTTAAGGTAAGTGATATAAAAAATTTAATCCATTTAAGCATATTGGTAAGTCGCTTTATTCCATTGCAGGTTTACAATCTTTTAAAATTAATATATTTTTCTCTTGTATAACAAATAAATAATAAGAAACAGGAAACCTTTATCTTTGCCTCTGTTATTATTTTTCAGATGTATCGGTTTTCATACGAATCTGTCAAATTATTTTACAATAACTCACAGATACAGGAAATATGTCAAACAAGAAGGTTAGAGTCAGGTTTGCTCCAAGTCCCACTGGGCCGCTTCATATGGGTGGCGTGCGTACAGCGTTGTACAATTTTTTATTTGCCAGAAAACAAGGGGGTGATTTTTTGCTCCGTATAGAAGATACAGATCAAAACCGATTTGTACCAGGTGCTGAAGAGTATATTATGGAATCGCTTCGATGGTGCGGTATTCTATGGGACGAAGGCCCTGGTAAAGAGGGTCCTCACGCTCCATATCGGCAATCGGAACGCAAAGACCTTTACCGGCAATATGCTATGCAACTCATAGAAAGCGGACATGCTTATTATGCTTTTGACACAGCAGAGGAACTGGATGAAATGCGCAAGCGTATTGAAGCAGAAAAGGGTAACGCACAGTATGACGCTACCACAAGGGGAAGTATGAAAAATTCACTAACACTCAATAAGGTGGAAACGGTTGCCATGCTTGAATCAGGTGCACCTTATGTTGTGAGATATAAAATGCCGGAGAATGAAGAAGTAGTTATGCAGGATATTGTCAGGGTTACAGTTAAAGTAAATACATCTCTGCTTGATGATAAAGTGCTTTTCAAAAGCGATGGCATGCCCACATATCATCTGGCCAATGTGGTTGATGATTATCTTATGGAAATTTCTCACGTGATAAGAGGAGAGGAGTGGTTGCCTTCGCTTCCTTTGCATGTATTGTTATATCGTAGCCTGGGTTGGGAAAGTAAAATGCCACAGTTTGCCCATCTGCCCCTGCTACTCAAACCTGATGGAAATGGCAAACTCAGTAAGCGTGATGGCGATCGTTTGGGCTTTCCGGTATTTCCCCTTATGTGGAATGACCCGAAAAGTGGGGAAATTTCATCCGGCTATCGTGAGTCAGGATATTTTGCAGATGCTTTTGTAAATATGCTCGCATTACTTGGCTGGAATCCGGGAACAGATCAGGAAGTTTTCAGCATGGATGAGCTTATTGAAGCTTTTTCGCTGGAAAGAGTAGGTAAATCAGGTTCAAAATTCGACCCTGCCAAAGCCATTTGGTTTAATCACCAGTATCTTTTGAAAAGAGATAATAAAGAAGTTGCTGCCTTGTTTGATTTGATATTGAAAGACAAAGGCATTCATGAGCCCATGGAAAAGGTAGTTAAGATTGTTTCTTTGGTTAAGGATCGGGTAAACTTCGTGCACGAAATATGGGAACAATCGGCTTTCTTTTTCAATGCCCCTGATAGTTACGATGAAAAAATAGTTCAGAAGAAATGGAAAGAAGATACACCTGATATACTAAATCAGATAGTGGATATTTTAAAGAATATTGAACCATTTACCGTTGAAGCTATAGACAAAGCTCTTCACGATTACATGGAGCAGCATGAGGTAGGAGCGGGAAAACTTATGATAGCTCTCAGGCTGTCACTTGTGGGTGCCGGTATGGGCCCTGATCTGAAGGAGATTATGGTGCTGCTCGGAAAGGAAGAAGTTATAGCCAGGATTGAAAGAGCAATCAGGGCAGTTGATAAGTTAATAGGTTGATAAGTTTATAAGTTGATAGGTTGAAGATATAGTAACGACATTTAACATCAAACATCTGACACTTGACATTTGACATTTCATCCTTTTTTCAACATCATTTTCACATACTCATCCAACTGTCTGTACCAGTCTTTGCCATATTTTCTTATGAGTGAATCTTTTACAAATTCATAAATCCTCACATTTTGCTTTTTCCCAAATTTACGGGCGGGTTCACAAATGGGCCAGCGGTGATAATTTACTGCTTCGTAATTGGAGTATTTGGTGATTCGCACAGGATATAAATGGCAGGATATCGGTTTTTGAAATTCAATCTTTTTTTCTTCCCAGGCTTTTTCAATGGCACATTTTGCAATATTGTTTTCATCAAAAAATACGTAGGCACATTCCTGACCTTTTACCAGGGGAGTGGTATATTCGCCATCCGTATCTTTCACAAAATTTCCTGATTTTTTTATGGTTTCAATGCCTATGCTTCGCATATAAGGTTTTACCCGGTCAGAAATTTCATTGAGGATTTTGGTTTCTGCTTTCTCAAGGGGAGCACCGGCATCGCCATGCACACAACAGCCGCCATGACAGGCAGGCAGGTCGCAAATAAAATATTCGGTATAAAGCTCATCTGAGATAAGCGTATCCTCTATGATTATCATGGCGCAAAAGTACTCATAAATCTATTTAGATGTGTTCTAAATATATCTTACTGCATAAGGGGGGGGAAAGCTTATTGTGAAAAAAATTACTGAAGACATACATGCGTAAAGATTTTTTGTGAAATAGGAAAAAATAACTTTACTTTACGCCCTCATTCTATAAACTGAAAAACAGCTTAAGTAAAACTTCCCTTTTTATATGGCAAAAAAGACCAGACGACCTACCTTATTTCAGGCTTTGATTCCGGTGATTTTTCTTACAGGTCTTATATCTGTCAACGTTTTTATTTTTGGCGATGATTCTTTGTTTGGTTCCAACCAGATTGTACTTATACTTTCAGCATCTGTGGCAGCCATTGTGGCCATGAGTCTCGGGCATAAGTGGCTGGACTTGCGAGCAGGAATTGTTAAGAGTATCGGTTCGGCAATGACAGCCATATTGATTCTTCTGATGATCGGGGCTTTGGCAGGAACGTGGCTTTTGGGAGGTGTTGTTCCGGCCATGATATATTATGGGCTGCAAATATTAAATCCTACTATTTTTCTGCTTGCGGCTTGTATTGTGAGTGCAATTGTTTCTCTGGCAACGGGAAGTTCGTGGTCTACAGTGGCAACCCTGGGAGTAGCATTGCTGGGCATAGGTCGTGCGCTGGGTATTCCCGATGGCGCAATCGGAGGGGCCATCATATCAGGTGCCTACTTTGGTGATAAGATGTCACCTCTGAGTGATACTACCAATCTTGCACCAGCCATGGCAGGCACTGATTTATTCACTCATATCAGGTATATGGCCTGGACTACCATTCCATCCATATCCATTGCCATGATCATTTTTCTGATTATGGGACTACGAACATTCAGCGGTTCCGATTACGATGATATTACTCCGATATTAAGTGCAATTGATGGTACTTTTTATATTTCACCCATACTATTTCTGGTACCTGCACTGGTAATCTTTTTGATTATCAGAAAAGTACCGGCCTTACCCGCACTTTTCATCGGCACAATTGCAGGTGCTGTTTGTGCTTTGATTTTTCAACCTCAGATCATACAACAGGTAAGTGCGATGGATGACAGATTTCATGTGGCAGCTTATATTGCCATTATGAAATCCATGTATACAGATATCAGTGTAAATACAGATCATGAAATGGTTAACAGTCTTTTGTCCACAGGCGGAATGAGCGGTATGCTCAACACCGTTTGGCTGATTATGTGTGCCATGATCTTTGGAGGAATTATGGAATCCAGCGGTTTATTGCACCGCATAACCGAATCGGTTATAAAGCTGGCACATAATACGGGCTCATTGGTAGCTTCAACGGCCGGCACTTGTATGTTTTTCAATGTAACGGCCAGTGATCAGTACCTTAGTATTGTTGTTCCGGGCCGCATGTTTGCCGAAACATACCGTGAAAGAGGTTTGAAACCGCAAAACCTGAGCCGTACACTGGAAGACAGCGGTACAGTCACATCAGTGCTGGTGCCCTGGAATACCTGCGGGGCAACACAGGCAACTGTGCTGGGAGTTCCCACACTGGTATTTCTTCCCTATTGCTTTTTCAATATCATCAGCCCCTTTATGACCATTACTTTTGCATATCTTAATATCAGGATTTCACGATATAAATCAAAGGAAGAAGCAAAAGAAGCGGAACCCGGTGTTGTTTAAATTGTTGAAATTTATAATCTGTTAGCTTTAGAGTCAGGTGGTTTAAAGTTTGACCAGAGGTTTGCATAGATTTCCTTTACTATTTCCGACTCTTCTTCCCAGCAAAGTTCTTCAGAAGCTTTTTTGCAGTTTTGCTTCAGGTCATCCAGAAGTTGCTTATCAGCTGTCATGTCGGAAATCAATCGGGCAAGTTCCCGGGCATCATTATTCGTAAGTATTTTCCCAACCTTATATTTTTCTACTATGGCCTTCATTTCCGGCAAATTGGTCACAATAGCCGGTACCTCTGCATGTATATAATCAAAAAGTTTGTTGGGTAAAGCATATTCATAATTTTTTCCCAAAGCTTCTTCAACCGACAGGCCTATCAATGCCTTTCTGGTATAAGCCGGCAATTCTGTGTAGCTCACCCTTCCAGTAAAAAATACTTTATGACCCAGATTTAGTCTATCTGCCAGGGTCTTCAGTTCTTTTTCAATGTCTCCCTTTCCAATGATGACTAATTTATGGTCTTCAAGGTATTGCATGGCATCAATGGCCATCTCCAGGCCTCTGCCCAGATTGAGACTTCCCTGGTAAAGGATCAATTTGGGATGGTGCATAAAATCGGGCAAATCGGTATGGGGAGTAATTCGGTTTCTTTCCGGTACATTTCTTACTACATGAAACTCCTTGCCGTAGATAGCTTTGTATTCCTTTGCAATTGACGGACTTACTGTAATGCCCTGGGATATGTGTTTTACACATATTCTCTCCAGCCACGACCAAAACTTTATCACAAAGGGCTTGTGCAGTATTTCGGGACTTTGTGTGAAGTATTCATGACTGTCATATACAAGTTTTCTTCGGCGCAGTTTGGCTACCAATGTATTGGCTGGTAATGTGTCGAGGTCATTGGCAGTAAGGATATGTGCGCGGCAAAAAAGCAGGTAAAAAAACAGCCTTATATTAAATTCTGCATAGAAGAAAAAGCTTTTTTTAAAAACTACCGGTAGTCGCTTTATAACCGCATAATCTGTCTTAGTAACCTCCTGTTTTGTTTTTTTACCAAGTATCAAAACATCAAATCCTGATTCATGAAGAGTGCGTGCCATCTTATGTAGACGATGATCTGCATAAACATCGTTGGTGACTGACAAGATAACTCTTTTTTTTCCTGAGTTCAAATTATTGGGGTTTTTCATCCCGATTGGATTACAGATTGGCCTCTTCTTCCCTGGAAGTATTCATATAATAATCGGGGTTTAGGTCCACAACTTTACCGTTTTCACAGCGAAAGATTCTCCCTGGAAATTGCTCAAAAAGCGTGTAATCGTGGGTTGCCATGAGTATAGCTCTTCCTGTGCGGCTTATATCAACCAACAGCTCCATAATACCAAGACTGGTTTCAGGGTCAAGATTTCCGGTGGGCTCATCAGCCAGAATGATATCGGGGTCGTTGACTAATGCTCTTGCAATAACCACCCTTTGCTGCTCGCCGCCTGATAGCTGGTGGGGCATTTTAAAACCTTTGGTTTGCAAATCCACCTTCTCCAGAACGTCTTCCAGTCGTTCTTCCATGGCGATTTTATCGCGCCATCCGGTTGCATTCATAACAAACAAAAGATTGTTTCTGACGCTGCGGTCGTTTAATAGCTGAAAATCCTGGAATACAATTCCTATCTTTCTTCTCAGAAAAGGGATTTGTTTATCCCGCAATTCATGCAGGTTAAAGCCTGCAACCTGAGCTTTGCCTTCAATCAAAGGTAAATCTGCATAAAGTACTTTCATCAATGAGCTTTTTCCGCTTCCTGTGCGGCCAATGAGATAGCAAAATTCTCCTCTTTCTATGCTCATACTTACATCAGAAAGTACCAGCTGATTTTTCTGAAAAACAGATATTTTTTCGAGTTCTATTATGGTGTCCAGGGGCATGTAAGGTTGATTTTTGTGTGAAAGTACAAAAATACTTCAATTGTACATTAAATCTAATAACAGAAGACTTAAAGTTTCAATTAATTGAAATAAAGCTTTATACCAACCCTGCAAATCCCATGAATGCCAGTGCCAGTATACCGGCAACCACCAGTGCTGCGGGTGCACCGCGCATGGCTTTGGGCAGATCCATAAGTTCCATATGTTCTCTTATACCGGCAAACAGTATGATAGCCAGTGCAAATCCTGCTGCATGAGAAATGGCAAATACTACACCCTGCAATAAATTGAATTCATTTTGAATGGTTAGCAGGGCTACACCCATAATGGCACAATTGGTTGTGATAAGAGGTAAAAAGATACCCAGCGCCTGGTACAACTCAGGACTCACTTTCTTGAGCATGATTTCCACCATCTGCACAAGCGAAGAAATTACAAGGATGTAAGATATGGTTTGCAGATAAGTTATATTAAAAGGCTCAAGTATATAATTATAAATGAGAAATGTTACTATTGTAGCCAGTGTCATCACAAATAATACCGCTCCTGACATTCCAACTGAAGTGGAAACCTTGGCAGAAACGCCAATGTAGGGACAAATTCCCAGAAACTGGGCCAATACAATGTTATTGACAAAAATGGCTCCTATTACTATTGCAAAATATTCCATGGTTTATGAGCTTAAGCAGTTTTTTTCTTCATGTAATTGAAAAGTATGATGAGGTAACCCATACCAATAAAAGCGCCGGGAGCAAGAACAAACACCAGCATACCGTCGGTTACACCAGGTATCAGTTGTATTCCGAAAATGGAATAAGCGCCCAAAATCTCCCTCAGTCCACCAAGCATGGTTAGAGCCAGTGTGAATCCAAGCCCCATACCCATTGCATCAACTATTGAGCTCCAGATATCCTGCTTGCTTGCAAATGCCTCAGCACGACCCATAACAAGGCAGTTTACCACAATAAGAGGGATAAACAGCCCCAGCGAATCAAAAAGGTCAGGCAGGAATGCTTCCATTGTCAATTGCACTATTGTAACAAAAGAGGCAATGATAACAATAAAACAGGGAATCCTGACCTTATTGGGGATTACATTTTTTATGATGGATACCACAATATTTGAACCCAATAAAACAAACGTAGTTGCCAGCCCCATTCCAAAGCCGTTAAAGGCTGAAGTGGTTACTCCCAATGCAGGGCATAAACCCAGCAGAAGTATAAATACGGGGTTGTCTTTTATAAATCCTTTGGTAAAATTATTCCATTGCTTCATAATACAGGTTCTCCCTCTGTTTTAATTTGAGACATAACATTTTCAGCAAAAGTGTCGTGAGCTCTTTGAACGGCATCACTAAAGGCACGGGCAGTAATTGTTGCAGCAGTAATTGCATCTATCTGGCCATTATCCTGTCGGATACGGATATTGTCTGCTGCAGGGTTAAGACCCCTGTATTGATTACTCCAGTCACTTTTTCCTTTTTCAATTTTATCACCCAACCCCGGTGTTTCTGCATGATTCAGCGTAAAAACATCGATGATTGTGCCATCATGTTTAAATCCTACCATTGCTGTAATTCTGCCTGAATAACCCCTGTTTGTCCATGTATTGACTGCAACTCCCACAAGCTCATTATTCAAATATGCAAAATTGAATTCAAGAGAATCTCCTCCTCCGGGAGGAAGAAACTTCCGGCTTTCCAGGTGATCAAATTCAGGCACTACCTGCCCTATGGCGAACTGCCTTTTGGCTTCACGTGCCTGTGCAATGGGTTCAGCCGTAAGATTATATACGGTAGCCAGTGTAAAGGATGCTGCTGCTGTAACCAGGAAAAGGGTTACTACCATATTTAGAAATGTTGATTCTTTTTTAGCCATTTTTCACCTCCTCCCCAAAACGTTTGGGTTTAAAGCCACGATTGATTAAAGGAACAAATGCATTCATGATCAAAATTGCGAACGCTACACCCTCGGGGTATGCACCGAAAATCCTGATAACCAATGTGAGAAAGCCACAGCCTATCCCATAAACTATCATACCCCATCTGCTCATTGGGCTGGTGACCATATCGGTTGCCATATATATAGCTCCCAGCATCAAACCACCTGTAACCATATGAAACAGCGGGTCTACGTAATACTCAGGATCAATCAGCCATAAAGCACCTGCCAGTACAAAAACAGACCCAAGGTAAGCTGTAGGGATTTCCCATGTGATATACTTTTTTATCAGCATATAAATACCGCCCAGTAAAATAGCGATAGCTGAGATTTCCCCTACAGAGCCCCCCATATTACCCATAAGCAGGTTTACATATTCAGGAATTTCAGGAATGATATCCGATACCTTTTCACCTTGTGCAACACCCTCTTTCATAACCGCCAAAGGAGTGGGACCGGTTACAATATCTGTTAGCTGGGTACTGAATGC
Source organism: Bacteroidota bacterium (assembly GCA_007693555.1). Classification (GTDB taxonomy): domain Bacteria; phylum Bacteroidota; class Bacteroidia; order Bacteroidales; family UBA7960; genus SKVR01. Next base: position 32,747 of record REDJ01000069.1, read on the forward strand.
TGTCGGTTTGGGGTACATATTCATTTCTACCGGAAAGGATATCATCAGAAATACCCTGCCTACCAGTGCCGGGTTGAAAATATTTTTCCCCAGACCGCCAAAGGTCATTTTAGCCATTCCTATGGATACCAGTGATCCAATTACCACCATCCATAATGGCAGACTGGCCGGTACAATGAATGCGAGAAGCACTCCGGTAATAATCGCCGAGCCATCAAATATGGTAATGGGGCCTTTGATCAGGTATTTTTGAATGATAAATTCAAAAAACATACACGACACCACGGCCGTGAGCGTGACCAGGATAGCTGCCAACCCGAAAAAATAAAAAGATACCAGGGCGGCGGGTATCAGTGACAGCACTACACCATACATGATCTTGCTCACAGATTCCTCTGTGTAAACATGGGGTGAGCCCGATACAGTTAATAAATTCATAATTGTCTTTATTTAGCTATGCTTTTTCTAAGATTACGATCATATATAACTCTGGTTATTTGTGTCTTGCACGTATCAGCTTGCCTGTTTCATTTTTACCGATCCTGATCTGATCCAGCAAGGGACGACCGGATGGGCAAATATAGAGGCAAGAGCCACATTCGATGCAATCCATGATCTTCTCATATTCACAATCTTCAAATTTTTTGTTGGCAGCCAACACGGCAAGCAGGTAAGGTTCAAGTCCCATTGGGCAAATATTCGCACAACGCCCGCAACGTATACAATTATGGACGGGTCTTCTATGGGCTTCTTTTTCCGGGAACAATAGAATTCCACTGGTTCCTTTGGTTACAGGAGCGTTAATGTCATTCAGGGCTTTTCCCATCATCGGGCCGCCATTTACGATTTTTCCCGTATTTTCCGGCAATCCTCCTGCAGCCTCAATGAGGTTTGCAACAGGTGTTCCGATACGGACCATGAAATTTGACGGTTCTTTTACATTCAGGCCGGTAACGGTAACCACTCTTTCTAAAAGAGGTTTGTTTTTTTGAACAGCTTCATAAACAGCCAGAGAAGTTCCCACATTATGTACCACACAACCTACTTCTATGGGGAGTTTCCCTGATGGAACCTCACGGTTTAGAAGTGCCTTTATAAGTTGTTTTTCACCTCCCTGCGGGTATTTCACCTTCAGAGGCTCTACCGTTATTCCCGGATAATCAGAAAGAAATTCTCCTACATGCTCGATTGCATCAGGCTTGTTGTTTTCAATTCCGATAATAGCTTTATCAACTCCCAGGGCTTTCATTTGAATCTGGATACCCACAAGCATTTCTTCAGTTTTTTCAAGCATAAGCCTGTGGTCTGATGTCAGATAAGGCTCGCACTCTACACCGTTAATGATGAGAAATTCTGCTTTTTTGCCTTGCGGCACCATGAGCTTGACATGTGATGGAAAGGTTGCACCTCCCATACCCACAATTCCCTTTTCATTTACCCGGTTCACAATTTCCTGGGGGCTAAGCGTAATGCTTTTTATCAGGTCGGTGCTCAAATCAATGCCCTCTTCCCATTCATCACCTTCAACTTTGATGATTATAGCCTTTTTGCGATAACCGCTGGTTTCTGTTACTTCGTCAATCTTTTGCACAGTGCCACTTACAGAAGAATGAACGTTTGCAGAAATAAAAGCTTCACCTTTTGCAATGAGTTGGCCGGCTTTTACTTTATCGCCTTTAGCAACCACTGGTTTTGCAGGTACTCCAAGGTGTTGTGAAATTGGAATAGTAACAGTTTCAGGCACGGGAAGTACCTTTATGGCTGCATTTTGCGATAACTTATTTTCGGGTGGATGTACACCTCCAAGTTTAAACGTTTTCAATTTTGGTCTCCTTTTTTTGATTTGCAAAATGAATAAAAATCAAAGAAGAATGAATTACTGATCATGCCTCTGCAGGTTCTGTCCGGGTTTCCGGACGGGGTTTGCGAGGTGGAAAATTCAATTCATGTATGGCGCCGGTTGGGCAAACCGGTGGACATTTGCGGCAAAGGGTGCATTTGTTGAAGTCGATATATGCCAGGTTGTTTTCAAAGATAATGGCATCAAACTTACACTCCTTAACGCATTTTCCACATCCTATGCAGGCTACCTTGCAATTTTTGCGGGCAACACCACCTTTTTCAATATTGATACAGGAAACAAATATCCTTCGGTCCTTTTTACCTCTTTTCCTTATTTCAACGATATTACGCGGACAAGCTTTTACGCATGCACCACAGGATACACAATTGTCTTTAATTATCGGCAGACCGGTTTCTTCCTCCATATACATGGCATCAAAATCGCATGATACAACGCAATCACCATATCCCAGACAACCGTTGGGACATCCTCCTTCGCCTGCAAAGAGGCTATGAGAAAAAGCACAGGTTATATCACCCTCGTATTTTACTTTAGGGGGAGCATTCTCGCGACTGCCTGAGCATCTCAAAACTGCAATAGTGGGGTCCTCTTCTTTTGCTTCAAGGCCAAGCACTGCAGCAATATCGCTGATTACTTCATTGCCACCCGGAGGACATTTCATGCCGTCAAGACTCTCTTTTCTTACAATTTCTTCAGCCAGTGCCCGGCATCCTGCATAGCCACAACCACCACAATTTGCACCTGGTAACTTGTCGGCTACAATATCAATTCGGGGGTCTTCGATTACTTTAAATTTCTGGGCTACCATATACAGGATTATTGCGGCTATGGTGCCTAATGAGCCCAGAGAAATGACGGAGATTAGAGTAATTTCGTTCACCTGGTTTTGTTTTGTTAGTGAATGAAAAATTTGGTGTATTCTTGTTTTCTAAGTTGTTATCCGCGCAAAAATAGAAAACATAATCAAATCAGACCCTATTTGAGACCTAAAATTAAGCTGCTTTTATATAGGTTTTGTCTTTAAATCAAAACTTTGACAATAAACGCATTGTCAAATCCTTTGGAATACAATCTGTTGTAATATAATTTAGAATTTGTCTAAATTTCAAGTTGTTAAATAGTTAACAACTTAATTTTAAATAAGTTTCGTTGATAAGTAATCTAAAGGTTGTATAGCATCTGATGATTAAAAAGCTTTAATACTTAATGTAGAACCGGAAAGATGCCTTGATTTTATCCCTGTTAATGTATAAAATCAGGTAATAAGGAACCATCAGCAAAATGGAGGTAAGTGCTGAAATCGTTTCATTTTCCGTTACCGAAAGCAAAATGATCAGAGAAATTATTAAGATAAGAAAAGGAAGCAAATATCCCAGAAACAAGGCTCTGTATCCCAAAGACCTTTTAAGAGAAATCATGACATGTTGACCCGTTTCAAATTCTCTGTCAGCAGAAGGCGGTTGCACTTCAACAATTTTTTCAGCCACTTCAGCCATACCGCAATAAGATTTTGAATGACAGTTGCCACACGCCGACTGGGGCTGAATGCTTACCCATATGCGGTTGCCCTCAATGCGATTTATAATCCCGGGATGTTCTATGTTTTGTCTTCTGTCAGACATGAAGTTGGCAGATTATTGCAATTTTGGTTTGGCTTGCAGAAGCTTTTGCCAGGTAAAATCAAGTGGAAGATTTTCCGGTTGATGTTTTCCACATTCTCCAGAGGTAAATACTTAAAACCAGTGAAGTCGCCAACTGTATCCACAACGAAAACTCGAAAAAGCTACCATATCCGAGGGATTGCATCGCTTTTAGCGGAATAAGGAACTTTACTGCAAAATAGAATACTTTGCTGAGTATAATGGCACTGAAAATGGCTGCAAAAATGTGTATGTACTTTTTGAGCAGATAAAAGGCCCCCACCATGATCATTAACTCCAGTGAGATGATTATTGCTTTTACCAGTATGGGATGCCCTGACATCACAAAGGAGAAAAGGGGCAATGCCAGAGCCAGCAGGTATGCATTGTTTCGATGGGTGTGGACCATAGCAAGTATTACCATGATACGCATGGGCTCAATAAAATAGAGCGGAAAAGCAAGCATGTGTGAAAAAGCAGGCATTAGAAATATGAAGCCAAGAGCCACAATATCAAAAACTATACTTCTGATAGTGATGCCTGGTGCAAGAGTTCTGACGGTTGCTGACATAGTTTTCTTTTTTGTAATTTATAATGACTTTAAATAAGCGTCTGAAAATGAATATATCGCTCCAAAAATAAGAAAATTATTTCAGGAATCTTAATTTTGTCAGTAAATACGGATCTGAGGAAAATCAATCTAACAAAATATCTCATTATGGACAGAAGAGATTTTATAAGAAAAAGTTTTTTATACGGAGCTGTAACCGGATTGGGTGCAGCATCCATTGGAAGCCTTACACCTGCTTTTGCGGGATTAAGGCCCAATAATGTAAAGGGCAACTATGATCTTGTTGCTGTAAGGGGAAATAATCTTGTGGCTATGTTTGACAGAGCAATGCGTGAGATGGGAGGGATGTCGCAATGGGTTAAGGCGGGGCAAACAGTTATTGTAAAGCCTAATATTGGCTGGGATGTAGTGCCTGAAAGGGCTGCCAATACAAATCCCGAACTTGTTGCAGCAGTGGTAAGGCATTGTCTGGAAGCCGGAGCCAGCAGGGTTACGGTATTTGACCACACATGTGATAACTGGCAGCGCAGTTATCGTAACAGCGGTATCGAAGCAGCCGCAAGGGATGCAGGTGCAAGGATCGTTCCGGGAAACTTTGAACGCAACTATCGCGATGTTACTATACCTGGGGCTGTGCGACTGACAGAAGCTAAAGTTCATGAGCAGATTATGGATAATGATGTGTTTATCAATGTTCCGGTACTCAAGCATCACAGTTCAACAACCCTGACTATTGCCATGAAAAACTTGATGGGAATAGTTTGGGACCGCAGGTTCTGGCATCGCAATGACCTGCACCAGTGTATTGCTGATTTTTGCCTCTATCGCAAACCCGACCTGAATATTGTGGATGGCATGCTGGTTATGACACGTAACGGTCCAAGAGGAACATCAACGGCCGACCTGGTAAGAAAAAACAGCTTGCTGGTTTCTTCTGATGTGGTTGCTGTGGATGCTGCAAGTGCTTTGATTTTTGGCGAACAGCCCCAGAATGTGGGCTATATGAGAATTGCCCAGGAAATGGGCATTGGAAGCCTTGACCTTTCTCAACTGAATATCCAGCGTGTAAATATGTAATGGCTTATTGTAATCCTGATATCTGATATCCGGTTAGTAAAAAGAGGATTATTATTTAATTGCGAATCAGACATACATCTGATTGATTATAAAACTGTTTAATCTGTTTAATAAAATGAATCTTACCCATTTAAGAAAGATCAGGATTGTTGTTTCTCTTATTATTTTCACGTTCTTACTTTTATTTTTCCTGAATATTCACGGAAAAGTAATTGACCCTGTAGCCGAATTTTTTCTGCGCCTGCAGTTTTTTCCTTCAATTCTGAGATTGACTGCTCTTACATTTGCCATATCTTCTCTGGGCTTTTTGGTGGTTTTGCTTTTGACATTTCTTTTTGGAAGGGTATATTGTTCTTCCATTTGCCCCATGGGAACCTTACAAGACATATTCATTGCCATTGCAAGGAAATTCAAATCAAGGAAAAGGAGAAGATTTGTTTATACACCCAACAAAAAACTGATACTCAGATATTCCATATTATCAGCCACATTGCTCTTCTGGATATTTGGAAGTTTATTTTTGTTAAACCTGCTTGATCCCTATTCCAATTTCGGTAAAATCAGTGTAACTCTTGTTCAACCTGTATTTACCAAAGGAGTTAATACCCTTTCTGCTTTGCTTGAACGCATGGATTTATACATTCTTGCACCCATGCTGAGACAATCGCTGCCACGCGATGTAATTGCAGTTTCTGTAGGAATTTTTGGAGTCATATTCGTTTTAAGCATATGGAGGGGCAGGTTATTCTGTAATTCATTGTGCCCTGTGGGTTCTGTTCTTGGTTTGGTATCCTCAAGATCAGTATATCGAATTGCTTTTCAGGATGAAGCCTGCACTTTTTGCGGAAAGTGTGAAAGGGTTTGCAAAGCAGAATGTCTTGACAGTAAGAACAAGGTTGTAGATCATGGCCGGTGTATAAGTTGTTTCAATTGCTTTGACAGCTGTTCAAATAATGGTTTGTATTATGAAAATATGTTGGGTAGCAGGAAGGCCATTCCGGTAAAAAGCACTGAAAATAAGGTTGAAGGAGGAAAGCGTGCATTCCTGCTGACCATGGCAGGAGGACTTTTAAGTGTGCCTGTTTTAAAGAAATTTGCCAAAGCACAGGTTGCCGCAAGCGAACCGGGTATGATACCTACAGGTACAAGTCTTCCTGTATTGCCCCCAGGATCAGTAGGCTATGATCATTTTACAAATAAATGCATTGCATGTTATTTATGTGTGGGAGCCTGCCCTACCAATGTAATAGTTCCCTCATTTTTTGATTATGGATTGGAAGGCTTTATGCAGCCTAAGCTTGATTATCATAAAAGCTTCTGTAATTTCGATTGTGTAAGATGTACGGAAGTTTGTCCTACCGGTGCCATAAAAAAGCTTGACCGCGACACCAAAAGAATTACACAAATAGGGATTGCAAGATTTATGTATGAAAGTTGCATTGTAACGGTTGACCGCACCGATTGCGGCGCATGCTCGGAGCATTGTCCTACCAAAGCCGTAACAATGGTTCCATATAATGGATTATGGCTGCCCGAAGTTGAACCCGACCTGTGCATTGGATGCGGTGCTTGCGAATATGCCTGTCCAACAGAGCCCTACAAGGCAATATATGTAGAAAGTAACCGGGTTCATAAACTGGCAACACCTTTACCGGAAGATGAAGGTCCCAGGGACCATGATCAGGATGAATTTCCATTTTAACAAAGATTTTAAAACCTGCTTCCTTTCAGATGAATTCCCTTATCAGGCAAAGGTTTTGTGTCTTATTAAAATTTTGTTAAATCATTAACAATATATCAATTATTGTATCTTTGCCTTATTAGAATTTTGAACTGAAAACCGGAATAAATATGAACCGAGAAATAAAAATCAGGGATCTGACCCTTCGCGATGGTCAGCAATCTCTTTTTGCTACCCGAATGACTCAGCAGCAGGTTGACAGAGTGTTGCCCCTGTTCCGCGAAGCAGGTTTTTATGCCATGGAAGTGTGGGGTGGTGCTGTACCTGATTCAGTTATGCGTTATCTCAATGAAGATCCATGGGAAAGGCTGGAAAAAATTAAAGCGGTCATAGGCGATACATCAAAGCTCACAGCTCTTTCACGCGGACGTAATCTTTTTGGATACAATCCATATCCTGATTCTGTAATTGAAGGTTTTAACCGCAATGCCATTCAATCGGGTATTGATATCATGCGGATTTTTGATGCCCTTAATGATACCAACAATATACGCTCAACTATCAAATATGTGAAAGAAAACGGAGGTATTGCCGATTGCACGGTTTGTTATACGGTAGATCCGCGTTTTTCCAAAAAGGAGAGATTGATGGGAAAAATCAAAGGCAAGCCACTTCCTCAAAAGATTTTCACCATTGAGTATTTTGTAAATAAGGCCGTTGAGCTTGAATCCATGGGTGCCGACATGGTTACCATAAAGGACATGGCCGGATTAATACCACCGGTGAAATCGGGTATCATTATCAAACTCATGAAGGAACAGGTCAAAATCCCGGTCGATTTTCATACACATTCCACTCCCGGTTACGGATTGGCATCTGCTCTTACGGCTATTTTAAACGGTGTAGATATCATTGATACATCTATCATGAATTTTGCCGGCGGACCCGGGGCACCGGCGTTTGAAATTATTCAAATCTTTTGCGATAAGCTGAGTATTGAAACGGGTGTAAACCTTGAGGTTATTGCTCCGATTAATCGGGAGCTAAAAAAAATTCGCGAAGAACTTGACGAGTTTGACTCCTATAAAATCTTCCCAAGAGATATTGATTTATTGAAAGAAAAGTTGCCTCATAAAGTGGATGACCTGTTTTATAAGGCAATTGACCTTGCTGTTGAGAAAAAAGAAAGAGAATTACTCGAAACAACTCAGGCAATTGAAAGATATTTTAATTTTCCGCCACCCAATGAAAATGTTCGTCTGGCCGAAGTACCCGGAGGAATGTACTCCAATATGCTGGCACAGCTCAAGCAATTGAAACTGGAAGAATTACTTCCCAGGGTATTGGAGATTATCCCAAACGTGAGACTGTATGCCGGATGTCCGCCACTGGTAACACCCACAAGTCAGATAGTAGGAGTGCAGGCTGTAAATTGTGTTCAGGATGAGAATGCAGGCAAACCCATGTATACAAATAAATCCAATCAGTTTGTAAACCTGGTAAAAGGGCTTTATGGAAAAACCCCCATGCCCATAGATCCTGAGTTTAGAAAAAAGATTACTGGTTCACCCGAAGAGTTTACCTATGATCCTAAAGATTATCAAAAACAGGAAAATCCGACACTGGATGAGTTTGGAGGTGTTAAGCTTGCATCCAATGAAAAAGAAGAACTTTTACTGGAGCTGTTTCCTTCGGTGGCCAATAATTTTCTTACCAACAGAATTGAGACAAAGTATATGGCAGAACTCAAAGCCATTGAGGAAGAAAAGAGAAGGAAATTTATGGAAGAAAAAGCTGAATATGATAATATGACTGAGGAAGAAAAACGCGAAAGGCTTGAAATGGGATTGTATAACTTTCCCTGGAGAACAGATGAAGATTCTGGCGATAAATTTGATGAGTCGGAATGAGACGAACTGGGCCAAAGCTAATAAAAAGAAAAAAAAAACGGGGTTTTAAAACCCCGCTTTTTTTGGTCACTGAGCTTGTCGAAGTGACAATATACCCAGGTCGTTTCGACAGGCTCAACGACCCTTAACTTCCGTCTTTAGTTTACCGCTACAATATCCAGCTTCATATTAAAGTTATCGTGAATAAGGTTATCACCCAGATTGTCAAAGAACCGGCCGCTGCCGAATCTTACATCCCACATGGTACGATCCAGGTCAAAATCAGCCCTGGCGGTCATTACACCTTCTTCCATATGCACATGAGCAGGGAAAGTGATACCGTGGGTAATACCTTTGATGGTAAGGTTTCCGCTGATGGTGTAGTTGGGTTCACCTTCAGTAGCATCTTCGCGCTTTACGATGTTTGCCATTTCAAAAGTGGCTTCGGGATAGGTAGCCACTGAAAAGAAATCGTCAGACTCCAAATGACCCTGCAAACGTGCATTGGTTCCCGGATCTTCAATATCCAGTACCACAATCTGGGTCATATCGATTACAATGTTTCCACCCACAATCTGGTCATCTACTATGTATAGTTCTCCGGATGACAAACCAATGGTGCCATCATGACGCCCTGTTACTTTGGTACCTTCCCATGCAACAGCACTGCGTGCCATATCAATATTTTTAACCACTGCATTTTCAGGCCTTTCGCCCGGTTCGAGTCTTTCAGATATTTCAGCGGCTTTTTCACTGGGGCCTGCGCAGGAGGCAATCAGAAAAGCACCTGCAAGCATCGCGGTAAATAGTTTTAGCTTTTTCATGTTTTACGTTTTTATTTTTGCTTATGGGTTAATATTAAATTTATTAGTTAAGTTTATAATATTATATGAATCAGTAGTCAATATAAACTAACAAGAAAAAAAACACTTTGTTTAATGGCATTTGGAAACTCTTTTATGCGGATACTGAAGTCAGGTTTTGTTTTATATAGTCTTCTGCTTTTGAGCCTTCCGCTTTTCTCGGTTAACGATGGCTCACAATCTGATGATAGAGGGGTAATTAGGTTAAATCTTAATATCAACCATGGCAGAATGACACCACATTACACCCTGCAGGCAGCTTTAAATGAAGACAGAATTACTGGCCTGGATATTAGTAGCATATTTCTCAATAAAAATGAAATTTCTCTGCAAAATACGGTTTTGGGAATAGGTTATTTTTTTTCAAACCTGGGTAATAATGAGGTTTACGGTTATGTGCACTCAGCTTATTTGGGTATGTGGTTTCCCCTTTTAACCCGTGGAATTCCGGTTCAGCTAAAACTAGGCTTTGGGCCCGGATACGTTACCCAAAGGCATCATCCGATAAATAATCCTCTCAACAGGGCATTGGGTTCTCATCTTAATGCCTATGGGCAAATTACCCTTACTGGAAACGTCCCTCTGATTAGGGATAAATGGCTGCTCAGAACAGGCATATCTTTCAACCATGTTTCAAACGGTTTGATTGTTGCCCCCAATCAGGGCATCAATACCCTTGCTTTCCACGCAGGTTTCGATTTGGATACTGGTATCAGCCATTCCGGCGCTATGTTAGTCGGGCGAAGACAATACAGTCCGGGCAGACAAAGCTTCAATATTTCCATTGCATCAGGTATTAAGCAGGTTGATGAATATACCGGAAAACAGATAATCGCATCAAGCCTTATTCTGGATTACGGCTACATGCTTTTGCCTGCGTTGAATACAGGTTTGGGTGTAGGGTTTTATTATAATGATACCTGGGCATATCCGCGTTTTAACAGTAGTTTAGATGAGGATAATCCACCGTTCCCATTTCAGTCTGCCCTGCACCTGGTGCTGGAACTGGAGAAAAAACCATTGGCCGTAGTACTCAATCCCGGGTTTTACATTTACCGACCTACAGATGAAATTCCCTGGTTCACCGGTCGGCTGGGGTTCAGATACTATTTCAGAAACAATATATCGTTGATGTTTGGCATCAAACACCACTGGTTTGCCCTGGCCGACTATTTTGAATGGGGAGTGGGGTATAGGTTTTTAAGGTGATTGCTGAAAAGCCTTTTTAGTAACTTGTCTCCAACCAAACTCTTTAAATATTCACCTCAAAAACATAAAATATCTACCCGATAATTTTATATTTGCCATTCCATTAAAAACCCCGAAGGTTTTAAATTAAAGTACCATTGGATTTTTATTTTAACCAAACTACATAATTATGAAAAACCAACTTTATTTTATCGTTTTTTTACTGGCAGGTTTGCTTGCCGTTTCGTGTGCTTCTGACAGGGGGCAATCTTCAGATGAAGCCATTGATGCCGCCACAGAGCTGGAAGTAACTCCCGGAACCCCCGTAAACGATGTGGATGGCAATACCTACCGCACGGTTATTATCGGTAACTACCAGTGGATGGCCGAAAACCTGAGAACCACAACCTACAGTTCCGGTGAACCCATCGATTATCCCGGTGATAACATGGCTGCCTGGTTCGAAAACACGCAGGGTGCATACGCCTGGTACGACAATGATGCATCAAACGGAGCAAATTACGGGGCCTTGTATAACTGGTATGCGGTAACCCATCCCGATGGTCTTTGCCCTGCCGGATGGCGCATGCCTGATGATGAAGACTGGCAGTTTCTTACAGATTATGTGGGTGAACAAATGGGCAATAAGCTTAAATCGCGTCGGCAGGTAGGTTCGCCATTTGGCGGAGAGTACGACACCATGGAACATCCGCGCTGGGAAACATTTTCGGTGAATTATGGTACGGATAAGGTTGGTTTCGGCGCCCTGCCCGGAGGCAATCGACATGCCAGCGGTACGTTTGTTGCCAAGGGCGCCAACGGTTTGTTCTGGTCTTCGGCCGAGGTATCTGAAGAAGCCGGTTTTGGTTGGTATATGTACCACGGCTACTATGGTGTAGACAGGGGCTACGGCGATAAGGGGGCAGGTTTCAGCGTGCGCTGCATCCGCGATGTCAATTGAAAAACAGTAGAAATCTGCTACATAAATAAACTTCAATCGGAAAAATGAAATTTAACCCTGTTGTAAAATATCCCGGAATAATTATTTCAGGTGTGGCATTTGGCATTTTTATTTTATTGCCTTTGTCAGAGTTCGCCTCGTACATTGAATACATTGAAAGGGGAACTGCAAGGGGCCCCGTTACGTTTATTTTAGGAAAACTTTTGGATACTTTATTGTTGCGAACACCTATCCGGTTTATTTATTATTCCGGGTTTGGCATTCTCAGTGTAGCCTTATTTGTGCACTTTTATTCAAGGTTTAAAGAGAGACGCACTGAAATCAATCAACTTCTGAGTGAATTAAATCAGGGATTACTTCCACTAATTGCCCAGGGCGAAAGTAATACTCTGGAGTTTAAGTCGTCGTACCGGTTTGATTTAAAGCAAAATATCGTAAACAAAGCTTTGGAAGGAGTAGTAATGAAAACCCTTGCCGGTTTTATGAATAGCGGTGGTGGCACATTATTACTGGGAGTGAGCGACGATGGCACTATCCTGGGGTTAGAGAATGATTATCAAACATTAAAAAGAAAAGATAAAGACGGTTTTGAGCAACTTATAATGAGTTCTGTGTCAGAAAAACTCGGAACTGCTGCCTGTAAATATATCCGTTTAATTTTTCATTCCCATAACCAGATGGAAGTATGCAGGATAATTGTTGACCGCGCGGGTTTTCCCATCTACGTTAAGGAAGGGAACAGTAAAAAGTTTTACGTTCGTACCGGTTCGGGTACACGCGATATGGACATCCAGGAAGCCATCAATTATATTTCGGAAACCTGGAAAAAATAATTGAAGAATTAAAACGCATCATCCACCATTTAAACTACAATTAGTGGTATAAACCCTGAGAAATGAAAGATTTGCTTTGTAATTTGTCATCATGGTTTTACGAAAAGAGTAAAAATAACCTGGTTTTACTCCTTCTACTGGCGGTGTTTCTTTCCTTTAATGCTATCATTATGCCATATTTTGCTAAATTATATGGTTTGCAGGACCAAGTGCTTTTAGATTTGCAATTTGGATTTACTCCTGAATTTGCCTATACGGTTCTGGCCGGCTACGGCGAATATGGAAGACAAGGAATAATGGTGTTTACAGGAATTGTTGATAATATATATCCTTTGGTGTATGGTTCACTTTTGGCTTTTTCAATAAGCAGATTGAAAAGGAAAGCCGATGCCCGCAATAGCTCCTGCCAATTCATAAATTTAATACCTTTTACTGCAGTGTTATTTGATTTTATGGAAAACACCGGGATTCTAATTATGATACAGAATTACCCCGACAAAATTATCCCCGTAGCCTGGGCAACGTCATTTGCAGGTATGTTCAAATGGATTTTAGTGGTTAGTTCAATCTTAATCTTGCTGTTTTATCTGTTGAAAACTTTCGCAAAGCCTTTAATTGTTAAACCATAAAAACTATTTTACGATGAAGAAAATTATCAAATCGATTTTGTTGTTCGCAATAATGCTGACAGCATTTGCTGGCACAGCACAGGAAGTGAGAACTCTTTTAACAGGAGAGTTAATTAACTTACCTTATCAGACCCTTGCTTTAATGAAAGCTACAGAAAACTTTGATCATGGAGAAAGGGTAATAATAAATCTTGTTGATGGAAAGTTTGAGCATAAACTTGTTGCAGATGTGCTTGAAGTATATGTGCTTTTCTTTGAAGAACAATTAGCAAGGGGTTCATTACAAACCTTCTATTTTGTGCCCGATTCAGAAAGGATTTACTTTAGCCTTTATCCATCTGAAGATTTTGAAAAAACTGAAATCAGGGGCAGTGAAGCCACAAATGAAATAAATGCTATGTATAATAAATACCGTGAGAAATTTCAACCTCTTTTCGAACCAATTTTCGAAATCCAGGGCCGGTTGATTGAGAGCGGTGAGTTTTTTTCAGAACAATACAAAAAATACCAGGATGCTTATCAGAAAGCGATGGAGGAGGAGAATTACGAAAAGGCTGTATATTACACATCCAGGCGTGTTCAGTTGATGGAATCAGGTGACTATGTTTCTGAAAAAGGCCGGGTAATTGTAGATGAGATTGATTCGGTAAGTGCTTTACAAATGCAGTGGGAGCTTGACTATCTGGCTGAAAGTTTATCATTATACAGCTATCTGCGGCTTATTCAATTAACACAAGGGATTGACCATCATAAAAGCCTGACTATTGAGAATTTAAATAACCTTGCAGAAAAGTTTTATAATAAATATCCGGATCATCCCTACACAAGGCTTTCAAAATCAATGTTGGAGGCTCTCAAAAGGATACAGGTAGGTAACAAATTTATTGATTTTTCGCTCCCTGATCTGAAGGGTAATATGCATCAGCTATCCGAGGTAATTGAAGGAAAGTATGCAGTTATAGATCTGTGGGCCTCATGGTGCGGACCTTGTATTATGGGGAGCAGAGAGCTTATACCTGTTTATGAAGAGTTTAAAGATAAGGGTTTTACTATATTTGGGGTTGCACGCGAGTTTAGAAATACTGATGAGATGGTTCGCAGGATTGAAATGGAAGGGTTCTCATGGTTAAACCTTGTTGAACTTGATGATCGCAACAATATTTGGTTACAATATGGAGTTGCAGGCGGCGGAAGGAAGTTGCTTGTGGACGATAAGGGTATTATTCTTGCCATTGATCCACAACCTCAGGTTTTACGGGAAATTCTTATGGAAAGGCTATCAGAGAAGCGGGAGTAGCCCTGTAAAGTCAGAGCAATCCTACATTATCTCCAAAGGAGCACTATCACCAACACAGGGTAAAGCCTTGTGAAATAGAACAATGAAGACTGAACCTTAGCCCCAGCGGGGCTTAATCAAATAGCAAAATACCGTATCTTTATACAGGTTTGGCTTTTCCTATTCCTTTGATAGATTTTTATCAAACCATTCATTCCAAACAATTCTTCCCTATTTATGTTAGTTTAAAAGATACTAACCTTAAAAGATTGACATTATGGATTTAAGAGAAGAATTAGAAGGAAGAGTAAAAAAACTTGAAAACTTTATTGAGGACAAAGGATTTGGGTCCAAACAGCTCAAAAAAGCCAAGAAAGTGCAGAGGAGCATTAATGCTGTTGTTTTACTGGGCAGTTTAATAACTTTAGCAGGTGTAACAATCTGGATACTTAACAGAGACTAGGTTAATGTAACACATATTAATCATTGTAAACAATCATTATGATAATCATAGCTCACGGTTCAAACCGTGGGCTTTTTTATTGCCCTAATACCCATATTTCGATTTCCACAAAGCTTTCATTCTGGCTCTGAGTTCCTTTTCGCGGGGGTTATCCTGGGGTTCATAAAACAGGGTGCCTGAGAGTTTTTGGGGCAGGAATTCCTGGTAAGCAAAATTTCCCGGGAAGTCGTGGGCATATTTGTACTCTTTTCCGTAACCTATTTCTTTCATAAGCTTTGTTGGCGAATTTCTCAGGTGCAACGGCACAGGAAGGTCGCCGGTTTCGCGTATTGTTTTATGGGCTTTGCCGATGGCCAGATAAGCGGCATTGCTTTTGGGTGAGCAGGCCAGGTAGGTGGCTATCTGGCTGAGTATGATACGGCTTTCGGGCATCCCTATCATGGTAACGGCCTGGAATCCTTCGGTAGCCAGCAACAGCGCATTGGGATTGGCATTGCCGATATCTTCCGAAGCAAGAATCACCAGCCGACGGGCTATAAATTTAGGGTCTTCGCCACCTTCCAGCATACGGGCAAGATAATACACTGCAGCATTGGGATCGCTGCCGCGGATGGATTTGATAAAAGCAGAAATGACATCATAATGCATCTCACCGGCTTTGTCATACAGGGCAAGGTTTTGCTGGATAATGTCCAGAACCATCTGGTCGGATATTTCCAGGGGGTCGGAGGGTTCTGATTGTACTACCAGCTCAATGGCATTGAGCAGTTTGCGGGCATCGCCTCCACTCACGCGCAATAGGGCAGTATTTTCATTGATATGGATTTTGCGCCCGGTTTCTTTTTCCAGATAAATCCGTGCTTTTTCCAGTAAAATCAGCAGGTCGGCTTTGTCCAGGTCCTTTAAAATGTAAACCTGGCAACGTGAGAGCAGGGGAGAGATCACCTCAAATGATGGGTTCTCGGTGGTAGCGCCAATAAGCGTTATGATACCCTTTTCAACAGCCCCCAGCAGCGAATCCTGCTGCGACTTGCTGAAACGGTGTATCTCATCAATAAACAGGATAGCACCGCCACCGGCTTTGTCGGCCTGTTCAATTACCGCCCTAACGTCTTTTACTCCGGAGTTGATTGCGCTGAGGGTAAAGAACAGTTTATCGAGTTGCTGCGAAATAAGAAACGCAAGTGTTGTTTTACCTGTACCCGGCGGCCCCCAAAGGATCATGGAAGGGATGTTGCCGCTTTCAATGCTTTTGCGCAATACGGCTTTCTCGCCTACCAGGTGTTTTTGGCCCAGGTAGTGATCAAGGGATTGAGGACGTAAGGTTTCTGCAAGAGGTTTGGCCATGGCTTCCGTAATTTCATTATTGAGCAGTCCCGAACTTTTCCAGGTGATTCAGTCTTTGGAGCAGCGGAGGGTGCGAATAATTTACAAATACATTAACCGGATGGGGCCGCAGGTTGCTCAGGTTGTTTACTGAAAGCTTTTTCAAAGCTTCCTGTAGAGGCTCTGGTTTGAAGTTTTTTGCTGCAAAGCTGTCTGCTTCGTATTCATGTTTGCGCGATAATTTATTTCCTGCAATACCCAGCAGTGTACTTACAGGGGAGTAAAGTAACCCGAAAGCAATGATGCCTATATGAAAACTTGCATCTTCAACACCCAGTGCCAGGGATAATTCGGGGCGATTAATAAAAAGACCGAGCAGATAAAGCATTACACCCGAATAAAGGGTTGAAATCACCATGCCTTTAGCAATATGTTTTTTCTTGTAATGCCCTATTTCATGTGCCAGAACAGCCACCAGTTCATCGGTGGTATGTTTCTCAATGAGGGTATCAAACAATACAATCCGTTTTTTGCTGCCCAGTCCGCTGAAATAGGCATTGGCTTTTGAGCTTCTTTTCGAACCGTCAATCACAAAAATATTATCAAGCTTGAATCCTGCTTTTTGTGCAAACTTCTCTATGGCCTCACGTAATTCACCCTCCTCCAGGGGCGTTTGTTTGTTGAATATGGGTACGATAAGCGTGCTGTAAAACATGGCCATAAAAATGGAAAATGCAGTCATGAAGAGCCAGGCATAGAGCCAGAAGTAATTGCCGGCAACCTGAAAAAACCAGATGATAATAGCCAGCAATCCTCCTCCAATAAGGAGTGTAAGCAACCAACCCTTTACTTTATCCAGCAGATAGATTCTGGGTGTGGTTCGGTTAAAGCCATATTTTTCCTCTATTACAAAAGTATCGTAAAGGTCGAAGGGTGTGGTGAGAATGTCGCTCACAAAACCGATGATACCAAAGAACAGCAAAGCCATAAATATGGGATTATCAGTATATTGACGCACGAAATTGTCGAGGAAGGCAAATCCTCCGAATACAAGAAACACTATGATCAAAATAAAACCCAGTGTAGAGGTAATCAAACCCAGACGCATGTTTTCCTTTTGGTAGTTTTGGGATTTGCGGTATTGTTCTTCATCATAAATGTCTTTCAGCTCATCGGGAAGCTTATAGCTCCAGCGTGTTGAATTCAGATAATCAAGCAATCTGTCGAAAATAAAATTTGCTGCCAGTATTACAAGGATGATATAGAAGAGGGTTTGGGCCATGGTTGGTTGGGTTATGGGGTTGATAGGTTGATAAGTTGATAAGTTTATAAGTTTATAAGTTTATAAGTTTATAAGTTGATGAATAATTGTTAAAGGTAAATTAGTTCAAAAAATCGAATAACGAGTTATCAGCTTTTACATCCCCCTTGCCCCCTTCAAAGGGGGAATAGGCCGGCATAAGCTTCTGTCTCCGGTCTCCATTTTCCGTTCTCCGTTGTCCGTTCTCCGTTGTCCGTTCTCCGTTTTTAGTAGCTTCCTGCATATTTCCTGATAAACCATTCAACAGTTAATAGTGCCAGCAGTAAAAAGAAGATCCATCTGAGGTTGATCAGGTCTTCGTATTCAGCCTGGCTGTAAAGCACAGGTCTGATGTCATCACGGTTACGTATTTCGCTTGCTAGTTCTTCAATCTGGTCGGGATAAAACATTTTGCCTCCCGAATTATCGGCCAATTGAAAGAGCAACTGATGATTTGCAACTGTATTGATCCCTTCAATATTAAGTGGTGAAACTGTAAAAAACCCTTCTGCATTATAAGTGTCCTGACCCAGGATAACCTCAGCCCGGTATTGATATTCTCCAACGGGGAAAACTCCCGCATTTAGCGTGTATGCATTGGTTGTGCGGCCAAAAATATAATCAAATTCCACTCCATCTTCATTGATAATAGTCAGGTTTACTTCGGGTTCGTTCACCAGCTCATAGCTGCGATTATACAGTTCAGCCTCAAAAACTACAGGCTGATTTTCATAAAGAAAATTCCGGGTGCTGAGCCTGAAAAAGCTTCTGTCTTCCACCACCGACAGGTACTGTACTATTCGTGATACAAGGTCATTAAAAGCATTGTGATTTCCTTCTCTGGCAAAATTTCCCAGTCGCCATCTCCATATTCCCTCGCCGAGGATCATTCCTGTTTTTCTTTCACCGGATTCGGTAAAAGCTATCAGGGGATACTCTGTTGAAACTGTTCCTATGCGTTGAAAGGCAAACACCTGTGAACCCGGTGAAAGGTTGAAACTGGCAAATGGAGTTCGGAGTGGGGGCAACTGATTGAGTAGATTACGAATATCGGGTGTTACCTGAAACAGGTTAAAAGTCTCATTGATATCAGCCCGTGAGTCATTAAAACCCGCCGCCCGCTGATTAATTTGAATGCCGGTCTGTTGCCTGTTTAATGCAGCTATATTGCTTTGCGAACCTACAATAAACAGTTGTGCCATGTTTTCTCTTGAAGCCCTGCTTAACAAAGATTGCGCCTGCTGCGGGGATGAAGGTACCTGATGCCAGATGATGAGGTTGTATTCTTCAAGCTGTCCTTCAAACTCATTAATCAATGAGACATCCACTTCATAATTTTCATTATCCTGCAAAGCCATATTTAAAGCTCCTACATCAGGATGAGGCGAATTTGCAAGGATCAATATTTTCTGACGGCTGTCAATTACTTCAATAAAGAATTCCTGTTGATTGTTGGCCAGAGTGATTTCATCTTCAATGGGGTCAATTTCCACTCTGTATCTTTTTATTCCTGTTTCTGTTGCCTCAAGCTCGGCAGTCAGGGTTTCAAAATGGTTGTCTGAAGTAAAAGTCAGGTTTCTTTCAAAAACTGTATTTTCTTCATGTATAACCCTTACACGACTTTGTTGCCCTGAAGCCTGGCGGGCTTCCACGGTAATTTCAACCGGGAAAACGTTATTCAGATATGTAATGCGGTTGTGCCGGAGCCGGTTTATGAGCAGGTCTCTCTGCGGGATGGTATCTCCCAGTGCTATGGTGTATATAGGCGTAAATGCTGCGCTGCTCATGTAAAGCGGATTTCGCCCACGGTTAAAGATACCGTCACCCGCAATAATTACGGCACCTATGTTGCGGTTGCTGTAACGGGCTTCTATAGTAGAAAAAATCTCAGACATGTCAGTTTGCCGGTCCGAAAAAGTAAAACTGTCTTTTTCTGCAACTTGCTCCCCAAATCCGTATTTATTAACCAGAAAGTCTCTTTCCAACTCGCGGTTAACAGATTTTATTTTCTCTATATACTGAGTTTTTATGTATGCCGAATCTTTACCTATGAGCAGAGACTGGCTATTGTCCTGAAAGAAAAGTATGACCGGTTCCTGTTGCCTTGTTATTTGCATTTTTAACAATGGTGAAAGCAAAAAGAAGCATAGCAGGCTTATTACCAGAAAGCGAAATATTGAAAGCAGTCTTTTTTGCCATAAGCTAAAGCTTTCAGATGTGTTTTTATAATAAAGCAAAGCACTCACCAGAGCTCCGGCTAATAAGCATAATAAAACAAACCACCAGGGATGATCAAATATGAAATTCAAAATATGTGAATGAAAGATGAATGATTAAATAAGCATTAAAAACCACAAAGATAAAGGGATTTTAAGTTAAAAAAATTCAAAGGCAAACCCCGGTTAAAATAACGGTCGGTGATTTAACATTGTTTAATCAACTCCAAACCAAAACCCCGGCATGACTTTTTTTAAAATTCACACCGGGGTTTATTTGCCATGGGCAATTATCCGTTTTTATTTCTTGGTTTGATCGTTGGATTTTCCTTTACCCTGGCCTGATTGGGTTTTACCGATACTATCCCTCATTGAGGTGTCGGCTTTTACATTTTCAATTTTATAGTAATCCATGATACCCAGATTACCACTGCGGAAAGCTTCAGAAATAGCTTTCGGAATTTCAGCTTCGGCCAGAATAACCTTGGCACGTGCTTCCTGAGCTTTGGCTTTCATTTCCTGTTCGGCAGCAACAGCCATTGCTCTTCTTTCCTCGGCTTTAGCCTGTGCGATATTCTTATCGGCATTTGCCTGATCAATCTGCAGCATGGCACCAATATTTTTCCCTACATCAATATCGGCAATATCGATTGAAAGGATTTCATAAGCAGTACCGGAGTCGAGCCCTTTGGAAAGCACCACTTTAGAAATGCTATCGGGGTTTTCAAGTACCTGTTTGTGATTGGTTGCAGAACCGATGGAGGTAACAATACCTTCACCAACCCTTGCCAGAATAGTTTCTTCGCCGGCACCTCCAACAAGTTGTTTGATATTGGCTCTGAGTGTTACTCTTGCCTTGGCGATAAGCTGAATACCGTCTTTTGCAACAGCTGCAACGGGTGGGGTATTGATAACCTTGGGCTTAACTGACATCTGCACTGCTTCAAGTACATCACGACCTGCAAGGTCAATGGCAG
>REDJ01000050.1 GCA_007693555.1 Bacteroidota bacterium
TTGGAGACGCGCCGGCATGCGCGTCTCTACAGGGTATCGGAGGGGAAGCATGGGACCGTGCAGGCACGTCTTTACAAGGGACTACCGTTGTAAATGCCGGTTATCACCCCCGCTGAGCGGAATTTAACTTCGTTGAGCTCCCTGCGGTCGGTTGCAATTCCGCTCTGATGGAACAAAGCACCCTTACAGGCAACGAACGCCTGTCTTTTTCCTCTCGCAGAGCCGCGGAGACGCAGTTTTTAAAAATCACGGAGTGATTTTTTTTGACCCTGCAGGGACCATCTGCAGGCAGAAATTATCCTTTCAGGGATCAATCGGTCGGACCGCCCCATCCAGCCTGAAAGGCTGCCACAACAAAGCCCGGGGCAACGCCCCGGGGATATGGTGAAAAATGCTAATTCATTCAAGGATATACTTCAACAAATCACATAGCATTAATACTGATGCTCAACCCTATTATCAAAGAAAGCGACAAGTTCAATAACATTATCATTTATCCGATACACTATTGAAGTCTGGGGTGAAATAACACAGCGTCTGAGATTTGTTTGTTTTTCGGAAAGTGGGCAAAGTCGTTTGTGCGTTTTCAATTTTTCAATCAGCCCTTCAACCTTAACTTCAAAGTCTTCGACTTCATTAATAGTCCAACGATCAAGAATCTGGCCCAGAGTTTTTAGATAAGTTTCTTCGGCTAATGGAGACCAATAGATGAAATATTTTTTCATTTTCTGCCAAGCAGTTTATCCACTTTCCGTTTTACTTCTTTATGTGGTATCCCTTCTCCATTATCAAGCTGTTGTAAACCCATGTTAACAGCTTCTTTTTCCTGATCGGAAATAGTGTCCCACCAATCTACATTTTTACTTTGCAACGTAGTAAAATAAGCCTGTACTTTGCTAAGAATATTCTCATCATCGGTCTCAGCAATAAGCTTATGCAAAGAATTTTTAATTTCAGCTGTATTTGGATCCATAAGAATATCTTTTTTAATACCATCAACCTGGACGGCAATAGTATAAACAAAAATACAAAACATTAATCTAATAATATAGCCCTAAAAATCTTGCTTTGCGCTAAGAAGAAATCATCTTCACTGAATTCCCTTCACCCTTTGCATTTCCAACAACCATTGATTCACCACTCAATATTCCTGCATGGTCAACATTTTGCGAGAGCATGAACTGAAGTCATACCCTCACCAGCCCTGCACAACGCACCCGTCCGGCACGGACTTCAGCTCCGGCCCGGACTAAAAATGAGGCAGTATTGTTTTTTACGCAATACGCTTCCCATTACAATAATCCAAATACCTCCGGATTAAAATTCTGGAGACGCGCCGGTATGCGCGTCTGTACAGGGTATTGCAGGGAAAGCATGGGAGACGTGCCGTGCAGGCACGTCTTTACAAGGGACTACCGTTGTAAATGCCGGTTATCACCCCCGCTGAGCGGAATTTAACTTCGTTGAGCTCCCTGCGGTCGGTTGCAATTCCGCTCTGATGGAACAACGCATCCGCCAGCCTCAGGCTAAATAAAATTTAAAACAAACACAGCATCAACATTTTAGCAAGGGCATGAACTGTAGTCAATTTAAAAAGGGCATTTGCATCGCTGCAACTTCTTCTTTTCAGCTCGCAGGTAAAAAATTATATTCTGGAACCTGTCAACCCTGTTTTTAAAATAGAATTGCAATTTTAAGCCTTTTTATTATAGATTTAATGCAATTTTAGGCTTAATTTTGCTTTACTGCTGTTTTCAACACAAAACCTATAGTTTATGTATAAGCGTCAAATAGAGAATATTTTACGTAAATGGATGTCTTCCAAAGAGATAATGATTCTCTACGGTGCCAGGCAAGTGGGAAAAACTACCCTGGTGAGCGAATTGTTGAAAGACTTTCCTGACAGTTTGCTAATCAATTGCGAAAACACATCGGTTGCTCCCATTCTAGAAAGCCGGGAATTGGGCGCACTAAAAACACTATTGGGTTCCAACAAAATTATCGCCCTTGACGAGGCCCAAACTCTTGAAAATATTGGATCTATTCTGAAAACCATTTACGATGAGCTTCCCCAATACAAAATTATTGCAACAGGTTCAAGTAGTTTTGAACTTTCTACCCAAATCACCGAACCCCTCACCGGCAGGAATCTGAAATTTAGCTTGTATCCATTGTCTGTGGATGAGCTCAGGGAATCGGACGGCTGGCTCCAGGTACTTGAAAACCTTGGTGAGCTGTTGATTTATGGCTCCTATCCGGGAGTGATCAATATGGAGCATTGGCAAAAAGAGAAAAAAATCACGGAGCTTGCTTCAGATTATCTTTTTAAGGATTTGCTGACCTTTGAACAAGTAAAAGATTCGGCAAGTATCCGTAAATTACTCAAAGCACTTGCCCTTCAAGTGGGCAGCCAGGTTTCTGTCAATGAACTATCAAATCTTACTGGGTTGAGTCGTCCTCTGGTGGAAAAGTATCTGGACCTATTACAGAAATGCTTTATTATTTTCCAGCTCAATTCATTCAGTTCTAATCTGCGAAATGAATTAAAGAAAAGCAGTAAATATTACTTTTTTGATAATGGAATCCTGAATGCATTGACAGGAAATTTTAATCCTTTGCCCAACCGTACTGATACTGGAATTATTTGGGAAAATTTTATAGTCAGCGAGTTTGTTAAGCAATATAACAATCAGGGAGTGGAGGCCAATTTTTATTTCTGGCGAACTTATGATGGAGCCGAAATTGATTTGATCATCGAAAGAAACCAGAAGATTCGTGCATTTGAAATCAAATGGAGTTCCAAAAGAAAAGGTAAACTTCCTGAGAGTTTCAGAAAAAAATACGGGGTAACGCAACTCACCACCATACATCCACAAAATCTTCACATTCTTTTTGAATGACAATGTGGTCTGTTCTGCCAACCTGGTTACCCACGCTGAACGCAAATTAACTTCGTTGTGCTCCCTTTTGTAAGTTTGTATTTGCGTTCAAACATCATTATACCTGCAATTCAACACCCAATAGTATCTTCATTTTAGCGAGGGCATGAACTGTAGCATAGCCCTCACCAGCCCTGCACAATGCCTTTGTCCGGCCCGGACTATACTTTGATAAAGGTTCCTGGATAGGTCAAGCCCGGCCAAAACAGTGGGGATGGGTGCATGATTATGCGCATGGCACCATGCTTGGAAATAGAAATATTGCGCAAATTCTTCCGGGTGCATGCCGGCATTTTGCTTTTAAATATTGTAAGGGTTCAGAACTTCCAGCCCTTCAATTTTATCGAAGTCTTTTATATTGCGGGAAATAATAGTGAGTTTGTTTACTAAAGCAGTAGCGGCTATTATGGCATCCGGGAGCTTTGTCTTGTATTGCTTTCTGATTTGTATCGTATTGTTTACAATATCATCGTCTAAATCAATAACATAGGCGGCTTTAATGAGTTCCTTAAATTTTAGTTCTTCATTTTCCGTTATATCGGCAAAGCCAAGAAGTTCAATTTTATTAATGACAGAAATATAAAACTGCCCGTCAATAATACTATCCAGCATGGACATGGCTATTTCGGGCAGTACTTCGCCAATGTAATCAATGGCTACATTCGTATCAACTAAATACTCCTGTCTTTCCATTCTTCGCGCATTTGGTTGATTTGATCATTGAGTTCATTTGCCCGTTCTTTTGTTATAGCACCTCGGAGACTTGCAGAAAGCCGGGGTTTCTCTTTTTCCTCTTCTTTATCCAGTAAACGGATGATATTGGCACGTTCAAGGTCTTTTAAAAGCCTTAAAGCATTATTGTTCCTGAGTTCTACAGTTATGGTTTTCATTTTACTACTTTTCCGGTTATTGATTTTTTTGATTGTTTAAAGTTCTTTTTTTTACAGGCAAATACAAAGATACAAATCATTTATGGCATATCGGTTAATCTTGTGGCATCGACATGCATTAAAGGGTTTTATAATAACAGCTGAACAAAAAATAATCCACTTGAGCTCCCTTCGGTTGGTTGCATTTCCGCTCTGAACAGCCCATCGCTGAGCGGAATTTAAGATTCCGATTTGAACATCATTGTATTTGTAACTCAATACCCATTCATATTTTAGTGATGGCATGACCCAAAGTCATACCCTCACAGTCCATTATTCAACCACCCTTCTGGCAAGGACTAAAGCTCCTACCCGGACTAAACAATATAATGGAATTTCCTCCTGATTTAATCTGTACCCAGCTGTATCAGGGCGATTTCGTGACAGAACCTCTCCTACCTTATTGTCGCATTGAGCTCCTTTTTCAGCGTCGAGGCAATTTTATCCATCACCTTGTCGATCTCTTTGTCGGTAAGGGTTTTGGTTTCGTCCTGGAGAGTGAAACTTACTGCATAGGATTTGACGTCCTTACCTATTTTTTCGTCCAGGTAAATGTCAAACAGGCGAACGTTTCTCAAAAGCTTACGCTCTGTTGCGTAAGCCAGCTTTTCAATCTGGGCAAAGCGCACGTCTTTTGCAATAAGCAAGGCAAGGTCGCGCCGTACTTCGGGGAACCTGGGAATTTCCTTAAAGACAATGGGCTTTTGGTCAATAAGTTGAAGGACAAACTCCCAGTTGATGGTGGCATAAAAAACTTCCTGCTTCAGATCGAATAACTTCAAATATTTTCGTGAAACCTCGCCCAATTCCATAAGCAGTTGGTTTTTTAACATGTATCGCAGTCCGGTTTCAAGAAAACCTTCTGCCTGAAGCTCTTCCATGTCCGCATCTTCAAGAGGAATGTTCATGCGTTTAAGCAGATGTGTAGCTTCAGCCTTTAAATCAAAAAGGCTTACAGGTTTTTGAGGTTGTTTCCAGCTTTCGGGCTGCAGATGACCTGTCATAAAGATGTCCAGAACGCGCTGTTCGTGATACCCGGGAAGTTTATCAGTACGGGGTTTCTCCTTCACTTTTTCCTTTTCATACACATTACCAAACTCATACACTTTTAAATCGTGAATTTTGCGGTTCTGGTTCCATGCAAGGGTTTCCATCCCACCAAAAAACAAAGTGCGACGCATCACGCCTAAATCCTGGCTCAGGGGGTTGAGAATTTTTACGATGCTTTGCTCATCAAAAAGGTCATCATTGTAATAGGCGGCCTTGGTGAGAGAATTGTTCATGATTTCCACAAATCCCCTGCTGCTGAGCAGGTCGGAGGCAATGTTCTGCAGCTTTTCCTTATCAGGCTTCGGTGTGGAAACAATAGATGAATGCAATCTTTCAGGCAGTTCCACATTGTTATAGCCGTATATCCTCAGAATTTCCTCCACCACATCCGCTTCACGGGTAACATCAACTTTAAAAGGAGGAATTTCCAGGATAAGATTATCTTCTGCCTCCTCTTTAATTTTTATTTCCAGGGAAGTAAGAATGTTTTTAATTACATCACGTTCAATGGTTTTGCCGATGAGGTTGTCTGCAGTTTCATAACGGAAATTCACTTGAGCCGGATTGATTGGTCCAGGATACTCATCTAAAACCTCCGAAGTAATTTTTCCGCCGGCAATTTTTTTTATGAGCAAAGCAGCGCGTTTTAATGCGAAAAGGGTCATTTGCGGATCAGCTCCTCGTTCGAAACGGAACGAAGCATCCGTATTGATGGCATGATGCTTAGATGACCGGCGTATGTTAGCAGGACTGAAGTATGCGCTTTCAAGAAAAATATGCGTAGTGCTTTCTGTCACACCTGAGTGAATTCCTCCCAGGATTCCACCCATGCACATAGGATCTTTCGTATTGCATATCATGAGATCTTCGCCGGTAAGTTCCAGCTCTTCTTCATCGAGGGTAAAAAACGGAGTTCCTTTGGGTGATTTTTTCACAATTACCTTATTCCCTGTAATCTTGTCATAGTCAAAAGCATGAAGAGGCTGACCTGTTTCGTGCAGTACAAAATTGGTAATATCAACAATGTTATTGATGGGTTTAAGCCCAATGGTCCTTAGCCGGTTTTTCAGCCAGTCGGGCGAGTCTTCTACTTTAACACCTGCAATGCACAATCCGGCGTAACGCGGACATGCATCAGGGTCTTCAATTATAATTTCAATATCCGAACTCTTTTCATCCACTTTGAAAGAGCTGATGTCAGGTTTTTGCAGGAGCGGCTCAGATCCGGCTTTAAGATGGCTGATCACTGCTGCAAGATCCCTTGCAACTCCCAGGTGTGATGCCGCATCAATGCGGTTGGGTGTGAGGCCGATTTCTATGCGCCAGTCTGTCTCAACTTTAAAATAATCGGCAGCCGGAGTACCCGGTATTGCATTTTGATCAAGAACCATAATACCTTCATGGCTATCGCCAAGACCAAGTTCATCTTCTGCACATATCATCCCCATGGATTCCTGTCCGCGTATCTTTACTTTTTTGATTTGAAAACTCTCTCCTGAAGTTGGGTAAAGAGTCGTTCCGACCGGTGCAACAACTACTTTTTGCCCTTTTGCAACATTGGGTGCACCACAAACTATAGGTACCACTTCATTCCCGATATCAACAGTGGTTAGGCTTAAGCGGTCAGCATCAGGATGCTTCCCGCAGGTCAAAACTTCTCCGATAAGCATTCCGCTTAATCCTCCCTTAACACTTTCGGTTTTTTCCAAACCTTCTACTTCAAGCCCGCATGCTGTTAACCACTCCGCAATTTGTTGCGGTGATGAATGGGTGTTAATATATTCTCTAAGCCAGTTATAGGATATATTCATTCGAAAAAATGTTATTTAAAATGATAAATCTCTGCATGTGCAGGACATATGTTTCTTCAAGCCATGTTTCTGTTCTGACTAATCTCATCCGAAACAAGAAAAGCACAAAAGTAATAATTTTGAACCATAAAAAACCGGAAGCACTCATCAGCTTCCGGTTTGATTTAAATTAGCGAAATATTACTGGAAAAAGAAACTTCTATTCCAATTCAAACAGCTTATAGCCCACTTCGTTGCCCTGAGAGAATATAATAACACTGTAATAACCTCTTTCAAAACCTTCCTCCTGATCCCAAACCACACAAACATCCTTGGATATGTTCTGGAAATTAACTGTTCTTTTGATTGAATACTGAATGGTTTCACCTTCAAATGTCATTGTATTCTCCTGCGATGTGATCAAAACATTATTTAAGGGGTCAATAATCCGGATGTAGAAATCATATTCTCCGGCGGGTGCAACCAGATTTCTGTTCAGATTAAAGCATATGCTGATTTTATCGGTTCTTCTTGCTCTGTTGGTTATTTCATCGGATCTTCTTCTTTCCCTTAAGGGGAGAGCCTCAACATTGGAAATGGTAAGCAGCGAGGCTAAATCCACTTTTTCCTGCAGCTGTTCATTTTCAATTTCCAGTTCCTGATTGCGGATATTGGTTTGGGCAAGATTTGAGCGTATCTGTGCATTTTCAATTGATAGCGTCTCATGTTCTTCCTGCATCATAGCGATCTGATGTTCGTATTCACTGAGTTTTTCTTCCAACTCTTCTATACGTTGCTTCAGGGGTACACCATCTCTTTCTCCCAGGGGGCCAACTCCCTGCAATTGTAACCTGAGCTGATTTACCCGTCGCCTTTCCTCGCGAAACAAACGCTGCAGCTCTTGGTGTTCAAGGGAAAGCTGGGCATAGCGTGCATCCAGATCGTCAAGTTGGCGCACAAGCAAATCACGTTCACCTATTACTTCCTGTGCATAAAGAGTTGCATTTTGGGCTTCAAATCTCGCCTTAAGGGTTTGTCTTAGTAATAATGCGCCGGCTATGGCAAGCAGCAGGGCTAAAACAGAGAGAAAGATTATAATTCCAGTTCCATTATTTCTTCGTGGTTCTTCAACTTCATAAATATAATCATTGTTCGAATTTTCCATAGCTTCAGCATTTTGTTACTATTAAATTATACCTGCAAAACCCTCAGAAGGTATATTCTATCTGAGTGAAAACTGCGTTTCTCCCAAACGATATTCATCCGTAAAAATGGATACCAGATACATTCCCTCATCATATTCCTCAGTTCCATACCAGTCCATACAAACTTCTGTATCCATATTCAGATAGTTAAACTGGTCTCTCATTGTAAACTGTAAAGTATCAGCATCAAACACAAATGAATATCTCTCGTCATCACTAACCCTGAGAATATTTCCTGCCGGATCGGCAATTCTTACATATGCATTTTTATTTCCTGTGCTGGCAACAGGATTGGCTGCCACAGTAAAGCATACCTTTATCTGATCTGTTCTTCTTGCCCGGTCAGTTTCTTCTTCGCGCCCCCTTCCTCTGATTCTTATTGGGGTAGCTGTAATCTGAAAAGCCCGCAGAGCAGCGGCAACCTCCACCTTACCTTCCAGTTCTTCCTTGGTTTGGGCTAGCTCTGTGGTTTGGCGGGTAAATCTTTGTATTTCCTGCTGCATTACAATATTTTCATCTCTGAGTACTTTATTTACTGTATAAAGGCTATCCATTTCGCGAACATAATTCTGAGTTATTCTTTGTAATGCCTCAAGGTCTCTTCTGATCCTTCGGTAGTCGGATTGTTGAGCTATAAGTCGCCTGATTTCTTCAGCATTGGCCTGAATAATGCTATCCTGTTTGGTCAGTACACTGTCATATCCCTGCTTTACCCTTGTATATTCAGCAAGTATGCTGTCAAGCTCTTTTTCAAGTTCCAGATTCAGTTCGGTAGCAATGCTCCTTTCTGTGGAAACTTCTTTCAGGGATTGACGGCTTGTTATTAACATGAATGTAAGAACACCAATCAGGATAACCAGTATAATTATGGTGCTTTTGTATACATTTTCGTTGGCTTTTTTCTCTTTTGACATCTGATTAGATTTTGATGCTTGTTGTTTGCTGTTGTCTTTGTTTTCCATTGATTATTCGGTAATTTATTGATTTACAATAATATATTGGTGTGTGTTTTATGCAATACGTAAAAAAGCTTTCATTCCTAATGAATAGTTTTCGGATTTGCTCAATAAAAACCCGTAGAAAACACCTATTCGTTTGCAAATTTATACTATTTTTAATATAAATGATTGATATGAATAAATCTTGTTATCAACAATTTAATAAGGGTTATGAACTACTTGCCGGCATACATTCAAGATTTCTTTTCACTTTTTTATCCGAGGCTATGCCATTCCTGCAAAAAAGCCCTTGTAAAGAATGAAGAGTGTTTATGCAGCTTTTGCCATTTTCATTTGCCATTAACCAATCTTCACCTGGAGCGTGAGAATTCACTTACCCATATCTTTTGGGGCCGGGTCGAAATTGAAACGGCAACTGCATTGTTTTATTTTCAAAAGGGTGGAAATGTACAAAATTTAATCCATCATTTTAAATACAAAGGAAAAAAAGACATAGGTGTTTATCTGGGACAATTGCTGGCAGGTAAATTAAAAGACAATCCCATGTGGCAGCCAATTGATATTATTGTTCCTGTACCAATGCACAGAAAAAAAAAGCACAAACGAGGATTTAATCAAAGTGAGGTAATTGCAGGCGGTATGAAAGAGGTATTAAAAAAGCCGCTGATTGTCAACAACCTTGTAAAGATTGACAAAACAGAAACCCAAACCCGTAAAACCCGTTTCAAAAGATGGGAAAATGTGGAAAGTGTTTTTCATATCAAAAACCCGGAAGCTTTTCGCGGGAAAAACATTCTGATTGTTGATGATGTAGTTACCACAGGTTCAACTCTTGAGTCCTGTTGTCAGCAATTGAAAGAAATCAGAGGAACCCGTATTTGGATTGCTACATTGGCAATGTCAGTATAACTTTTAAAACCGGGCTGCCAGAACTGCTGTTTTTCTGTAATTTCTCACATTGCCCTGCGGATCGAAAAGTTCGATGTGGATGATATAAATACCCACGTCAGCTTTCTGATAACTATCGGTACTCCCATCCCATGTAATGACTCCCTCTGTGGCCAGCAATTCACTGCGTGAGAGGGTTCGCACCCTGCGTCCCCGGCTGTCGTATATGGTAAGATTGGCAGTAAAACCCGGCGAATCAAGTTTGTAGCTGATATTTAAAACATCATCATGACCATCGTTGTCAGGAGAGAATATCCTCGGGTACACTTCAAAGACCTCCTGCTGCCCCTCAGGGTCAAGGGTAAACTGGGAATTTTTATATCCGGGAGTGCCAAAACCTGCACTACGGGCAGCCGAATGCCAGTTTGACCGGCTTTGTGTAGGTCTGTGATAATTTAACCGTTCCAGTGCAACGCCCTTTTTATCAGTTAGCAAGGGATAATGCATATCTTCCTCATAAACAAACATATCTATGATTTGCTGGCCTTTGCTTGCCAGAACAACAATACCCCGGGTATTGGTCATGGAAGATAATGTCATTGGGATGAAATTCATTGGATTATAGGTCATATACTGACTTTTTACAATCTCAGGGTCCGGGGTGAGCACCATATAATCTTCGGGGAAAAAGAGACGGCTTTCTTCGCTTATATCTCTTAAACCCGTCAATACATTATCAATGGTATCTTTGGACGATAAGATATAATTTTTCAGATCAATGATTTTTTCTGAGCGGTTGTAAATTTCCACGTATCGTACACCCCTGTCGGGAGGGTTAAAAAGAATTTCATTCAATACCATATCAAGGCTGTCGGCAACTTCTGCAATACCTACCCGGGCTTTGTTATGCTCAAGAGGATTACCGGCGCAATCGGTTAAAGCATTTGAAACTGTAACTTCGTAAATTATACCTGCCTGAAGATTTTGGGCAAGAATAAGGTCCACTTTCCTGGCTTCCGGAAAATAAACCACTACATGCTGCGGGCTTCCAATTGCATTGTTAACGGAATAATTATCAGGTTGCTTCAATAGTTCTGCTTCCATGGCTTCTGAGAAAAACAGGCTAATTCTTCCCGGGTTAACATATCCTGCCCTCAGTAAGGCCGGTGGTTGCATATCGGGATTTTCATCCCTGACAGAATTCTCAATGCCGGGAGTACCACCCCTGGGATCTCTGCTGGCTTTCCAGTTTTCTGCTGCCTGGCAGAAGTTGTAAGGATCAATTTTTTCCAGTGACCACCCACCGTCGGCTTTGGAAGCATCCCCGTACCAGCGATCGGTATAATTCACCCATGAAATCAGATTCATATTCCTGTCGTAAAGTATGAGCATGGTGCCTGCATTGGTAAGGGCCGTAACAGATAATCCGGGTATAGCCACCACATTGCCATAATCGGCCAGTTCACTTAAGCCGGTAGTATTGGTAAGCACAAGATAGTCCCCGGGTGCTATTATTCCTTCTGTTATTACCCTTTGGGTGGTGCCATGCTGAAAGGTCCATCCACTTAAATCGATAGTAAATGCAGAAGTATTATATAGTTCAATATACTCATGAGTTGGCAAATCAATCGCAGGAGTGGGATTGGCCATAATCTCATTGAAAACCACATCAAACTTTTTTGGCACATACCACAAAAATTCTGAAGTGAACGGAAGCATTGAATTTCCATTAAAATCTTTAATATTCAGAACCGAAAGGGTATAAATAGTTTCTTCAACAAAATTTTGAGCAAAAATCAATATAACTTTATTAGGGGTTTCCTCAGGCCGGATGGCTATGGCAGGTGGCCCGATACCCTTGTCAACGAAATAATTATTTACATTTTGTGCACTTACAGGCTCCACTGCCTTATTAAAAAACAATTCCAGCGTATTTTCACTCACAACGGATATTTCTGTAACTTCAGGAATGGTTGTATCCTCAATGATATCACCCACATAAAAATCATCGAAATAAAAATTTGAAGCATTTGAAATGGTATATCTGCACATGATACCAAACCATTGTGTGGCCGTATGTTCATTATCAGTTACACTGCCTTCAGGAATGAAAAATTCGTTTCCGGTTGGGTCAGCCCAGAACTCCCAGTTCCCTGATGCATCTCTTGTTGCCTTTATACGAATCCTGTTATTGGTTGTAGTAGCGATATTGGTGGCACCCTCCATAATTTCCACAGAAGTATCGCCAGTCTGACGATAAAAATACAGGCGTTTATTGGCCCCTCCATCCTTCCCTATCCTTAAATAATAGCCATTGAGAGGGCCTGAAAGATCATCCGAATCGCTTGTAAGATAGATCCGGGGGTGATTATTATTGGAAGGAGTAAATGCCAGGCGCACCCAAAACTGCCACTGGGTATTATTCATCACCGAACTTGCGGTGGCAAGCCAGGCCTGACCCGCCTGGTTATCGTTGAGTCTTAAAACCTGGTCTTCCACAATAAATTTATCGGTATCGCCAAACCATGTGGGATTTTGCGTGAAATTTCCGTCGCTGAAATCATCCGTAAACTGGCCGGATGCGATAAAAGGGAGGAAAACCAAAAACAGAAGAAGTATTTTTCTTTCCATAAAGGATTTGATTTTTGTATGGTAAGTAAATATACTATTTTTGTCAATTAACTGAAAACCAAAATTTACAAATCATAAGTTATGAAACTGGCTTTGGTAGGTGCCACCGGATTGGTTGGCCAGGTAATGATACAGGTTCTGCTTGAACAAAACTTTCCCGTGACTGATTTTTATCCTGCTGCATCTGAGCGTTCAGTGGGAAAGCTCATCCGTTTTGGGGATAAAACATGGAAAGTGTGTAGCATACAGGATGCACTTGATGCCCGCCCTCATATTGCCATATTCTCTGCAGGTGCGTCTGTTTCCAGAAGCTGGGCAGAAAAATTTGCCGATGCCGGCACTTTTGTAATTGATAATTCATCGGCATGGCGCATGGATAATCAGGTACCGCTGGTCGTTCCGGAGGTAAACCCCCATACTCTTTCATCAGATACAAAAATTATTGCCAATCCCAATTGCAGCACCATTCAGATGGTGGTTGCACTGCATCCTCTGCACAAAGCATATGGTATTAAACGTTTGGTCATTTCAACCTATCAATCGGTTACCGGAACAGGGGTGGAGGCAGTAAAGCAACTGGAAGATGAACGCAGCGGGCGCAATCCCAAAATGGTTTACCCCTGGCCCATCGATCTCAATTGCTTTCCCCACGGAGGTGATTTCATGGAAAACGGATACACGGCGGAAGAAATGAAGCTGGTGAATGAAACCCGTAAAATCCTCGAAGATAATTCCATTGAGATAACGGCAACTGTGGTTCGCATCCCTGTCAAAGGTGGGCACTCTGAGGCTGTAAATGTTGAGATGAAAAAGCCTTTTGAGATGAATGAGATAAAAAATCTTTTCATGAACACACCCGGGCTGATTTTGCAGGATAATGTTTCTGAAAATATATACCCAATGCCCTTGTTTGCCGAGGGCAAGGACGAAGTATTTGTGGGTCGTTTACGCAAGGATATTTCCCGGGATAACGCACTGGACATGTGGATTGTGGCTGACAATCTGCGTAAAGGTGCCGCCACCAATGCAATTCAGATTGCTCAGTTGTTGCTTGATAAAAAGCTTGTAACTCCTTAAAGCTTTTTTCGTATTTTTGCACTTCGCTGAAAATCAGCCAGGCCTTTTGCAAAGGCACTGATTTGTAATAACTAACTTGTGGGAGAATTGGAAAAAACAGGAACTGAATCCGGCTGGCTGGCTGTAGTAAACCCCAATGCCGGGGTAAAAAAGTGTATGAAAGACTGGAAGAAAATCTCCGGTTTGCTCAAAAAACATGAGATAGATTTTCATCCTGTTTTCACAGAAAAAAGAGGCCATGCCATTGCCCTTACCAAAGAATACATCCAAAAGGGCTATCGAAAAATCATATCCGTTGGTGGCGATGGCACACTCAACGAAGTAGTAAACGGAATTTTCTGGCAAAAATGCGTAAATCCCCTTGACATTACCATCGCCGTTATTTCTGTTGGCACCGGAAACGACTGGGGACGTACATATTATATCCCGGCTGATTACGATAAATCCATTGCCCTGATAAAAAAAGAAGACACCTTCATTCAGGATGCCGGTATGGTCAATTTCGCAAATGGTCCGGGTATGAATTCCCGATATTTTATCAATATGGTAGGCCTGGGATTTGATGGATTGGTTGCCAAAAAAACCAATGCCGATAAAGATTTAGGCAAAGGGAATGCACTGGTATATGTTAAAAATATTTTCCTGTCGCTTTTTGCTTTCAAATCTGTTCCTGCCCGAATCGTCATAGATGACCTGGAAATGCAGCACAATATTTTCAGTATCAGTGTGGGAATCGGACAATTCAACGGAGGAGGCATGAAGCAGGCACCTGACGCAATTACTGATGATGGGCTCTTTGATCTTACCATTATCAAAGATATGAGCAAGTGGTCGGTCATTGCCAATGTAGGCCGTTTATACAACGGTACCATCGGTAAACATAAAAAGGTGGAAATGCACCAGGGCAGGCAAATCATTATTGAGCCCAGGATTCCGGTACTTATGGAAGCCGACGGAGAATCGCTCGGTCAATCACCTTTTACTTTTTCCATCATTCCCAAAAGCCTTAAAGTAGTTGTAAATAAAGAAAAGCTTTTAAAGCAATCGAAATCCCAAAAATAGTTACCCTGTAGAAATTTTATTTTATGTTAAAAGGAGAAGATCTTTTCAAAAAAATTATAGCCCATGCCAAGGAGTATGGATTTATTTTTCAAAGCAGTGAAATATATGACGGGCTGAGTGCTGTTTATGACTATGGTCAGAATGGCTGTGCCCTGAAAAACAATATCAAGGATTACTGGTGGAAATCCATGGTACAATATCATGAAAATATTGTAGGCATTGATTCTGCCATTTTCATGCATCCCACCGTATGGAAGGCATCGGGGCATGTGGATGCCTTTAATGATCCACTGATTGACAACAAAGATTCCAAAAAAAGATACCGTGCCGATGTGCTCATCGAAGATCATATGGCCAAACTTGAGGAAAAAATCGGCAAAGAGGTTGAAAAGGCGGCAAAACGCTTTGGCGATTCCTTTGATGAGAAAATGTTTCGCGAAACCAACCCCCGCGTGCTTGCCAACCAGGAAAAAATCGATGCTATCCGCACGCGCTTTGTAGCTGCCCTGGATAAAAATGACTTGAAAGATATAAAAACCTTGATTGAAGAGCTGGAGATCACCTGCCCCATATCGGGTTCCAGAAACTGGACCGACGTAAGGCAGTTTAACCTCATGTTTTCGACTCAAATGGGATCATTGAGTGAGGATGCAAACCTAATTTATTTGCGTCCTGAAACTGCCCAGGGCATTTTTGTCAACTATCTTAATGTGCAGAAAACCGGCCGCATGAAAATTCCCTTTGGCATTGCCCAGATAGGAAAGGCTTTCCGCAATGAAATTGTGGCCCGCCAGTTTGTTTTCCGCATGCGTGAGTTTGAACAGATGGAAATGCAGTTTTTTGTTCGTCCCGGAGAAGAAAAACAATGGTATGACTTCTGGAAAGAAGAGAGAATGAAGTGGCACAAATCGCTGGGAATTCCAGGGGAACTTTTCCGTTTTCACGACCATGATAAGCTGGCACACTATGCCAATGCAGCTGCTGATATTGAGTTTATGTTCCCCTTCGGGTATAAGGAACTGGAGGGTATACATTCGCGTACCGATTTTGATTTGGCTGCGCATCAGAAATTTTCAGGTAAAAAACTTCAGTATTTCGACCCCGAAACCAATGAAAGTTATGTACCCTATGTTGTAGAAACCTCTATCGGCCTTGACAGGACTTTTCTGGCGGTGCTCAGCCATGCCTATAAAGAAGAAACCCTTGAAGACGGATCTCAGCGTGTAGTGCTAAACCTGCCGCCGATGCTGGCGCCGGTAAAGGCTGCTGTTTTACCACTGATGAAAAAAGATGGCCTGCCCGAAAAAGCGCGCGAACTCATGGATAAGCTCAAATATGATTTAATGTGCCGTTACGAAGAAAAAGATGCCATCGGCCGTCGCTACCGCAGGCAGGATGCCATTGGTACACCCTATTGCTTAACCATCGATCATCAAACCCTTGAGGATAATACCGTAACCATCCGTGAGCGTGATACCATGAAGCAGGAGCGCATACATATGGATAATGTTAAGCAGGTGGTATTGGAAAGGATTAGTTACAGGAAGGGATGATTTATTTTGGATTATTGTTTATTAGGTTTTATACATTCCGGTATTAATAAGGTAATAAGGTTAATGGGGGGGCTGTTTATAATTACTACTAAGGCTAGTAATTGTGAAATAAGGTTTTTAATAATTAAAAAGCCATGGTTGATAATTGAAAGTAAGGTTTTGTTAGGATTTCGGAGAAACA
>REDJ01000046.1 GCA_007693555.1 Bacteroidota bacterium
CCATTGGCCTGGGCATCCATTGGTGTAATTGGCATAATAGCCCTGGTTGCAATTTTCAGGATATATTTCGGTGGCTTAAGTGATAAGCCTGTACGGATAAGGAAAAGATATCATGTGCTATTGGCTTATTTCTTTATTGCTGCCATAACAGTGCCTTTTGCAGGTGAAATGATGCATGTCCACCAGGGACTGCTCATGCTGCCACTTGCTGCAATAATGGCCGGCTTTTTCCAGGAAAGCAGGAAAACTTTCTGGAATGAATTGTTTTTTACCCTTCTGATTTTTTTAATCATCGTGGGAAAACTTACCCGTTTGGAATGAAAGCAAAATGTTTCAGGTTGTTGACAAAGCAAAAAACACTAATAAGTGGTTGTAAAAGCCATTGACTATCATCGTAATCATTGAAAAACCCAAAAAAAATATTATTTCTCGTAGCACACCGTCCGGGTCGTTCACCCGGACAGCGGTTTCGCTTTGAGCAATATCTTGATTACCTTTCTGCAAACGGGTTTCAATATGACATATCATATTTGATTAATGAGAAAGATGATAGAATCTTTTATGCAACCAAAAAATATTTTGCAAAAGCCCGCTTTCTGGTAAAAAGCCTGAGGCAGCGACTGAAGGATTTGAAAACTATTAAGGAATATGACCTGGTATTTCTATACAGGGAAGCACATATGCTGGGTATTACATGGTTTGAGAAAAAAATCAGGAACAAGGGAGTAAAGATGATTCTGGATTTTGATGACAGCATATGGTTAAATGATATTTCAACCGGAAACCGTCATCTTGCTTTTTTGAAAAAACCTTCAAAAACAGCAGATATCATCGGGCTTTGCGATGCATGTATTGTGGGAAATCAGTTCCTGGCCAATTATGCCCGAAGGTACAATCCAAATGTTTTTGTAATTCCCACCACCATCGATACAGATTATTATTTGCATGATTATCAGAGTGATAAAGGAAAGCCCGTTTGCATTGGCTGGACAGGTTCCTCGACAACCATCAAACATTTCTCACTTGCCATACCGGTTTTAAGAGAAATAAAACAAAAATACGGTGATAAAGTAAAATTCAGGGTAATAAGCGATGAATTTCATAATGGTCAACTTGAGGATTTAGAAAACATAAAGTGGAATAAAGAAAACGAGATACGCGACCTCTCTGTAATTGATATTGGTATCATGCCTTTGCCTGATGATGAATGGTCGCAAGGCAAATGCGGATTTAAAGGCTTGCAGTATATGGCTTTGGGCAAACCTGCTGTTATGTCGCCTGTTGGTGTAAACAATGATATTATTTCGGATGGCAAAAATGGTTTTTTGGCCAAAACCCATGAAGAATGGATTGATATTCTTTCCCGTTTAATAGATGATGCTGAGCTCAGAAAGCGTATCGGACGTGAGGGTCGCAAAACAGTTGAAGAACGTTACTCTTTTCATTCCCAGAAAGAAAGATATCTGAATATATTTCGCAAAATGACTAACGGGTCATGAAATTACCATTGCACATATCTTACAGCAAGACACCGATAATTGAAGCAGGCATAGATGAAGCCGGCAGGGGGTGCCTGGCCGGTCCTGTATTTGCAGCAGCGGTGATTCTTCCAGATAAACCATCCCGTAATTTATTGCAATATCTCAATGACTCGAAAAAATTAACCGAAAGGCGCAGAAA
The DNA here is from genome assembly GCA_007693555.1 of Bacteroidota bacterium. Classification (GTDB taxonomy): domain Bacteria; phylum Bacteroidota; class Bacteroidia; order Bacteroidales; family UBA7960; genus SKVR01. The sequence continues at coordinate 1,681 of REDJ01000046.1, forward strand.
AGAATTAAAAAACCACATTGAAACAGAATCGCTGGCATGGGCTGTTGCCATGGCCGATAATACGGAAATTGACCAGATGAATATTCTGAATGCATCCTATCTTGCCATGCACCGGGCTGTGGAGAAACTTAGTATCAAACCTGAATTACTTCTTGTGGATGGGAATCGTTTCAAACCTTATGATGGTATTATTCATCAATGTATTGTAAAAGGTGATGGTCTGTTTTATTCAATTGCAGCAGCATCAGTTTTGGCTAAAACCTGGAGAGATGAGTTTATGCAGGAAAAGCACCAGGAATTTCCCCAATACCATTGGAGCAGAAACAAAGGCTATCCAACCCTTCAACACCGCGAAGCATTATACCGACACGGTTTCAGCCCGCTGCATAGAAAAAGCTTTAATAGTGGTATTCAGTTGAGGATGAAGTTTTAAAAGAAGTCGGAAGTCGGAAGTCAGAAGTCGGAAGTCCGAAATTTGCTGTAACACATTTACTCAATAACTCGAAACCTTTCAATCCTTTAACATCCCCCTTGCCCCCTTGAAAGGGGGAATTGGCCGGCAATGATTCTATTTTTCGGTCTTGGTTTTCAGTCTCTCGTCTCTCGTCTCTCGTCTCTGGTTACCACTACCCACAAACTTTTCAACCCATCAACCTATCAACATCCCCCTCGCCCCCTTGAAAGGGGGAATTGGCCGGCAGAAGCTTAATCAACCAATCACACATCACACATTACCCGTCACACATCACCAAACAACTCTACCAATGCACATGCTTACGTCTTATGGGCATAGTCATACAACGGGCGCCACCACCTCCACGGGGCAGCTCGCTACCTTCTATTGTAATAACATACTTATCGTAATCGTTGAGATTAACCTTTCCCTTAATCACATCTGAAGCTTTTATAATCTCCATTCCGTTTTTATTTAATTCTTCCAGGGTTTTGGAATTGCGGGCATATCCGATTATTTTACCCGGGCCAATAGCAAAGAAATTAGCTCCGCTATGCCATTGTTCCCTTTCCTGAAACCAGGGGTCGCTGCTGCCTCCACAGAAAATAGGTTTCATATCCATGCCAAGATTTCTTAAGGCTGTAGGCAGGTTTTCTTCCTCCCTGATAATTTTTACTTCACCGCCGGCTGCATAAATATGGACAGTCTGGTACTTGTTCATTTTCATAACCACAGGGTCGTAAAGTATGCATTTATCCATATCAATCATAGTGAAAACCATATCAAGATGAATAAAAGATTCGGGTGAATAGGGGAGTTCCTGTACAATGATATGCTGATGTTCATTTTTTTCCTTAAGTTGTTGCAGGATAAAGTCAACTCCTTCAGGGGTAGTTCTTGGGCCAATTCCCACCATAACTATGTCATGCCTGGCTACGAGTACATCACCTCCTTCAATGCTGATATTGGAAGGCTCATCAGATATTGTTGCCGGGTTTAATGTTTTGGTGCTGAAAGAAGGATGGAAATCAAAAATAGCTTCCATGATGAGGCTTTCACGAAGTCTTACCGGTGATTTCATCTTACCGATAAAAACATTGTCGTAAATAGAAATGGCTGCATCGCGGGTATAAAAGAAATTATGCAATGGTGGCAGAGAGTATCTCTCTTTGCTCAAAAAACTTGTGAGTGTTTTCTTTTGCATCTGCACACCTTCGATGAGTTGAATTGCCAGTTGTTTTTCGCTCAAAGAAATGAGGTATGGTTTGATGCATTCTGCCAGCTCATTTTTGCAGATTTTATTTATCAGGCTTTCTTTCACCTTCTCATTTTTCAGGATATCAGCAAGCAGGTCTTTTACCTCGAAAGTACGTGTTACTTTTTCCAGTACCCCTTTAAGTTGATTGAATTCACGCGAGGCTACCGAAAGATTGAGGATATCGCTATACAATGCTCTTTCGGCATTTTGGGGTGTCATATTTTCTACTTCGGGCCCGGGTGAATGAATAATTACCCCTTCCAGTTCTCCTATTTCGGAATAAACCTGGGTTGGAAATTTTTCTTGCATGGGTGGATATTTGTTATATTTTTCGGTCGATAAGCTTTTCAGCAAGGGTTTTCAGGTCTTTCTTTTTTTCTTCGGGAAGTTCTATTTTGTTTAAATGACCATATGCTTTTTTATTAAACTCTTCCATTTTTTTCAAAGCCAGTTGGTCGAGTTTAAGCTTGAGGTAAACATTTTTCACGATGCTGATTTTCTCCTCCGGATTATAAATGCGGTTGGTAAATGCATTCCGGAGGTCGCGCAGCTGAGTTTCGTCAGCCATTTCAAATGCCTTGATATAGAGCCATGTTTTTTTGTTGGCAATGATATCGCCTCCTGTTTTTTTACCAAAGGATTCTTCATCACCAAAAATATCGAGCCAGTCATCCATGATTTGAAAGGCAATACCCACGCTTTCACCAAATCTGTAAAGCTGTTTGGCTTCGTGGGAGCTTGCCCCGGCTATGATGGCACCTGTTTTCAAGCAGGCTGCAGGAAGTACGGCAGTTTTCAACCTAATCATGTTGATATACTCTTCTTCCGTAACTTTATCAAGGCTTTCAAAAGTCATATCAAATTGCTGTCCTTCACATACTTCAATAACAGTTTTGTTAAACAAATCCAGAATTGTTTTCAAATGTTTCTCAGGGCACATGGCAATGTGTTGTATAGCCATTGCAAACATAACATCCCCTGATAGAATTGCAGTATTGGCATTCCACTTTTTGTAAACGGAAGGCTTCCCCCGCCTCAAAGGTGCCTGATCCATAATATCATCGTGCATAAGAGTGAAATTGTGGAAGATTTCCATGCCCACTGCAGGGCCAATAACGTCTGAAATGTTTCCGTCGAACATATCACATGCAAGTAAAGCCATCAATGGTCTGACTCTTTTTCCACCGTTACTGAGGCAATAGTCTACAGGTAAATACAACTCCTGAGGTTGCTTTACCAATTTGATATCATCAATATACTGATTGATTTGCCGGGTATATTCTTTGATTTTTGATGACATGGTATGCTTTTTTTTAGTTTTTGTTTATGATAACCCTTTTTTTAAAAGAAAGTTGAATTTTTCTGTAATATTATTATTTTTCATTCTGAATTATAAAACTTGTGTCAGCCAATATCTTTTTTATTCCCTCTTCCAGGGTAATCAAATCTCTCCTGAGCAGGTTTTTCATTTTTGAAATGTCCGGAAATCTTCTGAACATATCACCTTCGGGCAAGGGAGGCAGGAACTTGATTTTTGAAGCAGAACCGGTAAGTTTGATTACATGCTTTGCCAGGTCGAGAATACTGATTTCATTGTCAGAACCAATATTTACCACATCATTAATGTATAAATTCTCTTTAAAGGCATTGGAAGTTGCTTCAATATTGTCATCTATATAGCAAAAGGTTCTTTTCTGGTCTCCCGAACCATATATTGTTATGGGCTTATTGTTGAGTGCCATTTCAATAAACCTTGACATTACAAAATCAACACTTTGCCTGGGTCCGTAGGTATTGAAAAAACGAAAAATAGTATAATCCATATTATACTCCTTCTGAAAGGACCGCAGATAAGCCTCACCTACGTTTTTTACTACAGCATAAGGTATCCTTGAGTTTAATGGTGTGGTTTCCTCATTTTGAGGGAGATCAATAGGTTCGCCGTAAACTTCCGAAGAGGACGCAAAGAAAACCCTTTTTACTGAAAGATTCTTAGAAAGATTAAAAATATTATCTATTCCTTTGATATCATGCAAAACTTTATTTGGGTTTGCCTGTGTTTGTTGCACTCCTACAAAAGCAGCATAATGAAATACATAATCAAAATGATTGGCAAGCATTACTTCTGCAATGTCTCTGTAATTGTTCACATCGCATTTGATAAACTTCCAGTTATCTTTTGATGGGTCGGGTAGTTTATTTATTTCTCCTGTAGAAAGGTCGTCTGCAATTACAACAAAATTTTCAGGGTCATCAATGAGTTTTTCAGCAAGGCAGCTCCCGATAAATCCTGCACCACCTGTGATTAGTATCCTTTTCCTTTTTCCCATATACCAATGATATAAAATTAATCCATTACATTCAGAATTTCATTTGTCCCTCATTCATAATATGCAGCAGGTATTGTCCATAGCCACTGTTAAGAAGAGGGCTGGCAATTTTTTCAAGCTGAGCTTTATCAATAAAATTCATCCGGTAAGCAACTTCCTCAATGCATCCGATTTTCAAGCCCTGCCGTTCTTCAATTACCTGCACAAACTGCCCCGCCTGGATAAGTGAATCAAAAGTGCCTGTATCCAGCCAGGCTGTTCCACGATTAAGAATCCCTACTTTTAGCCTACCCTGATTAAGATAATGTTTGTTTACATCGGTAATTTCATACTCTCCTCTTTTGCTGGGTTTTAAAGAAGCTGCAACTTCCACAACCGAGTTCTCATAAAAATATAAACCCGGAACTGCATAATTGGATTTGGGTTTTTCAGGTTTTTCTTCAATGGAGACGGCTTTGTGTTTTTCATCAAACTCTACAACTCCATAGCGCCAGGGATCCGAAACATGATAAGCAAAAACTACACCTCCGTCAGGGTCATTATTTTCCTGCAGAAGTTTTAGAAGACCATTGCTGTAAAATATATTATCACCCAGTATCAGTGCTACCTTGTCATCTCCAATAAAATCCTTCCCTATGACAAATGCCTGGGCAAGTCCATTGGGAACCGCTTGTTCTGCATACTGAAAGTTGCATCCGATTCTGCTGCCATCACCTAATAATCTTTTGAAGTGGGGCAAGTCATGTGGGGTAGATATTATAAGGATTTCCCTTATGCCTGCCATCATAAGTACTGACAACGGGTAATATATCATGGGCTTATCATATACAGGCATGAGTTGCTTGCTTATGGCAAGGGTAATGGGGTAGAGCCTGGTTCCGGAGCCTCCGGCAAGTATGATTCCTTTCATTTTATTATTTAGTTTTTTTAATATTATCAGGAACATTAAAAAGCATCAACTACCAACCGGAACATTTTACCTTTCAGAAAGTCTTCCGGATCATTATGATGCAATACTGACAATTGATTTCCGAAGCCGGAATGTCAGTGCGTAAAGTTAAAATAATTAGATATACTGACAAAAATTATCAGTATATATATGCAAAAAAACAGATTTGATAATATTCAGTTGTGGATCTTAGGTATTTCTTCCTGAACCTCAGAATAAGACTGAAGTTCGTATGAATCAATCTCAGAATGATTATTTTCACGAATGCTTTGCTTATAATGCAATTCTTGTGAAAAGTTTTTTATCAGTATCCTTTTATGTAGTGAAAGCAGAACTGCAGGCATCAGGTAAAGATTTGACATAAGTGCAACAAGCAATGTGAAAGCGATTAGATATCCCATTGCCTGCGTACCTCCAAAAGATGAGGCAGTAAAAATGATAAACCCAAAAAATAAAACCACGAAGGTGTATATCATACTTACACCACTTTCACGCAGGGCGGTAATAACAGAGTGTTTTATGTTTGAATTATGAAATGCCAGTTCCTGTTTGAATTTAGCCAGAAAATGTATTGAGTTATCCACTGAAATCCCCAATGCAATGCTGAAAACAAGTATGGTGGAGGGTTTTATGGGAACACCAAGGAATCCCATTAAAGCAGCCGTAAGAAGTTGAGGGAAAAGATTTGCCAGCAGGGATATCAGAATCATTCTCCAGTGATTAAACAGCAGTGCCATAAGCAAGGAGATAATTATAATAGCAAAAACAAGGCTGGTGAGCAGATTTTTCACCAGGTATCCGGAGCCTTTAAGGAAAACCACGCTAGCCCCTGTCATATACACCCTTGTAGTTTCGGGATTGAACAATGAGTCAATGACCGGCTGAATTTCATCCTGCAATTGCTGTATTTGTCGGGTGCCGATGTTAGCCATTTGCAGACTTACCCGTGTTTTCTGCATAGCACTGTCGGCAAGTGCACTCATAACAGTTTCACCTCTTCTTGCATCTCCTGGAAGATATGACATAATAAAATTCCTTTCGTGGCTGTTGGGCAGGCCATACATTTCGGGATTACCATTATAGAATGCCTGCCGGGCAAATTTTATAACCTCTGCAACAGATAAAGGTCTGGATAGCTCGGGATGGCGAGCCAGTTCCTGCTGAAGACTTTCGATGGAAGCAAGAGTGCGCGGTTGCAATACACCATTGGGGCGGGCAGTTTCAATAATTATTTCAAGAGGCAGAATTCCGTTGAAATTTTCTTCAAAAAATAGAAGGTCTTTATAAATAGGGTCACGTTGCGGTATATCATCCACTACACTCCCTGAGGTGTGAAGCCGGCTGATACCCCATATTCCCACAATAAAAAGTATGCTGAAAATGATATAAACCCTCGTTCTGTGAAAAAGTACGGTATTTACAACTCTTTTTTTGATATTGCGGATCAATTGGTTATCAAGATGGCTTATATGCTTGAGTCGGGGAGGTGCTAAATAGCTGAAAAATATAGGAACCAAAGTGAGTGTGAGCAAAAAGACAAACAGGATATTGATAGCTGCCACAATGCCAAATTCAACCAAAATTTTATTACCGGTAATGATGAAAGTGGCAAAACCTACTGCAGTTGTTACATTGGTAAGCATTGTAGCTTTCCCTATTCGTTGCACAACTCGGGTTAACGCTCTGATTTTATTGCCATGATTTCGGTATTCATGGTGGTACTTGTTTAACAAAAAAATACAATTTTCCACGCCGATTATGATGAGCAGGGGAGGAAGAATTCCTGTAAGCACAGTGATTTCATAACCTAACAATGAAATTAACCCCAAAGCCCATGTTACACTGATAACCACAATTATTACAGAAAAGAAAGCTGCTTTGAAACTTCTGAAAAATGCAAGTAATGCCACAGATGCAATAAACAAAGCCAGAAACACGAATAGCTTCAATTCCGATTCTATTTTTTCAGCAGTTCGGGTGCGGATATAAGGCAGTCCGCTGTAATAGACTTTTATTCCTGTTTCTTTTTCAAATGCAGAAGCCGTAGCATGTATTTCATTTATCAAACCCATTCGGGCTTTGGTATTCAAGAGCTCCCTGTCCAGTGAGACTGCTGTGAGTAATGTTCCTGTTTCAGAATTAAAAAGCAGTTTGTCATAAAACCTAAGGTCAAATGCTTTATTGATAAGGCTGTCAAGTTCTTTTTGTGATTGGGGTGGGTTTTTAAAAACAGGTTCGAAAACGAACTTTCGGGCTTCATCGTCTCGTTTGATTTGGGGTATATTTTCAATGCCAACAACGGCTGTAACACCCTTGATTTGTCTGATTTTATCTTTGGTTTGCCGCCAATGGTTAAATTGTTCAATGCTGTAAAGCCTCTCATCCTGTATGCCCAGGAATACCACATTTCCATCTTCTCCAAAAGTCTTGCGGAATTCATTGTATTGTTTGAATACTGTATCGGATTCAGGTAGCATCTGCGCCAGTTCATAGGACATTTCAAGCCTGGTGGCACTCCATGCCATAAATATTGTTATGGAAAGAATACTTAAAACTATTGCCAGCCTGAAGCGAAGGATGAATCGCACCAAAAACTCCCACATAAGAATTATTTTCTGCCTGTGTTGTAAATCTTAAAAAAATAAAGCCTTTTTTTAAAAAGGCTTTCTAAAGGTTTGCAAAAGTAAGGTTTTTAAGATTATTCCATGAAAATATACTCAAAGATTTTGAGAGATTTCAGAATATTGTAGAATTTACTCATCCAAAATCCTTGTATTAATCAAAATCAGGGATAGTAAAGTTCATGCTTTCATCCATATACCAAAGCCCTTCCAAAGGGTCCAAATCGTAAAACTGTAGCATTTTGTTATCGTTAAGAACAGCCATAATCCCTGGTTCAAATGCCATAACTGCAAGGGTGTTTTCAGGTAGTATAAGCACAGCATCATCGATGAGCAGCCATTCCCCCGTTTCTGTAAGCCGATATACACCAAGTTTATTCTCACTTATGATACCAATTTCCATAGAACCCAGCATGAAATAATCATCAATTTTGCCAGGAACTTCGAATGATGCAGTTTCATCTCTCATCCACCTGCCAAATTCATCCAGGTAATAAAAGTTTAAAACACCGGGTTTTTCCTCAATGACAATCTGACCCACATCCCATGGTATTCTCATAACCGAGACTTTTTCATATTTTGCCGGTAATACAAACATAACCTGTTCATCAAGTGTCCATTGGTTTTGTGCATTTAAAAAGTAAAAGTTCATTACCTGGTCTTCCAATACCCCTATAAATCCCATCCCAAGAGCAAGCACTCCCTCACTTTTCTCAGGTATCACAAATTGAGAAACTTTGTCAAGTATCCAGTTATGGCTTTCGTTTAAAAAATAAACAAAAATCTCATTATCATGAATAATTCCGATGGTACCCATACCTGGTGCAATTATTTTTTGAGCTTCACGGTTTTTGACCTGCTCGAGGTTGATAACAGGTGCTTCTCTCTTACAACCTGCAAATATCAGTATTAGCAATATCAATAATAGTGGAATCGACTTTATATTTTTCATTGGTGATTGATTTATTTGTTGTCTTACGATTTCTGTAAATATCAGATTTTCTGAATAATGAAGCTTTTAATTGTATTTATTTCGTATTGAAAAGTTGCTGTAAAAATAATGCTGTAAAGTTATTTAAAAAATACCTGTAAAGTTTTCATAAGCCGAAAAAAGACCGGATTTCTCCGGTCTTTTTCTCACACAATGTTTCTGAAATCTGAAGAAAGCTACATAAAACTATTGCTATGGGTAATTTGGTTTTAATGTTTCAGTAAGTGTGAGGGCAATTCAGTTGATTATCGTATAATAGTAATTTTATGCGTATTTATATTATTTCTGTATCTGAGATGAAGCAGGTAAACACCCGGCTGCAGAAAAGAAACATTGAGGGTTTCTCTTGATATACCGTCGGTGAAGAATTTTCCTCCCTGAACCATGTTGCCTCTGATATCGGTTATTTCCCAGTTAAGATATTCAATGACAATATCAGAATTCAATTCAATGGAGAAGATTCCGGATGATGGATTCGGGTAAATCTTTGATGCCAGTTCTGGCTTCAGATCATCCACATAGGTATAAAACCCGACAAAGATGGTATCTGAACCTAAACATCCGTAATTATCCGTTACAAAAACCCATTTCCAACCAAAGCTGGTAACCGGATATAATTGTCCGCTGAAACCGTCCTGCCATGTGTAGGATGCAAACCCATCACCCGCATTCAATACCACAGTATCCAGTTGGCTTGTATAAATATCCGGTCCAAGATCAACATGAGGTATTCCAGCCACTTCAATAAATGATAGAAGTGTATCTGTTGCAGGGACTGCGTTGGGTGTATTTACAAAAACCCTGAACAGGTAATTTCCTGTTTGCGACAGATCTGCCGGCGTATTAAAGGTGAACTCCATAAGTGTGTTTTTCTCCCATAACTGGCCGAGCGTAAAGTCTTCAAAAACTTCACTGCCGCCATTTATTGAATATCCAAGTGAAATACTGCTTCCGACCGTAAAATCATCATACCCCTCATTCAGTACTCTGGCAATTACAGGTTCTTCAACTGAAAGAGTACAATTGCTTAAGGGTGCAATTACAGAATCCAGTTCAAGATTGTATGTAACAACCATAATGTTGTCGGTATTGGCACAGCCGGTGAGATCGGTTACTGTAACACTATACATTGCTGAATTAAGAGATTGAACTTCGAATTCAGATTCCTGAGAGCCGTCCTGCCACAGGTAGCTTTCATAGAAATCACCCGGAGTTAATATCATTCCAAGAGGTTCAAGTGTGTAAATGTTACCTCCCAGATCGGGTTGCGGCAACTGATTTATGTATACATCGCCGGCGAAAGTGTCGTTTTCAGGTATTTCATCACCGTCAAAATGAACAGATGCATTTATGGTTGCATATCCGGGGTTTTGCGGATAAACAGGCTGACTGAAAGTAAACTCACGGATATCATCTTTACTTATTGTACTGTCAAGAGTGATAGTCTCCTGCACCTCTGCACCTCCGTCAAAACTGTAAGTGAGGGTAAGCTGTGTTCCCGGCAGAATCTGAGAATTACCGGTATTTTTCACCCATACACGTACCGGATGTTCCTCGCCGCTTGCGCAAATGATATCTGACAAAGATGCATCGTGTAATGCCAGGTCGAATAACTCCGGTAAAACCTGTGTTTCAGCAAGGGCAACACATCCAAAGATATTTTCAACTTCAACCCAGTAATCTCCCCAGGTTTCTACATGAAATACCTCCTCAGTGCTGCCATCCTGCCACAGATAGGAAGTGTAGCCTGCACCGGGTTCCAGTATTACGGTTTCAGGGAAGTCGGTAGTAATATAAGTGGGTAAATAGATATCCGGAAAACCGTGTACTATCACTGAAAAGTCGAGTGTGTCGTTAGATGTATTTGCATCTCTGAAACGTTGATAGATTCTTAAATCATAAGTCTGAGGGTCAGACATATTAATGATGGCATTGAAGTCAAAAAGCAGCTCCTGTCCGGCTTCCCAGTCATTTTGAACCACAAGGGTGTCTTCAGTGAGAAACTCTCCCTGGTATTCAATTATGAATGGGAACTGGCTTCCCGGATAGAATGTTTCCGGGCCATGATTGATTAATTTTATTACAATGGGTTCGCTTTCCGAAAGTTCACAGGCCTCTTCAAGGTCAACGATCTCAACGATTTCAATATCGTAGGTAATTACGTGCACACTGTCGATTCCCTGGCAACCATGTATATCTGTAACAGTAACATGATACCAGTCTGACCATGGGTTATCAGGAATAAAGAATTGATCTGTTGAACCATCCTGCCACAGGTATGCAATGTATTCTTCTCCTGCATCGAGTAGTACAGCTGAATGGTCTGTATTGTAAATTGTATCTCCAATCCATGGTTGCGGATAACCGTGAACAAATACGCTGAAGTCAAGTGTGTCATTTTGCGGATTCGCATCGGTAAATGCCATTTTAATACGGAATTCATATTCTCCGATTTCTGAAAAATCGACCGGATTTCCAAAAGCAATTCCTGCGGTTTGGTCAGGATGCAGGTCATTATCAAGAATGATAATTCCCTCATCAAGCAGGCTCATGTTGTAAAATACCTGAACGGGTATTTCTGTGCCCGGCGGAAAGACATCGGGCCCTGCGTTCCTGATTTGTACTTCAATGTATTCTTCATCGGAAAGTTCGCAATCACTCAAAGGCTGACTTATTGTGTAAACCTCAAGGTCGCGGGTAATAACTTCCAGGCTGTCAGAAACTGTACAGCCATTAAAATCAGTAACCCATACCGTGTAAAACTCCGAATGTATGGAGGATACATAGAAAGTCTGCTCTGTAGAGCCATCCTGCCACAGATAGGAGTCAAAACCGGGTCCGGCATCTATAATTACGGTATCCGGCATTGTGGTGTAAATATCATCACCCAGCACAAATTCAGGATATCCGAATACAGTTACCGTTGTACTCAGAGTATCATTGAAAACCCCCGGATTGTAAAAATCACTGTCACCCGGCAGGAGTGTGAAAGCCATAAGCTGGTAAGTAGTTTCCTCAGCCATGTCAAACAATGCATCAAATGTATACTCCACAAGGTTTCCCGGTAAAAGGTCCTCTTCAAGAATGAAGGATTCATAAACTGTTGGAATCGTATCAATAGTCAAACCTACAGGGATTTCAATTCCACTCTCCAGAGGATTCAAGCCATAGTTTTCGATACTGATGGTTACACTTTGCTGGTGATTAAGCTCGCAAGCATCAATCGGATCAAGAATAGCAGCTACACCAATGTCATGTGGTGATTCATAAATTTTTATTGCATCAAATCCAATTCCTTCCCAGCTATGAGATTCCCCATAATCCTGAGATGCGAAAAGCATTCTGAACTTGACTCTTTCTTCCTCTGCAACAACGGATTCCAATACAGCCCTTACTCTTTTCCATTCTTCTGAATTTCCATGCCATCCGTGAGAGCTTCCAAAATGTGTATCAAGCATTTGTACTTCATCGTCATCTGAATACCAGTTCCATGCCAATTCTTCAGAGAGTATATTCAGGTTATCCCATGTATCTCCTTCATCCAGGGAATATTGTAGCGTTGCTCCGTCAATACCCTCAGGCGTATGTGTATAAAGATAAAATTCCAATACAGGATTTTCTACATTTAAGAAATTGAAACATGGGCTCTCCAGCCATGAAGCCTCGAGAGAATTATAAGCACCATTGGGATTTGTCACCCAGGCTCTGGTGCCTGTATATGCAGTGTCAATGTGACTTCCAAGAACGGTTGCCCACTCCCAGGAGTTATTTTCACCATAACCTGTCCATAATCCGTCATTTGAAATAAAGTTCTGGCTATATGGAGGTGTTATAACAGGTATTGAGAAAACAGGATGTATAAGTGTATCATTTTCGGCATCCTGATCTTTCTCCCAGAATGGTTTTACGATTACATTGTATCTCCCCGGAGTAGAAAAATCTGCTTTGGGTTCAAAGGTATGAAGCACGTTTCCTTCAACAGGGATATCCTGGTAAAGAGTATCCATATGCCAGGTTTGCCCGTTGTCAAGAGAGAACCCCAGCGCAATAGGTTCATCCACAGGCAGGAAGCCATAGTTATTTACCCGAACAGTAATGATCTCGCTGTCACTCATTCCGCATCCCTCCTGCGGGTCTATCCACTCGGAAATACCCACATCATGTTCCACAAATGTTCCCGTTACTACAAGGTTATCTATATTCCAGCCGCTGTGGTTATTGGTTGCATCGGTAGGGCCAATTGTAAATCTGAATCTGACCTGTTGTTGCCGGTTAGCCGGTTTGAGCAAATAACTTTGCTGAGACCAGCTAAGCGCATTCATAGCAAGATTGTTTATCCAGATTTGCTCCCATGTAATACCACCATCCAAAGAGACATCAATTGTAGCTTTGTCGGTATATTCAATATTTAGCCATCTGTGAAAAGTCAGCCTGACATCTTTGAAATAATAACAATCCATAATAGGAGAGATTGCCACATAAGCTGCAGTGTCGAGTTCAGGCTCATAATCTCCGGGAAATGCTCCCAGACCTGTAAGGTCAGAGCCAAGCACTTTGGTTCCTGTATAGGCAAAAGAAGCACCGGGGTGGCCAATGGATCCACCAAGTCCCTGAGGAATGTCACGCTCAAATTCTCCAATCAAAACCCAGTTTTTATCGGTGCTGAAATCATCGTAAAAAATGGTTTGATAAATAACTCTTCTTCCCGGAGGATCATGATCCGCTAAAATCTCATACCCGTCGCTGGTAGTAATACCTCCGGCCGGAATATAAGCATCTCCGTAATTTCCATGTGTCGCATCTTCAGCAATATCATAAGTTAACCACAGGTAAGAATACCCGGTAGGTAGTTCAAGGTTTATGTTGCTAAAAGTAACAACGCCATTGATAAAGCCGTTGGATTCTGCAAGTAAATTTCCTGTATGGAAAAACTCATCCGATGTGAAAAAAAGTTTTACCTTCTCAATGTCATTGTCATCTGTGTTTTTAGAATGGGCAATATATTCTTCAAGGAAAAGCAAATCTGTATTTCCAGTTACTCTTACCCTTGATTGCAGGATGGGATTATTTGTACTTCCGGAAGGCATAAAATCGTGAGATGCCTGGTCAGTGGTAAAATTGTTAAGTTCTTTGGTGATAAATCCCGTTTCGGTAATTGTAAACTCATCAATACATACCCCAGATCCATGTCCGCTTATTCCTTCAAAAGCAAGGTAAAACCTGTCGGTTTCATGGTCTGTGAGTTGAATTGTACGATGAGTCCACTCAGGTACTTCAAACATATAACTTGCCAAAGGTACCCAGTCTCCTGTATCACCCAAACGATAGTAAATAACCAGGAAGTCCTGATCATCGCCCCATTTTACTTGTGCATGATAAAAAGAAAGCTCGGGGTTTACAATAAATTCAAGGTCAATAGGTGCTGTTATTAACCGTGTAACATACCCGGCACCTTGTTTCTGAAACACGAGATTCTTGTTCCCAACAGCTGCTGTATCAGGGTCACCTATCATACCTGACCCGATTAAACCTGCACCCGTGCGAGTGTCCCAGTTGGCATTAATACCACCCGGACTGCTGAGATATTGTTGTGTCCAGCCAAAAGGAATCCCATCCTCAAATCCGTGATAAACTACAACAGTTTGCGACTCACCATCCTTTTGATGGAGGGTATCGGGTTCATGCTCTTTTTTTATCTGGGTAGATTCACCTGCTGAAAGCGATGAAATGAAAAGTATAAGAATTACCCTTGCGGAGTTTCGTAAAAATTTACCCATAAATATATCCTTGAAATAGTTCTGTTTAAATAGATTTCTTCATGGATAAAGGTAAATAACAATTCTGCCGTCAATGATAGGCGATTCCTTGCTTTTTTATGCGTATAATTACCGATAGAAAACACCTGTTTGAGGGGTTGATAGGTTGCTGAAGCGAAGCGGAAGTCCCGAGAGCGATAGCGATTCGGGAAT
>REDJ01000015.1 GCA_007693555.1 Bacteroidota bacterium
CACCAAACCTACCGGGCAGGGAACGGGACTGGGCTTGAGTTTGAGTTATGATATTGTGAAGGCGCATGGGGGTGAGTTGAAGATAGAAACAAAGCCAGACGCTGAGGATACTAAAGGAACAACATTTATCATTCTATTACCCCTAAGCAACCAAATATGAAAAAAATACTGTGTACCATAGGTTTTGTTTTGATCATCATGTGTATGGAGCAAGCTACAGCACAAGATCCCAGAATCGCAAAATATGACAGTTTGATACAAATTGCAGAAACGGATACCGGAAGAATAAGACTGATCGTCCAAAAGCTGGTTGTACTCAGTAGCATCAATATTGATTCAGCAATCAACCTGGCACTGGAAACACTTGAAGAAGCCCGAAAGATCAATTATTACCGTGGCGAAGTTGATATAATGATGAATCTGCTGAATAATTACTCCTATAAAGGAAATTTTAAGGCTGCAGAGCAACAGATTAAACAATTGGAACAAATCATTCTGCCTTTAAATGATTCAATCGATTTTGCCATTTTATATGCAAATAAGGGAATGTTTTACGGTATGCAGAGCAAATATGATTTGTCCATCAATTTTTATGAAAAGGCAATCAGAATAACTGAACGTTCAGGGAGGAATAAACGGCTGGGTGTATACTATTCCAATATTGCCATAGGCTATCAGCAACAATCCAATTTCCCGATGGCACTGCTATATCTGCAAAAGGCACTGAATCTCTACGAGGAAATGGGTAACGGTGAGTCGGGACAGGCCTATACACTTGTCAACATGGCCAACACCTACCTCAATATGGGTGATTTTGAGAGGGCCGAAAGTACTTTCATGAAGTCGATAGAGATTGCAAAAAGATTACAGCTCAACAATGTTGAATTGTATGCATATTCAAACCTTGCAAGTCTATATTCGGATAAAGAAAGATGGCAGGAAAGCTATGAATATGCCATAAAAGCGGCTGAGCTGGGCGATAAAATGGGTGATCAGGGAATTGAGGGTGCCAGCTTATCCAAAGCCTCTATTGCGCTGGTCAACCTGGGCCAACCCGAAAAGGCAATCGTGCTTTCCCAAAAAGCCATTGCCCGGGCTAATGCATCCACCGTTCCACTCATCATCCATCAGGCATATTCCAGCATGGGTTATGCATTGAGGGCAAAGGGGCGCTGGAGGGAGGCCATTACCTTTTATGAAAAAGGACTTG
The DNA here is from genome assembly GCA_007693555.1 of Bacteroidota bacterium. GTDB lineage: Bacteria > Bacteroidota > Bacteroidia > Bacteroidales > UBA7960 > SKVR01. The sequence continues at coordinate 1,211 of REDJ01000015.1, forward strand.
AGGCTATCAGGGATGCCGATATCTATACCCTCTTCATTGGTATGTCGACCAGACAATTATCCGAAAGTTACGAAAAAACCGGAGAGTATGCAAAAGCCCTGGAACTGTTCAAAATGTCTACCGCAATATCCGATTCCATTAGCAGAAGGGAAAATATCAGGAAAGCCACAGAGCAGACAATGAAATTTGAATTTGAAAAACAGGCACTTGCCGCCAGGGCAATTCAGGATGCAAAAGATGAGATCATGTATACACGGCTGGTAGCATTGATAATTGGCCTGGCGCTTTCTTTAGTAATTATTGCCGGGGCTTTCATTGCCTATTTTGGTAAGAAGAAAGCCAATGTTTTATTGCTCAATCAGAAAAAGGAAATTGAGGATACGCTTTTAAAATTAAAGAATACCCAATCGCAACTCATCCAATCCGAAAAAATGGCCTCTCTCGGCGAACTCACAGCAGGCATTGCCCACGAGATCCAGAACCCGCTGAATTTTGTGAACAACTTTGCGGAAGTAAGCAATGAGTTGATTAAAGAAATGAAAGAAGAGTTTCAAAAAGGAGATTTGGAAGAAGGCTTTGCAATAGCTGATGACATAGAACAAAACCTCGAGAAAATAAACCATCATGGCAAGCGCGCCGGAGATATTGTAAAAGGGATGCTACAACATTCCAGAACAAGCTCGGGTCAAAAAGAACCCACCGACATTAACGCTTTGGCAGATGAATATTTGCGGCTGGCCTACCACGGGTTGAGGGCAAAAGACAAATCTTTTAATGCGGATTTCAAAACTGAATTTGATGCGTCGTTGCCAAAAATCATTGTCAATCCTCAGGATATCGGAAGGGTTTTGTTGAATTTGATCAACAATGCATTTTACGCTTGTGCTGAGCGGGGTCGAAGTGCGTTGAACGAAAAAATGAATCCTGTTAACAAAGACCCTGGAGGTTTTGAAAACCTTCAGGGACTGTACAAACCAACTGTTACAGTCTCCACCAAAAATCTTGGAGATAAAATTGAAATCAAAGTAAAAGATAACGGCTCCGGCATCCCGGAGGAGATCAAAAACAAAATCTTCCAGCCATTCTTTACCACCAAACCTACCGGGCAGGGAACGGGACTGGGCTTGAGTTTGAGTTATGATATTATTACAAAAAGCCATGGCGGTGAGCTGAAAGTGGAAACTATTGAAAAAGAAGAAACCATTTTTAGCATTGTATTACCAATTTAACACTACTATTTATGAATTTTGATTTAATAATTTTAATTATCGTTTTTAGTTACTTCAGGAGTATATTGAAAAGCAAAATCTTATTGCCCAAGATAGATAAATTTCTTTTAATCGGATTAGGGCTTTCAATAGTACTATTAATTATTAGCACTTATTCTTTCTACAGCAATTACGTAATTCCCTGGATTGCACATACAATGCTTGGTGGGTTAATTTACTTGAGTTTTGCTAAAGTTGAATTTAAGCCTGTAAAACCTTTTATCTACTCTATCACTCCGCTAGTTATTGTAAATTTTCTGGAGGACGTAACCAAAATAATTAATTCCAATTTTCATAGCGAATGGGAAAAATATTTCGGTATAGCAGCCTTTTTCTCTTTTATTTGGTTTATTGCTATGTTGTTAATCTACAGAAAGCAACGTAAAGCCATAGAACGTGAACAATTGAAAGCGATCGAACGAGAAAAAGAATTCCAACAATCTGAATTACTTAAAGCAAAATTAGAAATTCAGGTTGCTGAACGAACCGCTGAATTACGTAAACAAAAAGAGGAATTGCAAAATACTTTAAATGAATTAAAATCCACCCAGGCCCAACTCATCCAATCCGAAAAAATGGCCTCCCTCGGCGAACTCACAGCAGGCATTGCACACGAGATCCAGAACCCGCTGAATTTTGTGAACAACTTTGCGGAAGTCAGCAATGAGATGATTGATGAGGCTAATCAAGAGTTGGCAGTTGGTACCGAAGCTTCGGTAATGTTGGCAAAAGAAATCTTAACAGACATACAGCAAAACCTCGAAAAGATCACCCACCATGGCAAGCGCGCCGGAGATATTGTGAAAGGGATGCTGCAACATTCCAGAACCAGCTCAAGTCAGAAAGAGCCAACAGACATCAATGCACTGGCAGATGAATATTTGCGGCTGAGTTATCACGGCCTGCGGGCAAAGGATAAAT
>REDJ01000014.1 GCA_007693555.1 Bacteroidota bacterium
TGCCGGTGGTATGGTGTCAATAAGGGTAACGGCGGAAGATAAAGAAGTACTGATATTAAAAGCAGTGTCCACGGCCTGAATGATATAATAATTCATTTGCCCTTCTATAAAGGTGGTATCGGTAAACGATCGCGTTTCTTTGGGAAGTGGGTCAGGATGTATCAGCTGAAAATCCCCGTCATGGCGGTCAGCACGTGCAACCACAAAAGCAAATAGGTCTGGTGCGGGTGGATCGTTCATTTCCCATTCCAGTAAAACCTCACGGGGTGCCACATGCTCAAGACGGGTCATGCGGGGTTGTTCGGGTGGAGTTCGGTCGCGGGGCATAGCTTCTGCCTCCGCAAACCGGATGCGCTCTCCAAATACATTACGGCCATAAAAGCGATACGAATATAATTGATAATTCACCAGGTTGTCATCAAGATAGCCATGGCGGACCGGCTCGTCAGACCTTTTATGCCTCAATGTATGAATAGGTGCATCATTGATTTGCACAAATTCTGTTTCACCCGGGTTGCGCCTTTCCACATCAAAACCAAAAAGCAACTCGCTTTCATTCCATATAAAACTGATCTCTTCATCCGCTTCATAATAATAAACTTCCTGCGAATAATCAATTGCTTCCTGGGAAGCTACAATGGTATAAGGGTCTGGAACTATCTGATAAATTTCCGGCTGAACGATGGTTGTTGCCCGGTACACATAGGTTTCGCCCGGATTTACCTGATTATCGAGATAGGCCAGTGCCAGCCCCTGCGCTGCTATTGGTTCTTGCAAGGCTGAAATCATGAAAATCATGTATTCAAAATCTTCGTCTGATTTTTGTTGCCTAATGGCTCCTATCCCTTGCTCAAAATCAAAGGCACCACCTGTGGGCTCCTCTGACGTTTCCAGAAAATCCATGGCCAGCTCAATGATATTGTAAGGTTGAGAGTCTTCCGTTTGCAGGCTCAGCGCTTCCATCCACCGATCTTCGGACCAGGGGGTAAGGCGTACTATTTCTATGAAATCATCTTCTGCTTCCAACCTGCGCTCAATAATGAACCCGCTTCTTAACCCTGCATCCAGCAAAGCTTTATTTTGCGGAAAAAGCCTCAGTTCCATTCCCTCTCCAGCCTGATAGCGGCCCATAAGCTTTATGGATGTGTTAAACTCTTCATTGTTATTTACCGTTTCTTGCGCTCCTGCAGGAAGAAGGAAGCAAAGCAAAAATGTGTATATAAGTATTCTTTTGGCTTTTTTCATCAGGATATTTTTTAGAAAGTCTGTAAATTTTGTTGACCGCCTCCAACCAAGGGCACCGGCCCGGTAAAGAATGTTTTCTCCACGGTTTGCGTTACCGGATCTCCCGAAAGTGTTTGTGCATTCACCCAATTGTTGTTTTTAAACTCTTTCAAAGTAGCTGTTACAGTGAATTTGTAGTTCTTGTCTGCCAATAAATAGTTTTTGGGCAGATTGGAAGATGTATCCAGATTCCCCCCGTAGTTGGGAGTAGGTGGTGGCGGTGGATTGGGCACCTGAACGGGTGGAAATCCTGCCGGTCCCATCATGGGGGGCTCAGAGGTTCCGCCACCTCCGTTACCGGGAGTTCCGGCCGGAAACATAGGAGCAGCAGGCCCTGCCAAACCGGGCGATGCATTATTAAAACCGCCGCCCAGCAACCAATCATTAAAAATGACCGAAGGACCAGATGCAGCAGTTGCTCCGGGATTAATCGCCGGTCCTTGTCCGCCCGCAAAGTCAACTCCGGGGGCAAAATCTTCCTGTGGAGCAATAGTGGTGTACAGATACTCGCCCAGGTTGTTGATATTTGTATTGAGCATTACCACCGACCATGAACCATTCTCTTCCTGGATCTGCAAAGAGCGGGAAAACTCCATTTTAAATGTTCGCATGATGATGGTACCGTCGCCCTGTTGCTCTGCAACATCAAACACTTCATCGGGCTCTAAACCAAATTTTACGGCAATGGGAGCATCAACAGGATAATTATAGATGCTTGCAGGAGCAACATACTGGATCAGCAATTCTTCCTGGTCAGCAGCCGCATCGCCCTGGTCTACAGTCATTACGCCCGTACTCTGGTTGTTACACAGCGTGCCTGCCTGAAAAGAGTAATTGAAACTTGCCGTAACAACTTTCAGAATTTCTACATGTCCGGAGATGCCACCACTCAGGTAATAGGGATTGGGAAAAGCACCGTTTACCCAACCTCCTGCACCAACATGGGCAAGGGTCCATTCTTTGTCTTTTAGTTTACCACCTCTGCGCCTGACCTCGGCAGCAGCAAACCCATAAAATCCAAGCATACCACTTGCCCTCCAGCCATTGATTCCAATGGGACTGAATCCTCCGCAAGCCCCCATGTATTCCAGGAAAGCAAGATGCAGCTCTGTTCCGGCCCCCAATCCATACCATAAATAATAATTTCCTTTCAGATGCCGCTTGTCATTATAGTTAAAGCGAAACCCGATACCCGTTGCGAATCCTGAACCCGTATTGGTATGACTACCAATACCTCCATTGCCCAGATTGTTGTGATTGGGCAAGCTCTTGGTGGCAAATAAGTATTGGGTACTGAAAGGCGAAGAAAAGCCAGAAGGTGGTTCAATAGAATTGCCAAACATCACGTAACTATCAAGAATAGCACTGATTCCTTCCACAGATACCATTACCTGATTGGGTGCCTGTGCATCACCGAATTTCACAAACCATTCATTGTCCTTGCCGTTTACATCCACCACAAAACCCACATTATTGGGAGTGGAAACCGGGGGGGCATTCACATTTATGGATGTGAAGAAATTAAAATGTTTGTTGGGGAAATTATAGGTAGCTCCCAACGAACCATTCAGCAGCGCCTGACTTCTTGCAGTGGGATTCATTTCTGCACCTACCCAGAAGTCGCCGGTGAAATTGATATAGGTAAGTCCTCCGGTATTTTGATTGAACTGGCCAGCCAGTATTACATCAGAGTTAAACCCATCTTCTTTGGGTGATGTAGCGATGATGGCTTTCACCTGCAACCCAAGACTGGATTTTTTCGGTGAAAAGGTATACTTGGTTCCGTCAAGGGTTCCTTCCATGTTGTTAAAGGCACCTCCCCCAAAGCCCCTGAAGGCAAAGCCTGGCAGAAACACTACCCCGGGAGGCGGGAGTATTACATCGGCCTCCACACGCCAATAACGGTATAATTGGTTGCCATTCTGATAATCGGTATTTCCAAATTCTGCCAGTGCGGAAGCCTGCACACCCACAGGTTTAAAGTCGGCATGCAGTGTACCAATAAATCCGTTTCCAAAAACAGGATCATCCTGCCTGAAGCCTATGGCACCATTAATACTTACCTGTGATAGATTAGCCTGTATGGCAATGGAGTCAATGCTGGTGCTCAGGTA
>REDJ01000013.1 GCA_007693555.1 Bacteroidota bacterium
TTTACGGCTGCAATTCTGCAACCCTTGCGGATAAGTGAAGCCGCATGTTTAAGCAGCATCTGTGGTTTATTGATGGTTTCTATGTAAAGAAGTTTTACACTTGAACTTGTCTGTGGATCAAAGGTTTCATCCATGTATTTCAGGATCTCTTCCACACCCATCTGTGCGCTGTTGCCCACCGAAAAAACATTGGCGAAGGTAAGTCCCTTGGGTATGCCCGCCTCCATAATAAAACATGCTGTGGCGCCTGATCCGGAAATGAAATCACAACCCTGCTCTTCCAGCCGGGGAATAGGGTAGGTGAATATACTGTGATGACTGGGAGTAAGAATTCCAACGCAATTGGGACCAATGAGCGAACCGTCCACACTATTGATGATATCAACCATTTCCTTTTCCAGGCGGGCTCCTTCTTCGCTTTCTTCACTAAATCCGGCCGATAATACTATAAATGCCCGGGTTTCTTTCTGTTCAGCCAGAACCCTTATGGTATCCGGTACAAAACGGGCGGCTATGGCAACAATAGCCAGGTCAACCTGCGGCAAATCGACCGGGTCGCTGTAACTTTTTATGCCCTGGACTTCACTTTCCTTGAGGTTGGTTACATACAGATCGCCGGCAAAATTTCCGTCAACCAGGTTCTTTAAAACTTTGCCTCCGGGTTTTTGAATATCATTGGAACCTCCTACTACTACAATGCTTTGGGGATAAATCAGTTGGTGGGTGATCATAACTGTATTTGCTTTTTTATTTTGTGTTGAGAATGTTAAGAAATCCAAATTTCAGGCTAAAGTAAGAAAAATTGTTCAGGCCTCATGTATAGGGCAAAGAGAATATTTTTTGAAAAATAACTAAGAAAATAGTTGGAAAACTAAAAAATTAGTTTTATGTTTGTACTATAAAATTATTCAGATTGGTTTAAATGCTTTGTAATTATTGAATTGTTGCAAGATAATTAAATATCTAAAAATTCGTTAAAATAACATGTATTGTCTAAAACCTTATCATTTACATGATAAATCTATAGGTTCGAAGATTTAAAAGAGTTTTAATCAAATTTGTATCATTAAAAAACCAAAGCTATGAATGGAAAAATTAATTTTTTAACGGCGTCTTTGGTCATAATTGGTTTGATTGTTATGGCTTCATGCACTGAAATCTTAAAAGATGAGTCTATTTCAACTAAAAATGTTTCAGAGGTAATCAAAGACATTGATGGCAATACTTACAAAACCGTTACCATAGGAGAGCAAACCTGGCTTGCCGAAAACCTCAAAGTAACTCATTTTCGTAATGGTGATCCCATTTTACATGTTACCGGCAATTATGAATGGTTTGAAGCAGGCAGGGATGGCATACCGGCCTGGAGATACTACAATGATGATCATTCAACTGCAGAAAAATACGGCAAACTCTACAATGGTTTTGCTGTTTCCGATCCCAGGGGTTTGGCGCCTGAAGGCTGGCGCATTCCGGGAGATGCTGACTGGGAAAATTTCTTTATAGCAATTGGAGGTAAAATGTCGGAGCCATCGACTATTAAATTATATGGAGACAGTGAATTTGCTAAGAATTACAATAACCGGATAATTTCCTACAGTTGGTCTGTTTATGAGCAAGACCTAAGTGATCAGTTTGAATGGGAAAATGATGGCATCCGCAATATCTTTGATGCTTCCGGGTTTAATCTTGTTGCTGCCGGAGAGGTAGATATTTATGGCAATTTTTATAGTATTGATAAATCAGCAAAATTCTGGAGTTATCCCACGGAAAAGTTTTCTGATCCCTTCCCGGATGGTTCAGGTACTGAACATGCATCTATAAGGATGGGTATAATTCCTAAATTAGTAATGCATTCCCGTGGTTCAGCACCCAGTGGTAAATCTGTTAGGTTAGTTAAAGAATAGCTTCAAAATCCAATAATTGTAAATACGAATGCAAAGTAAAGCCTATCTGCAATTAAATTAAAAAGCATATTTTTATCTGACATTTTTATTTAATCATATTAAAATCATAACAATCCGCGTAATCCGCGTTCCATAAAACCAACAAACATAATGAAAGAACTAACCCGCGCCGAAGAAGAAATCATGCAAGTCTTATGGGAATTAGAAAAAGGGTTTGTGAGAGATGTGATTGAAAGACTGCCCGATCCCAAACCGGCCTACACAACCGTAAGCACAATAATAAGGATACTGGAAAAGAAAGGATTTATAGGGCACAAAGCTTTTGGCAAAACCCACCAGTACTTTCCGCTGGTGGAGAAGAAAACCTATACGAAGCAGCTTTTCCGGGGTATGCTCAGCAATTACTTTGGAAACTCGGTTCAGCAGATGGTATCATTTTTCTCGCGCGACAAAGACCTGTCCGTCTCCGACCTGGAAGCCATGAAGAAAATACTGGATGATGAGATAAGGAAGCAGGAAGGAGGGTAGGAAGACGGAAGACGAAGAGCGGAGAACGGAAATCCGAAATTCTAAAAAACCTTCGCGAACTCAGCGCCTTAGTGTCTCTGCAGTAAAAAATCAAAAATCAAAAATCAAAAATCTGAAATCAAAAATCTAAAATCCCAACCTCATGTCCACCTACATCGAATACCTCATACGCGCGTCGGTTTACCTGCTGTTGTTTGGCAGTGCCTATTTTGTGCTTTTCAGGAACAGTCGCCGACTGGTTTTTAACCGGAGTTACCTGTTATTTTCCTTTGTGTTATCGCTGGTGCTGGCCATTCCTGGCAGGATAGTGGTATCGGCTGCTATTTCAGGAACTGCAACAACCAATGTGCTAAATTTACCGGAAGTTTTGGTAGTTGCCGGCACTGAAGTGCCTGCCGCTACCCGGCAATTTGGAAGTTTGTTTGCCTCGTTTTCATGGTGGCAAATATTGCCCGTAGTATTTACCTTGTTTCTTGTTATTGTTTTTGCTGCCCGGATTTTAAAACTGCGTAGTATCATGAAAAATCACACTATAGAAAAACATGTCGATGTGCAGATTGTATGGCTGAAAAACAGTCACAGTCCATTTTCTTTTTTCCGGTGGATTTTTATTCCGGCCCAGGTGAAGGGAACTCCCCATTTTGACAAGATACTGGTTCATGAGCGGGCCCATCATAAACTGAACCATTCGTGGGATATGGTTTTTATGGAGCTCATGCGGCTTATATTCTGGTTTCACCCGTTTTACTATATGCTGCGCAGAGAGTTGCAGAATACCCACGAATTTGAAGCCGACGGCCATGTACTCAGAAGTTTTTCACTTATAGATTACCAGAAATCGCTGCTGGAGTTTGCCATGGGCGGCTCGTATATACCCATCACCAATCCGTTTAATATTTCCATAATCCATAAACGATTTATTATGATGACTAAAACAAAAACACAATCACTCAAAAGGCAAAT
>REDJ01000049.1 GCA_007693555.1 Bacteroidota bacterium
CCACACATTAACAATATTTCCCCTGTTGAAATCCTCTTCACCCAGGACCCAAACGGAAGCTGACTCGGAAAAGGCTTCGGGTAAGTCATGTTTTTTATTGATGCTTTTATTGTCCTCTTTTTGATTTTCATCAGATATAGAAAAAACTGAAATGGGAATAAAAATCAGGGAGCAAATAATGAAGTAACTTATCTTTTGAATTGAATTGTTCATTAATTGTTATATTGGATAGAATGAATTTTGCTTTCCGGGATTGAAGTCCGGATGACCTTACTTCACAGTTCAAATATATACATATTATCCGACGATTGTTTGGTATGAATCATAAAAACTTTCCTGATCTTTCCCGAAAATTTAATTACAAATTCTTTAACTTGCATACTAATTATTAAATCTTGAAGCAATGTCAAATATCAGCTTAATAATTGAAGAACGTGCGGCCCCCATCGGGCAGTTTATGGTGGGACGGTTGCTTCCCTTCCGTCAGAAGCGCATGGTAGGACCGTTTATTTATATGGACCGGATGGGGCCGGTTTCCATGTCTGAGAATGAGAATTTTGATGTGCTGCCTCATCCGCATATTGGTCTTTCAACTCTTACTTATTTGTTTGAAGGAAGTATTATGCACCGCGATACCATGGGTAACGAAACAGAGATCAAACCCGGTGAAGTAAACTGGATGACCGCCGGCAAAGCAGTGGCTCATTCCGAACGAACACCTGATTATCTGCGCAATGCTGCAAAATCATTATTCGGTTTGCAGATTTGGGTTGCCCTTCCCAAAGAGCTGGAAGAAATGGAGCCGGAGTTTTTTCATATTGAGAAAGAAGACATCCCCCAATGGAAACAGGGTAACCTGGACTTTAAACTTATTGCAGGCGAAGCTTTTGGCAAAAAATCGCCTGTGCCGGTTTACAGCAAACTTTTTATGATTGAGATACACAGCAAATCCATGCAAACACTGAGTATCGGGAATGAACTGTATGGTGAAGCAGGCATTTACATTCTTAAAGGAAGTGTTATCACCGAAGGCAATTCCTACGACCCCAACCAGATACTGGTTGCCAAGGACAGTAAGCTTTGCGATATCACTTTGGGAGATGATACCGTGATCTTTATTTTTGGCGGCGAACCTTTCCCTGAAAAGAGATATATCCACTGGAATTTTGTTTCAAGCAGTCTTGAGCTTATCGAAAAGGCAAAGGAAAAATGGAAAGCACAGCAATTCGGCAAGATCAGGGGAGAAACTGAGTTTATGCCTTTGCCCGAACCCAGAAAATAAAAATAAAAAATAATGCTATGAATCCTCTGTTTAAAAAACTCAATTACAAAGGGCAGAAAGAAATATTTGCTTTGAATGCTCCCACATCATTTGAAAAGGAACTAAATGAGATGCAGGATTACGCTGCCATCAGAAAAGATATCAATAAGACAAAAGAGATTGAATTTGCCATTGCTTTTGTAACACTGCAGCAGGAGATTGATCAGCTGGCAAAAACTATTGCACCCTTAATTAAGGGAGATGCAATTATCTGGTTTTGTTATCCCAAAACATCTTCGAAAAAATACAAATGTGATTTTAACCGCGATACAGGATGGTCAGTCATGGGCAAACTCAACATGGAAGGGGTGAGGCAGGTTGCCATTGATGAAGACTGGAGTGCATTGCGGTTTCGCAAGGTAGAATATATTAAAAAGATTACCCGGAGCGAAAGTACAATCTTGTCAAAAGAAGGGAAAAAGCGAACTTCAGGCAAGGGGCTTTAGCCTTTTATACCCGCATAAAATGAAAATGTTTTTCGAAAAACTTATAAAATATTTTCGTATAAAATCCATGGCATTTGAAAATTATTTAATATATTGCCGGTCATAATTTAACTTTTTGGAACAATAGATTTTTTTCATATCTACACCGTATTTAGGTTTTCACTTCAATATCAATTATTATGACACAAAATTCCTGGAACCGCCGCGATCTGCTAAAAGCAATGAGCCTTGCCACATTAGGGGCAGCCATGGGCCACAGAAATCTTTATGGCCGCAATGTTGAAACCTTTACCTTGCCCGGATTTCAAAACGACGGGAATAAGCCTGATCGTCCTGTTAAAGTTATTGTAATCGGTGCCGGAGCACGTGGCTGGGGAGCCTACAGCTCCTATGCACGCCGGTTCCCGGATGAACTGGCAATAGTTGGAGTGGCCGAACCCATTCCTTACCGCCGCCAGCGGATGGCCGATGCTTTTAACATTCCCAAAGAAAACCAGTTTGTTACCTGGGAACACGTGTTCGACAAGCCTAAATTTGCTGATGCACTTTTCATCACCACTCCCGATGATCTCCACTACGGACCATCAATGGCAGGACTCAACATGGGATACGACCTGCTCCTGGAAAAACCCATAGCACAAACCTGGCAGGAGTGTAATGATATCCTGGAGCTCGCAGAAAAAAAGGAGGCCATTGTTGCCGTATGTCACGTACTACGCTATACCCCCTATTTCCGCAAAATGAAAGAAATAGTGGATTCGGGCGAAATCGGCGATGTGATAAGCATGAAACATACCGAACTTATTGAGCATATACACATGTCGCACTCCTACGTGCGCGGATTGTGGAACAATTCGGATACATCCAATCCCATAATCCTTTCCAAATCCTGTCACGATACGGATATCCTTCGCTGGATGACCAATCAGCCCTGTACCCGGACATCTTCCTTCGGTTCCCTGTCGCATTTCCACGAGGGCAATGCCCCCGAAGGTTCTACTCCGCGCTGCACCGATGGGTGCAAAGTGGAAAGGGAATGTCCGTATTCTGCCATAAAGATCTACCGCGAGCGACGTATCTGGTTGCACCATATGCCCGTTGAAGAATTAACCGACGAAACCATCACACAACAATTAAAAACCGGACAATTCGGGCGTTGTGTGTATCGCTGCGATAACAACGTGCCCGACCACCAGATCACCAACTTTGAGTTTGAAAAAGGTATTACCGCAGCTTTCTCCATGGAAGGTATTACCTACGATGCAGGACGTCTTACCCGCATATTCGGTTCAAAGGGTGATATCACCGGCGATGAACGAACCCTCAGGGTTACCAATTTCTCCAAACGAAAAGATTATGTGTGGGATGCCAGCGAAGCATTTCAATTCGCCTCCGGGCATGGCGGTGGTGATCACGGACTGGTGCACGATTTCTTAAGGGCCGTGGCATTCCAGCAACCTGAAATCCTGTCATCCACCATCCAGGTTTCCATGGCCAGCCATCTGATGGCATTCCAGGCCGAAGAAAGCCGGCTGAAAGGAACGGTGGAGGAAGTGGGTTTGTAGGTTAAGGTTAAGGTTAAGGTTAAGGTTAAGGGATAGGGAAGTTAAACGGAGTG
>REDJ01000105.1 GCA_007693555.1 Bacteroidota bacterium
TGCCCATAGCAGCATACCCCATAAAATACAATTTGTTTTCATAACAACCTCCCGTTTTTTGTTATCCTCAATGCCCCAAAAATGACGGCAAATCAGTTAAATGATTTACTAATTTTTATTGATAATTATGTCTGTTATTCGTTTTATTTAAATAAGAACTATATATATTGGTTTCTTTTTTTAAAATTTTGTTTGAATTTTTATTGATAAGCAAACGTGCGCTCATCCGGATCTTTTCTTCGTCAACCTGGCAAGTATTTCAAGAAAATCATATCTTTTGCGCGATTCAACGGGGATTTTGTGTTCGCCCTCCAGAATCACAGAACAGCATGGGTCGTCATCAAATCTGCGTATATACCTGATGTTGATAAGATAGTCTTTATGAACCCGGTAAAATCCGCTCTCAGACAACAAGTCCTCGTACTCTTTCAATGTATTGCAAGCCAGGATATCCCTGTTGTCGGCAAGATGAAACCGGGTATAGCTTATGTCGGATTCACAGAAAAGTATGTCCGATACCGACACCAGGTATATGCTATCGTGGGTTTTTAGTACGATTTTTAAATCAGCCTTTTCATGATGGCTGAGTGTTTTTTTCATATTGGCAAACTGTATATCAAAATCCTGCCTGAGCTGATCACCCGCTTTATCCACAACATGCTTGAGTTCATCAGGGTCAATGGGTTTGAGCAGGTAATCAAGGGAGCTGAAACGAAAGGCTTTATCTGCATATTTTTCGTAGGCAGTAATAAAGATCACTTTGAAATCAAGGGGTTTGAGTTGTTCGAGGATATCGAAGCCCAGTCCATCATTCATTTTTATATCAAGAAGCACCACATCAGGTTTATATTTCCGGATGGCTTCAACCCCTGTTTTTACTCCGTCGGCCTGACCCACCACATTGAGAGTGGGGCAATACATCTTCACCATTTTTTCAAGGGAATGCCTCTGATGCTCCTCGTCATCAATGATGAGAGCGCGAAGGGTTTGCTTTTGGGTTTCTTTTTTTAATATTGATATCATATCATTTTTTTTGTATACATGAAAAGTTCGCACACAAACGTTCATGAAAAACTTAAATCATGGAAATTTTGCCCCAATATAAAACAAATAAAATGTTAAAATGAGTCTATTTAGGGAACGCCGGGGTTTATTTAGGGAACGCCGGGGTTCATCGAGGGAACGTTTTTTTTGAGGGGTAAAAAAGTGGGTTTTTGCATTTTTGGTTTCATTGTTGTCCGGTAAATCAAAAATAACGAACCAGTTTTAATATGAGATTGGCTTCACCGAGCTTACGGTTCATCACTCCACTTTGTTACGTTCGGAATGACAGGCACTTACGTTGGCGGAGGAGGGGGTTGGTGGCGGCTTCGCCGCCACCGAAAAGCCTGGCATGCTGAGCAAAGCGAAGCATCTCATAATGTTAACCGGAAAATCATTTGAAAAATTTACAGTAAAAAACAAACCAGGCAGAAAATCATGAAACGGGAATTTCAAAAGTCACTTTTGTGCCGGTTGCGGTTTTCTTATCATCATATAAATCCTTGATTTCGAAACGAATATCTCTTGCGGATTGCTTATTAATGACTTCTATGCGGCGGCGGGTAATCTGGATGGCCATGGATTGGTGGTCTTTGTCCTGCAAACGGGCAATTTCACCTGCCCTTTTCCTGCCAATCCCATTATCTTCTACCTCCATAAACAATACTGAATCATCAAGATGAAAACTGACATTGATAAACCCTTTCTTTTCAAGGTACCTGATACCATGCTCTATGGAATTTTCAATAAAGGGTTGTGCAAGCATGGGAGGGATATAAATGGTATCGGCATCCAGGTTTTCCTTACCGGTAATTTTATAATCAAACTTTTTCGTGAAGCGTGCTTTTTGCAGTTCAAGGTAGTTTTCAATGGTGGCCAGTTCGGTGGATAGCGTAACCTTTTCATTGTCGCTGCTGTCAAGAATATTGCGCATAAGCCTGGAAAAGCGAGAAAGGTATTTGACCGCCTTGTCGGGTTCTTCATTGAGTATGGAGCTTTGAATGCTTCCCAGAGAATTAAAGATGAAGTGGGGGTTCATTTGCGAGCGGAAAAGCTTTAGCTGCAGCTGTATCCTTTCATGACCGTTTTTTAACCGGTTGTGTCTCAGATAAAGTAAAATCCACAACAGCATGATCACAATAAATCCCACCATCACCAGAATGATCATTTTTGAACGGGCTTCCCTTTCCTGGCTGAGTTTATTCTGGCTTTCCAGGAGCAAAAGTTTTTGCCTGTTCTGTTCCGTTTCATATTGTGTTTCAATTTCTGTAAGATACCTGTTCGATTCCATCGTAAACAGCAGGTCTTTCATTTCATGGTATTTTTTATAGTTCAGGAAAGACTCTTCTATTTCACCCAGTACCAGAAAAACCTCAGACAAACCGGAATAAGCATTCATCTTCAGATGCGGCATGTTCAGTTTGAGACCTATTTCCAGGCCCTGACTGTATTTGTCAATTGCCTGATATAAATAACCCTGCGAACCCAGTATATTTCCTTGTTTTACAAGTACACCTGCCAAACTGGCAAGCATTTCAAGCTCTTCATACAATTGTTGCGATACACTGTAATTTTTACCGGCCTCTGTATATGCCAGCTGAGAACTGCAAAAAGAACCAATGCTCTCATGAATTTCAGCCAGACCCTGCTTGTGCTCCATGTTTTCATATATGGATTTTGCAGTGTTGTAATAAACAAGAGCGCTGTCGGCCTGGATCATAAACAGGTAAATATCGCCCAGGGTAGTTAATGCTTCTGCTTCGCGTCTTTGAAAACCTGCTTCCCGGCTGTAAAACAAGCTTTGCCTGATATATTCAACTCCAAGTTGTGGTTTGCTCCAGTCATTATAAAGTCTGCCGATTTTCAGGTAAGTAGATGCATAACTTTCGTTGGAAAAAAGCAGGAATTTGGCATCTCGCCTTGCACGTTCTTTATGCTGTTCCAGCATCTCATTTTTAATATTCAATGCTGTATTATACCAGTTCAATGCTTCAAGAAACTGTCCTCTCATGGAATATAACTCTCCCATTTTCTCGCAGCACATGGCTTCACCCAACATATCCTCATATTCCCTGCGGATTTGCATGCTTTGCAGAAGATCTTCCTCTGCTTTTTTCAGCTCACCTGTACGAATATATACCACGGCTCTCTCTTCCAACTGATTGGCAGCATTTATGGCAAATACACGGTAAGATGGGGGAGTATGCAATTGGTGCAAACTTTCTTTATGATCATTATATACCTTGTCAAAATAGCGAATGGATTTGTCAAAATACACCAGTGCTGAATCATTTCTGCCCCAGTGACTGTTTATGCGGGCTATGCGACCAAGTATTTTTGCAGCCATAAACTCTGTGTAAACAGACTTTTTCTCCAGATTATTGAGTTCTTTTAAAAGAGCAAGCATCATGGTGTTGGCACGCCGGTATTCTCCAAAATTTGCCAGGTTGATGCTGAGTTCCTCATAATATTCCGGGAATCTGAATCCCGCATAAGAGAAATAGCTCATATTGGCCTGAAGCAGGTCATAGATATTTTCTATCTGCACTCTTATTTGTTTGTGCTCATTTGAAAGGGAGGCATGCTGCATTAACAAAACATGAGATCGTAAATGAGCAAACCAGGCTGTATCTTTATCCAGGCGGGTCAAAGATAGATAATGATAAAAAAATGCGGAGTCAGGTTGATTTATTGACCTGTATAATAAACCAGTGAAATACCATATCCTGTGCTTCAGAGTCCAATGGGTTTCATGGTCAAAAAAGGATTCTGCCTGCTTCAGGGCTTGTAATTCTTTAATATCATTATTTTCGGCTTTGTAATGCAATGAATAAATAAAAAAGACCATTACCTTTCCGGTATTATAATTCAGCTTTTCTGATAATTCAAGTGCTTCCTGCAGATAACGGATATATTTATCGGGTGGGGTTTTAACTCTGATGAGCTCTTTGGATAATTCACACAACAAATGCACTTTTTCCCTTCCCTGTGATTCTGCAAGTAATTTTTTCAGGCTGTCTGTCCGGGTGGGTGTATCAAACCATGAAAGGGAGTTTTGCGGAATATTCAGTACCGCATCTTCCTGCCCTGTGCATAGCAAAGGCAGAAAAAACAACAATCCGATACTGATAAGTTTATACATCTCAACCGGGTAAAAGGTTTGTCAGTTTGTCAAGCATACCCAGCAGTTCATCACGCTTGCGTGAAGAAACAGGTATTTTCAGGTCACCTTCCAGTACCACAGAGCCCCCTTCTCCCCTTTCAAACCTCCTGATATTTTTGATATTAACCAGGTAGCTCTTATGTATCCTGAAAAAGCCACTTTCTGCAAGTATATCTTCATAGTCTTTCAGTGTCGCCGATACCATTATTTGCTTATGACCCGAAAGATGAAAACGGGTATAATTGTTATCCGATTCGCAGAATAAAATATCCTGAACCGAAACCAGGTGAATATTATCGTGTGTTTTGATGATAATTTTTGTTAGCGTTTTATCATCGGGATGGAGGAATTTCTGGAAATTGGACAGTTGGATGTTAAAGTCTTTCTGAATAATTTCGCCGGCTTTTTTTGCCGCCTGGCACAATTCATCAGGATCAACGGGCTTAAGCAGGTAATCAAGGGCACTGATACGAAAAGCCCTGATTGCGTATTGATCAAAAGCGGTAATGAAGATTACTTTGAAATTGATGGGTTGGAGAGCCTCAAGCAGTTCAAAACCGGTTCCGTCATTCAGCTTGATATCAAGCAAAACAAGATCCGGCCCGTGTTTTTTAATAGCTCTGACACCGGTTTTTATCCCATCAGCCATAGCTATTATTTCAAGGTCGGAGCAATACAGCTTTACCATTTTCTCAAGGTTCAGCCGTTGATGATCCTCGTCATCTATGATAATTGTGCGAAGCATATTTTGCTTCTTTTGGTGAGCTAAAAATATAAATAATTCTTTGATTTACAAAGACCAATGAGCTTATTTTTTGGATAACAGGTATCAGCAGGAAACCTGTGGATTTATAATTGCAGCCTTTACCCGCATATCCAATGTGTTTCACCAAATAGTAAAGGAAAGGATTTACTAAGATTTAAAAAAATCTTTCTTCAAAACACCATAAGCATTGAAAGCGCGGCGGGAAGTAAAATATATGGAAAGGGATACACTGATGGTAACAGCGGTAAAAATTGCCAATAAAATGGCAATCTGATATTTGATAGCAGTTTCCGGAGCCGCACCTCCCAGTATCTGACCTGTCATCATACCTGGTAAAGATACCAGCCCCATAGTGGCCATGTTGGCCATAAAAGGTTTTAATGCAGCCAGCATGGCATCTCGGAAAAAGGGGAGCAATGCTTCGTTTTGTGTGGCACCGAGGGAAAGTAAATACAGATAGCGCTTGTTATCCTTGCGAATAGATTCATAGTAATGTGAGATGCCGATAATTGCACTGTTCAATGAATTTCCAAGCAACATGCCGCCGATAACCACCAGCAGACGGGCGGTAAAAATATTTTCATGGTTTACAATTATTTTATTGAAAAACAAAAGCACAAAACCCGCACCGACAAAATAAGCAAGAAATACGGGAACAAAAAAACTCCGGAAGCTTAGTTTACTATTGACCATTGCCGACAAGCAGGCAAAGAAAATCATCACAATAACCCAGGCTATATTTATCAGCGGATTATCCCAGCGAAACAAATAGATTAAAACAATCGACATGAGGAAAAGCTGACCAGTCATGCGTCCCACAGATATCATCAATTGCCCGATAATACCGAGCCTGACTAAAAGCGATAAACCCACCGGTATCAGTAGTAATCCAAACCCCGCCAGAAGACGCAAAATATGAATGTCAGGTGCTGCTTCCATGTTCTTCAAGATTTAATATGGAATAGTTTTGCTTATGCCATACATTATCATGCGAAGAGATGATAAGTGTTTTATTATCCATGTTATCGAAATAACTGACAATCAACTTTTTAAGAGGCTCATCCAATGCAGAAGTTGCCTCATCCATAAGATAGATTTTCCTGTCGAGCAGCAAAGTCACAATGATTGCAAAACGCTGCAACTCGCCACCGGAAATTTCTTCCAGATCTTTATCCAATGTGCCGGAATTCAATTGGAAATCTTCAAGTAAACTTAAAACCTTGCTGCGATCGTAAGAGATCTTCCTGTTGTTTCTGAATTTAAAAACTTCCTTAATGAATGTTTCTGCCTTACCCCTTCCTATCTGCATTTCCTGGCTTACATATGCCATTTTTTGCCGCAAGCTCCATACATTTTCAAGAGTCAGTTCCTCCCCATCAATAAGTATTTTTCCTGAATCGGGAAGTACAAAACCAAGCAACATCCTGAGCAAAGTTGTTTTACCGCTACCCGATCCTCCCAGAATCAACAACCGGCCACCGGCAGGCACCTCAACTGATAGCTTGTCAAAAAGCTTCCTGTCATTCAATTGGAGAGATATATTCTGAAGCTCAATCATTCGATAAAATTCAGCTGTTATTTTCAGGACAGTTTTCTGCAAAAATACAGATTGATAAAGAATTGTTAACAATTAAAAAAAATCCCCTTTTAATGGGCTTATTGACAAGTCTGATTATTTCGGATGTCCGAACACCTGCACCCAGTAATGTCCGTTCTCAGCATAGCCGATGCCTATCTCAGAGAACTCCCTCTTCATTATATTTCTGCAGTGTCCTTCGGAGCTAAGCCATGCATTCATTACCCCCTGGGCAGAATTAAAGCCGTAAGCAATATTTTCGCCAAAAGCTCTCCAGTTATAGTCTTGTTCAGAAATACGATTTTGTGGTGTACGTCCGTCGGCAGAGTTATGGCTGAAATAGCTGTTTACCGACATATCCTCAGCATGCAACTGAGCGGCTTTATGCAGCTTGATGTTCCACTTCAACGGCTCAACAGGTGAAAAATCAGTGCCGTTACAATTGTATCCCCGGCTTCTGACCTCATTTACCAGTTCCAGCAATTCAAGTTTGATGACGGGTATGCCGGGTTCATTATCATCTTTGCTGCAGGATGATATCAGCAGCAAAACCGGCAGAATGGCAATGACAAAATGTAAGTATCTGGGCAATTGCATATTTACATAATTTCTAAAAACGGAAACGGAGTTTAATACCTGAACAGCTTGCTAATGAAACCTTGTAGCGAAATTGCTTTTTATGCAGCACCTTCCGAAACCAAACATTCTCTGACCTTTTCAATACCTTCGGGATTATCTGCCAGCACAACAAGTTTATCGTTGGCTTCAATAACAGTTGACCCGCCCGGGGTAAGAAATTTGCCATTTCGTTTGATGATGGCAATAATGGTATTTTTGGGAAAATGCAAATCCACAATTTTCTTGTTTACAGCGTAGCACCCGGGTGTAACTTCAATTTCCTTCATGGCGGTTTTGGGGTAGTCAGTCATAAACTTATCAACATCGGTAACCTGTTTAACCCTTTCAGGTAATGCCACATGCAGCCATTTTGCAAAAATTGAAAGTGTAGTACCCTGGATTAACACGGAAGTAACAGAAATAAAAAATACGATGTTAAAAATCATATGTGCTTTATCAATACCTGCCAGCAATGGATAGGTAGCAAACACAATGGGCACAGCACCCCTGAGGCCTACCCATGAAATATACACACGTCTTCTGAGCTTCATTCTGAAAAACACCAGGCTGAGAAAAACGCTTACAGGACGCGCAACCACAATCAAAAATACTGAAATTAACAAACCAAGACCCATAAAAGGGACCACCTCAGAAGGGTACACAAGCAACCCCAGGGTTAAGAATAGCACAATCTGCATAAGCCAGGCCAAACCATCGTACATTTTCATGATGGCTTTTTTGTGGATTAAGTCCTGATTGCCAAGGTACACTGCGCTGATATATATGGCGAGAAAACCGTTGCCCCCCACAAAGTCTGTGGCAGAAAAAATGATAAACATAAGCGCAATGGACAAAACGGGATACAAACCTTCAAAGCCCAGGTTGCTTTTATTGATAACGAATTTGCTGAGCCTTCCAAAACCATAACCGGCCAGCCCACCAACCACCATTTGCTGCAGAAACATTGGAATTACGGTTGCGATACTCTGGTCCTGATTAACCACAAGTGTAAGAAATACAATTACCAGCACGTAAGCCATGGGGTCATTACTACCGCTTTCCATCTCCAGGGTTGACCTGAGGTTGGCCTTTAGTGCAAGGCTTTTGGAACGCAGTATAGAGAACACCGCTGCAGCATCGGTGGAAGATACAATAGAACCCAGCAGCATGCTCTCGTAAATGGTAAAGTCTGTAATCAACCATACAAAAGTACCCAGAGAGAGCGCCGTAAGCAATACCCCCAAAGTAGACAATACAACTCCCTGCCGGATGATAGGCTTTACCGTTTTCCAGTTGGTATCAAGCCCCCCTGAGAAAAGAATAAAATTAAGAGAAACAATTCCTATGAACTGAGCAATCTTAGGATCACTGAATCGAATTCCAATAATACCTTCAGAACCTGCAAGCATCCCAATGGCCAAAAACAACAACAAGATGGGGACGCCGAACCTGTAGGAGGTTTTTCCGGCAATAATACTTACAAAAAGCAATAAAGAGCCAATCAATAAGATATTCTCAATCGTAACAATCATGTTATTCTGGTTTCAGGCTTTTGAGAAACAAAGATAAGTATTCATTCTTAACATATAAACAATAAAAAAGTTGAAGGGAAAATTCAGTCATTCGGTCTAACTTTACCTCATTCCATGATCTTGCAAATACTGCACACAACGGACGGAAAACCCTTAATTCTTATTAGTGTTGAAAAGTAGATACTATATATCAGATTTCAGGCGGTATAACAGAGTATAAGAATTAGGATAATTGGGAAAATGGGGTTTCCCAGCCATTAAAGTCGCTGAAAATAATAATCTGGCAAAATATCTGAAAAAGCCACAGGCTGCAACGGATGCAGCCTGTGGAACATATATAATGAATGAAATGTTACTCCTTCACCATCTTTCTTACCTGCCTGTAGCCATCTTTATCTATCAGGGTTATCAGATAGATGCCTTTGGGAAGATTTTCGGTTGAAATGGTTTCCTGCTCTGAGCCACTGAGTGTTTTTTCCAGTATCAGCTGACCAATAACGTTGTTAATAAGCAACCTTTCAACGTATAATGCATTTGTGATGGTGATGCTATTACTGAATGGATTGGGAAAAATGACCACCTCATTGCTAATGATATCAGCAATTGATACTTCCGGGTCGAAATGCGCCATTAAGCTGCGCGGCGAAAGGGCCGTGAAATTATATTCCGGTGTGTCACCAACCTCCTCATCATTTTCTGTCCATCTCAGGAAAACATAATTTATTGCCGGTATGGCCTCCAGGGTTACATCCTGACCATGCTCATAATCTCCGGCACCCTGCACATTGCCCCAGTCCGGATTATTTGGCAATGCAGAGATAGTGTACACATTGATGGCAAAATGGGCCACAAAGTTGCGGTCTGATTCTGCTATGAATGAGTAAGTATCATCCGTGGTGACTTCTTCCCCGTCCTCTGTCCAGTTTAAAAAATGGTATCCGGTGGCGTGAGTTGCTGTCAGCGTTACTTCTTCGAAGTGCTCATAGCTGCCTGCGCCGGTAACGGTGCCGAAATCAGGATTGTTGGGTACTGCATTTACATCGTAAACATTGATGGCAAAATGGGCCACAAAGTTGCGGTCTGATTCTGCTATGAATGAGTAAGTATCATCCGTGGTGACTTCTTCCCCGTCCTCTGTCCAGTTTAAAAAATGGTATCCGGTGGCGTGAGTTGCTGTCAGCGTTACTTCTTCGAAGTGCTCATAGCTGCCTGCGCCGGTAACGGTGCCGAAATCAGGATTGTTGGGTACTGCATTTACATCGTAAACATTGATGGCAAAATGGGCCACAAAGTTGCGGTCTGATTCTGCTATGAATGAGTAAGTATCATCCGTGGTGACTTCTTCCCCGTCCTCTGTCCAGTTTATAAAATGGTATCCGTTGGCTGGAGTTGCTGTCAGCGTTACTTCTTCGAAGTGCTCATAACTGCCTGCGCCGGTAACGGTGCCGAAGTCAGGGTTGTTGGGTGCTGCAGTTATGGGGTAAACATTGATGGCAAATTCTGCATGAATCGTAAAGTTTTCCGTAACCTGGATAAACTCATAGCTTTCTGTTGCTCCAATGCTTTGATCATTAACAAGTACATCATCAATATGATGGCCTTCGCCTGGCACTATGGCAAAAGAATAATTCCCACCGGGTGCCACTGCAATCAAACCTTCGGGAATAATGCTTCCGCCGTCTCCTGCTGTGGCCATTATTGCATGTGAAGCCAGCACGCTGATTGGCTGCGACCAGTCACTCACATATACCCCACAAACCGCCCTGACATAGATATCATACTCCACACCCGGAAGAAGACCTGTTAAATTAAATGGCCTAGAAAACAGTCCTTCTATCATGTTCCCATCCAGATCAGGATCAAAACCGGCCGGGCCATAGGAAATATCCCATTGTGTTTCCAGGCTTTGTTTATTCCAGTCGAGCACAACAGATTCCAGACCGGTTTCAAGGACAACGAGTTCAACCGGTGGCAAGGGGTCACAATAAAGCATGAAGTTAAAAATATGCTGGGTATCACTTACGGTAATTGTATCCGTAAGGGTCATATATTGCTCTTTGGAAAGCTCAAGCAGGTAATCGCTTTTGAAAACATTATTCAGCAGCACCAGTCCGGTGGCATTGGTGGTTCTCACAAATTGCTGTGTGTAGCTGTCATCCAGACCTGTCATCTGAAAATGAATATTTGCGTTGCTTTCGGCGCCATGCAAAGCGCAAAGGATATTCACATTGATGAATCTGTTCATTTGAATGACCGGCCCCTCTACCAGGTCACCTTCCCAGCTTGTGTAAACAGCCCTTACCGCATACTGGTAATTGCCGTCGGGAAACACCTTCAGGTTGTCGGTAAACTGACTTTCGACGGGTTGCTGTATTAACGCCCAACCGCCATTGTTGAACCTTCGGTAAAGCATATAGTGGGAAAAACCTTCTTCACCGGGTTCTGACGGTGTGGGCCCCTGCCAGTTGACATACACAAAATATACATCCTGTATCTGTGCGGTAAGGTTATAAGGTTCCGGAGCCGCCATTACTCCTGGACTATTACTTAACTCGCCCCGGTTTTGCGCTTCATCCTCTGCCAGGATGGAAAAATAAATCATTTCATTGCCTGTAATCCCTGGAATATTTATCAAATTGATAACCACCGAATCTTGCATACCGGCCATTGCAGGATAGGGAAGCGGGTCGCTGACCCATGTTACCCTGTGTGAACGGATGTAAACGTCTTTTGATTCAATGGGTTGAAATGCATAACGCATGTCGTAACGATAAGCTTTTCCCACATCGCCATCATTACCGGTTGCAGTCCAGCGCAGTTTCACCTTATTGCCGGGCAGACGCTCTGCAGTCAGGTCATTGATGGTTCCCGGCGGTATGGTGTCAGAATCCTGCGGATTGCTGTTGTAAAACGCCATGGCCTCCATGGTTTCATTTTTCCAGGTATAGGATGCTATTATGGTATCGCCATCCATAACCGGTACATCAGAACGATTTTGCACCGAAACGAAAAATTGCCCTATGTACTCAAACTGATTGACTCTGCGGGCAACCACAGGAGTTTGCTCACCGGTGCGCAGGTTGGTGATCATAATACTCTGAGTGGGTTCGGTGGCGTAAAAGTTGCGTAATCTCAGGAAGTTATTGTCAAGCTCATAAAGATTTACCGAATTAAAGGCAAGTTGCGGGTTAACCTCTTCAGGTATGTAAACCGCAAGCCGCTGGTAAGTGGTGTCGGTTGCCGCACCATCGCTCACCACAATTTTCAACCGGAATACACCGGTTTGCTCTTCGGTAGGGGTCCAGAACAGAATATCACCATCTATGCTTACTCCCAGGGTATCGCCCGGCAGATAAAAACCAAGGATATCGCCATCGGCATCCATGGCATGAAGGGTATATTGTGCTTCTTCACCCGCAACAAAAACAAAGGTACTGTCGCGATCCATAGTAAAAAATGGCGGATTGTTCCTGTTCTGGCTGGTAAGGATGACCATTACGGTATTACTGGCTGAACTGTATGTGCCTTCATCATTGATAAATTCAGCCCATATTTCATAACCACGGCCCTGGGTAAGACCCGATATCATAACATTATTTTCAGTCAGCACAGCAATCTGCCTTGTAATGGATGTTGACATATCCCGGTAATAAACTGCTGTTGCATAAATGTAATCCGCATCGTGGTCATCCCATGTAACCATTACCGAATCCCCAATCTGGTATGCCTGCAGGTTTTGGGGTGAAAAAATGAAGGGATCATTTTCCACCCATATGGAGCCGGGTGCATATTGCAGAACCGGGGCGTTTTTGCCGTCATCAATGCGGGTATAGATGAAATATTCACCGTTATCCACATCTGCATTGTTCCAGGTAAAATCAAGGTCGGCGTTGTTTATCACGGTAAATTCATTGATCAGTGTACCATTAAACTCACGGTTGTGCGTGTTATAGTAAACTTCCACATTTAAAGTATCCCTGTAATCGTTTAGTGTAAGTGAGATATGGTTGCTTCGTGTTCTGCGGTCTTCGGGCTGGTTGACCATGGCAGTGGGGGCCTGATCGATAGCCATAGTGTAAAGACTGACCGGACCCTGATGATCCGTAAAAAACTCCCAATCACCCGGTTCGGGCAAGTTGATAACCATTACACACATATCATGCTCATCAAAGCATTCGTATATTTGGTATGTATGATCGTAGAAAACGCTGTCGGGGCTCATGACAGTAAAATCAAACATTTCATAGGTAAGGGTATCATGGGCACTGATCATGATAGAAGCGGTGTTTTCAGGCACTTCAAATATTTCCAGGTAATAACCATCCCTGGTACCTTTGAAAATCTTCTTCATGTTATTGTAATTGGTTCCGATATAAAAATCAGGGAAGGATGTTACATCTTCATATACAAGGCGTGCTGCCATTGAGAGCGTACCCAGACTCCCTGCTTTTACCCATACCCTCGCCTGCATGCGGGTGTTATCAATATCAACCTGTGCAGAGCCGATATGACGGTTTCCTGCCCATGATATCCAGCACAGCGTCGGGTTCCAGAATGAACAGGGTATCGATGGTGTTTTCACGGTCATAAGACCCGAAGCGGTAATCTTAGAGCCCTGCAATCCGGCATAAATATCGCCCCTGAGGATGCCCCCGTAAGCAAGATAATATCCCTCCAGGCTGATAGATTTTAAAGGTCTGTTGTATTCAAAGGTAGCACCACCTTTCGGTCTGTTAAATAATGTAACATCTCCTCCCCCTCTGAAAACATCCATGGGTTGTATCATGATATTTCCGGCAATGGTTACCGGTGAGTAACCCGCCCCGGGTTGAATTTCAACGCTCGCGTCAAGGTACCAGTTTTCTGTTACCAGGTCATGCACACCTCCCTGCATCCAGGTGATAAATAAACCTGTGGTAAATATAGGGATGTTTGTACTAAACCCAACTTCAAGGCTATTCAATGCGCCCGACACAAACTCAATACCCATGATGATTTTCATTGTAGAAATTTTTCTGGTTTGCACAACATCTATAAGATCTCCCAGGGTCATTTCAGTGAGATAATCTCCATATTCATCTCTGATTACTACCCGGGTGGTGTCGGGTAAGGGATCTTTCTCCTTTTTTTCAGAAGATATCTTCAGGGTAAGACTTCCGCCAAACACCTGGTTGTCAGAATAATAATAAAGATCAAGGTTTTCGATACCCACAGGACCCAGGTTAGCACTTAAATTGCTGATGTTGATTGCAATGTTTTCGGTGCCCTCAATAGTGTTATATATAAAAGTTGCAGAAATATAATCCAGCAGGTTTTTGGTGGGAAGGCCAAGAGTCAGGTACCGTTCAAAAACCACATCCACCGGATAGGGCAGATCGGGAATTGTTTTTACCACCACATCATCAGTTGATGGCGGCAATACAATTGCTGCTGCTTTTACAGGAAACCCACCTATGGTAGACGGCATGGGGAAAAAAGAACCCGGCCCGGATGCATATAAGCCATCTGCCTGCACATCAAATTCAAATGTGTTGTTTCCGGCAGAGATGACCTTGATTGCTCCATCTATATCAGGTATATAAATGCTGTCGTTGCCCGAAATCGTTTTTTTCCCGGTGTGCCTTATATCTACTGTCAACTGCCCGCCGAAAAACAGCTTGCCGTTTATATTGACATTGCCCGTAAGTTTAAAAACATTGTTTGGGTCTACATTCACATTATCAGCATTTACAGTGAGATGCTCATTGATATGAACCGTAATACTATCGGAAGGCACCATAACGATCTCCAGGGTTTGCCCCTGCTCGCCGGTAATGTTAATAGACTCAGTGAAGTTGATAAATCCCGGCCTGGTGACAGAAAGCACATAATACCCCTGCCCGGCAGGGCCCACTGAAAATTGACCCAGGGAATCGCTGATTGCTTCAAAGTACTGGTATTGCCCGGTAAGAATGATGTGGGCACTTTGTATGGCTGATCCGTCTTCTGCATTGGTAACCGAGCCTGTTAACAGCTCCAGGCGGGTGTCGATGATATAATTATCAGAATAACCGATGATGGTATCCTGTGCTTTGCATACGTTTGCTGCCAAAAGCAGCAATGCAAAAACGGGAAGGGTAAATATATAGTTTTTCATAATGTTTATTTTTTAAGGTTTTTTGAATTTACAAGCAGGGTTAATCCCGGGTGCAACGGATGCTTTGACCGCGTGTTTTACCGCCACTCCTTTGATAAAAATAACCAAATAATCAATTATCCCTGACACAACGGACGGAGAACCCACGACCCTTAACGTGTTCGTAGCGGTAAACGTTACCGAAGACGTTGCCCAAAAGCCGGTACCAGGCGTGGGTGGTGGTAACCTCGGTAGAAGACCACCACTGGCCGCGGTAGCCAAGTCCGAAGAAACTACCATCGGTATCGCGGACGCCACCCGGAAGGGCAGAATAGCCAAACTCATCGGTACCAAAATGGGTAAAATTATGATAAGGATCATACCCGTCTTCCCATCTTGGATGCTCATCTGTGTCGCATGCACCACCCAATGGCGAATTGATCTGCCGGCAGGATTTTAGGGCGTTGCCGGCACCATTTGGATTATCAGCATAATTAGGATAACCTTGCGCTACCACATAATCAACCATTATCTGCCATTCAGCATCGCTGGGGAGGTGCCATCCTGCCGGACAAACACCCTGCACACCGCTGGGTACTGCATTGCTTGACTCTTCCCCATCCATGGCTGTAAACCAGGGGTATAGTCTGCCGTATGCATCACACATGGCGTCATCATCATCGTAGCAAAAGCTGTTGATTACATAAAAATTCAGGTTCTCTTTCATCCAGCATTGGTCACCTATCAAAACGGTGTTGTAGATTTTGCCATCGCGATCATCGGTAAAAAATGGCATCCCGGGGCAGGGAATCCCGATACCAAAGGTTTCTATGGCTAAGACCTTCAGTTTTGCCTCGTCACTGTAGGTATCAGGAAAGCTTGCATAACCGTCCCAAACAATATGGTACTGTATGCCGGAAGGAAGGGGGCCGGTATCACCCTGAAGGAAAGCAGGATCCAATGGCAGGTAGGTAAGCCCGTTGTCGAAACTTGCGTCAAGAAAAATATGGTAACTGTTGGCTTCACCACTGAGATCGAAATACACATCCAGCAGCCCGCTCCCGTCGGTGCGTTGTTGCACGGAAATGTTGGTGATGCTGCCCGTCTGGGCTATTGCCTGAAAACTTATACAGGCAATGAAAAAGGAAAGGATCAGTGTTCGGTTCATGTGATTGGGTTTAATGGTTTATGGCGAATATGTTGATTGAATAAAGTATAAAATCAGAAATGCAAATTGTACCGGACCAACAGAAATTTTAATTCAGATAACCCATCCCGTGTTGCAGTTTCAGCAACGGGTTGATAATTCGTTTGTCGGATAGTT
>REDJ01000163.1 GCA_007693555.1 Bacteroidota bacterium
AGAAGGAAAACCCATCACAGTTGATCGTGAGGGGATCGTTGTAGCATTCTCGGATCAGATTCCTTGTAGTGCGGGAGTATCACCTTCACCAATCCAGTCATGGAAATAGATGGATTCCCAAGAGCTGATCACATACCGGTCTGCGATCTAGCCGAAAAACTCAAGGGTATTGGTGAGCCAGATTATGGGTAAAGCACCTCGGCCCTGTTTAGTAACTACCATTCTTCATAGTAAGGACGATCAGGGTCGTGTTTTACGCAGTTTCGGAAGTACTTAGCGGTATGCATTCAGGATGGACATGCCCTTATCTCATGGGCCGGTATCGTTGTGATTGAAATCTGGCAACTGATTGGTAATGATCATGGCTTCCAGGTCAAACCAGGAAGAGAATGGGTAGTAAGGCGCAGTTTCGGTAAAACCATTATCACCCTTCCTTCATAAGGAAATATTCCCTACCAATAATTTGCCTTGCTTTCGGAGTTCCTTGCTAGTACACTTCTCAGAAATAATCAGGAAATTCATACCAGCCCCGGAACCCTGACTGGTTTTAATTAATTACAACCTTTTTACTTTCCTTCTTTATAAATCTTATCCAGTTTTTCAAGCAAAGCTTTATACATTCCAGGCCGTTCCTTTTCCAGGGTAGATTTATTATAGGCATACATGGCTTTGACATTGTCCCAGGTATTGCAGGGCTCATGGTAATCCCATTCCACTGGCCCATTGTAATCTGTATAATAATGCGGCCTTTCTTCAGGAAAAGGTTTTATAAATTTTCCTGCCCAGCTGGATTGTTCAGGATCATCAGGAGTATGGGTGTAGTCAATCAGATAAAGCACGGAGGGAGTATCTCCTACCCTGAAGTATTGTGCCCATGGTTGATTTTTAGTAACGAACTTCATGTGTTGGCCCATCTGTCCATATTGCGAAAGTTTCTCAAACATCTCCTTTGGCTCTTCACCTGAAAACATGCCATTATACGTCCAGTTAATTTCCAACCACCACATATCTTTAAAATTCGGGTCTTCAAAAATTTCATTTCTGCCCGGGCCGTTCCAGTTAGGTACATTACATTCTTTACCTGCTACTTCATCTTCAGGCCCATATTTCAGCCCGGTGCCGATGGTAATCAGGCGTATCTTATCACTTATTTCCGGATGCTGTTTTAAGGCTTTCCCAAAGTTTAGCATATTGCCCCATACCAATACATATAAGGGCTCTTCACTTCCTGACATTGCAGCCTTATACAACCTGTCTACTGCATCATTACTGTTTTTGGCCAACAGATCTTTTAGTTTGTTGGTTTCCGGAAATCCTGCCTTTTTAAAATCATGATTTTCATAATCTATTGAATAAGCTTCCAAGGCCATTATACTAGCTTCCATTCCCTGTGCATCCCATCGATCGGGCACAATACCTTCAATTTGCAGTTCATCTGCATACCAAAGCAAATGTACCAGCGATTGCCGGTCATCGGGATCACCTTTATCAATATTGATATCGGTAAATACAAAAACCCTTGGTTTGGGTTCCCGCATTTGACAGCTTGCAAAAAGCAGTATAATAACAGACGTAAATAAGAGTATTTTTATCAATTCTATATTTAAAGTAAAATTTCTGACAACGGTCCTTATATTGTTTATTTTATTCATTTTCAATCACTTTTAATAAAAATTATGTTAGTGCAAACATGCTATAAATGCAAATTTATTTGATGGTTGGCAATGATCATAACTTCCAGGTCAAACCAGGAAGAGAAATACAAATACCAGATCAGCCGAAAGCCTGACTTGCTTTCCACCCCAGTCCGTAATCGAATGATATGACGACGCGCTGCTGTGCAATGTGGGGCCCGTGGCTGCTAACTTGCAGGGATTGAGTAATGCCGGTTTGATTTATAAAAAGTACTGAAAGAAAAATAATTACTAAACGCATGATTCTGTAAATTTAATTTTGTTTTTATATCACTTAGTTAGTGGCATTCTTAGCTTGTCATTATATATTTTATGGCAGCACATTCACAATCACCCTCTGGTACCTTGTAAGTGCCGGAGTACCCGTATCAGTTACCTGAAGGATGATATGGGTGGTGTGTGGACGTGTTATCTCCACTTCCCGGGGGATGCTCAGTGACATAACAGCACTGTTTGCATTTTCCATTACAACACCACGGTTGCCCCTCCAATGCCAGTAAGTGCCTGCTTCGGGGTAATGTATCCAATGGAACCGTAGTTCATCGCCGTCGGGATCCGAGCTTGCTGAAGCATCCAGGGTAATACTTTCGCCCACCCTGAGTGTAACCTCATTGCTTCCCTTTATTCTTGCCACGGGTGGATGGTTTGCTTCCCTGTAGGGTTTTATGGACCAGTCCATACGCGCGGCAAAATCGTTCTGGTAAGCTTCGCGCCAGCGCCAGATGGAAGCATGATTACTAATGTAAACAGATCCATCGGGTCCCGTAACTTCATCTTGTGCGTCGGTCCAGATAGGGCGGGTTTCGGGTTGATGGTAGTCGTATCTCAGATAGGGCCTGAACTGGGGTATATACAGTTCATAGCGTCCGCCCCAGCCGCCAAAATCAGGCCGTTCGGCATGATTCAATCCATTGTTAATAAGGGAAAGGTAGCTGGGGGTATCGCCTTCCATTATGTAGTCCGATTTGGGATATTGTGCCCCTAATGGCCCATGGTTTTCAATGATATTTTCACGCAACCATTTGTTTCCAACATTTGTGGTATCTGCAGCTGTTGCAAACCGATAAAACTGTTCTCCGGATATGCCTGACCATGTTGCCTGCCGGTAGTATCCGCCCGGGCTTACAATGTAAAACAATTCGGGAAACTCTTTGCGCATCCAGTATCCTGAGTCGTCCTGGTCGGAAATAGTATAGACCCGGAGTTTGGAGACAAATTTCTCCAGTTGGGCGGGAGTTCTGGTCTGTCTTACCTTCCAAAGAGCCTGTGCCAGGGTATTGGCTCCTCCCCATACCGTAACCCATACTGGCCGGGGGTCATCCTTATCAATCACGCTGATCAGCCATTCTGAGCCTTCAGAATCCATCCCATCACCCACCCCGGTCATACCATACCTGGGAATCCCTTTTTTGATCACCGATTGGAGATACTCTTCGGACGGAAAACCGGGTTCATGTAAATTAAGATTGTCTCTTACTTTGCCATATGCTTCCACAATCTCTTTGATACGCCATTCGGCGGTACGATCGCGAAGATGTTGCGATGTAGTTGCAATAAGCCCTTCTACGTCATAATGGTTGCTGTACAACAGAAACCGCACCATCGACTGGGCATCATCGGGTTCGTTTTCGATGTCGGTGAGAACAAGGACTCTGTGCTTGCTGTCTGTCT
>REDJ01000041.1 GCA_007693555.1 Bacteroidota bacterium
GAAGAAAATGTGGTAACCCGCGAAGAGTTTCCCCTGTCAAAAGCACAGGAAGTAATGAAAAACGAAACCATAGCTGTTATCGGCTACGGCGTTCAAGGCCCCGGCCAGGCACTAAACCTGAAAGACAATGGATTCAATGTAATCATTGGGCAGCGGCAGAATTCCAAATCATGGGACAAAGCGGTAGCCGATGGCTGGGTGCCCGGTGAAACACTGTTTCCCATTGAAGAAGCCCTGGAAAAAGGAACCGTAATACAATACCTGTTGTCTGATGCAGGGCAGATTGCCCTTTGGCCAAAAGTAAAAGCAAGCCTGAGTCCCGGCAAGGTGCTTTATTTTTCTCACGGCTTCGGTATCACCTATAAAGAACAAACCGGCATTATCCCCCCACCAGATGTGGATGTGGTATTGATTGCTCCCAAAGGTTCGGGTACCAGCCTGCGGCGTATGTTTTTGGAAGGCAGAGGGCTGAATTCCAGCTATGCCATTTTCCAGGATGCCACCGGTAAAGCCTGGGAACGGGTTGTGGCACTAGGCATAGGAGTAGGAAGCGGTTACCTTTTCGAAACCACTTTTAAAAAAGAGGTTTTCAGTGACCTGACCGGTGAACGCGGAACCCTGATGGGCGCCATCCAGGGTTTGTTTGCTGCACAATATGAGGTATTACGCGCCAATGGCCACTCACCTTCGGAAGCTTTCAACGAAACCGTGGAAGAACTCACCCAAAGCCTTATGCCCCTGGTGGCAGAAAACGGCATGGACTGGATGTATGCCAACTGTTCTACAACAGCACAACGCGGAGCTCTTGACTGGTGGAAAAGATTTCGCGATGCTACTTTACCTGTTTTTAGCGAATTGTATCAGGAAGTTGCCAAAGGCAATGAATCTCAACGATCCATTGATTCCAACAGTCAGCCCGATTATCGCGTTAAGCTCGAAGAAGAACTCAAAGAACTGCGTGAATCAGAATTATGGCGGGCAGGTGCAGCCGTGCGAAAACTCAGACCGGAAAACCAGATATGATCTGACGCTTCCAGATCCTTAGGGATGCTGGAAGGTCGGTAACCTGGCTTCTTCCGGAAGTGATATTTAAAAAAACAGAGCCAGGCCAGAAATAAAAGAAAATCACAAAGTGATTTTCAAAAACTGCGTCTCTGCGTCTCTGCGAGACAAAATCTTTGCGAGAAGTTAAAATCTTAGAGAAAAATTAAATCGAAACCAAATCCAAAAACCCACACTATGAGCAATAGAATAATGATTTTTGATACTACCCTGCGCGACGGAGAACAGGTTCCTGGTTGCCAGTTGAATACCATTGAAAAAATTGAAGTGGCCCGGCAACTGGAAAAGCTAGGTGTAGATATCATTGAAGCCGGCTTTCCCATTTCGAGCCCCGGCGACTTTCAATCAGTCGTGGAAATCTCAAAATCCGTTGAGTTTCCAATAATATGTGCACTAACCCGCGCAAACAAAAAGGATATCGAAGTAGCTGCCGATGCCCTGAAGTTTGCAAAAAGAAAACGCATCCACACGGGAATCGGAACTTCTGACTTTCATATCAAATACAAATTCAATTCAAATCAGAAAGATATTCTGAAAAGAGCTGTTGATTGTGTGAAATACGCAAAGAAATTTGTGGATGATGTGGAGTTTTATGCCGAAGATGCCGGTCGTACCGAAAACGAATACCTTGCGCAGGTAATTGAAGCCGTTATCAAAGCCGGGGCCACTGTAGTAAACATCCCCGACACTACCGGGTATTGCCTTCCTAAAGAATACGGTGAAAAGATTGCTTACCTGGTAAACCATGTTCCCAATATTGATAAAGCCATAATTTCCACCCATTGTCATAACGACCTGGGAATGGCCACTGCCAATACGCTTTCCGGAATTGTAAATGGTGCCCGCCAGGTGGAGGTAACGGTAAATGGTATTGGTGAACGGGCAGGAAACACTTCACTGGAAGAGGTGGTAATGGCCATCAGAAGCCACAAAGACCTGGATTATGAAACCGGTATAGATACCCGGCAAATTATGAAATCAAGCAAGCTGGTTTCCACTCTGATGCGGATGCCCGTGCAGCCCAATAAAGCCATTGTAGGGCGAAATGCATTTGCCCATTCATCAGGAATTCACCAGGATGGTGTGTTGAAGAACCGTCTCAATTATGAAATCATTGATCCGGTTGAAGTGGGTGTGAAGGAATCTTCTATCATGCTTACTGCAAGAAGCGGACGGGCAGCCCTGAAACACAGGCTGCAGCTGCTGGGCTATTCGTTTGAGAATCAGGAGCTGGACGAAGTTTATGAACGTTTCCTGGGAATGGCTGACAAAAAGGGTGACATCAGCGAAGAAGATCTGGAAGTACTTGCCGGGGTGGGCAAAGAGAAAGGGAAACGCCCTATTGAACTTGTTTCTCTGCAGGTAATTTGTGGTAAAACATCAATTCCAACCGCAACCGTGCAAATCAGCTTCAACGGCGATACCTTTACGGAAACAGCATCAGGAAACGGCCCCATCGACGCATCTTTCACGGCAGTAAAAAACCTTGTGAAACGCCGCGTCAGACTTGAGGAGTTTCTCATACAAGCCATTACGAGAGGCAGTGATGATCTTGGTAAGGTGCATGTGCAGATTGATCACAAAGGTCAGATTTTTTATGGCTTCTCGGCAAATACTGATATCGTAACTGCGTCGGTGGAAGCATTCATTGATGCCATTGGTAAGATTTCTTAGTCTTTGCAAGAAAACGCCAAATTATTCACAAGTAGTTATTTTTAATAGGTGTTCATGAGATCGCTTCGCTAAGTTCTGCGTTACTCTCGTTTTTGAATCAGTCATTTACCAAATGTAAACTCCTTGAATTCAATCCCGCAACTGCGGGACGAAAGCCTTGTCTTTGACGTTTTCTTATCAAAGACACAAAAAATGTTAGTTTTCTTGCAGTTCCGTTTAGCGTAACGGATAAATAAGACAAATTTATTTCCGGGCTTTTGCCCTATGAGAAAAACATAATTAAAACTATTATAATAAATATCTGAATGAGTTCAAATCCAAAACCCAAAACCATCATCGAAAAGATCTGGGACAAACATGTGGTGCAGGCCATAGATGAGGAAACCTCTGTATTCTACATCGACCGCCACTTTATCCATGAGGTTACCAGCCCGCAGGCCTTTACCGGACTCAGGAACCGGGGTATAAAAGTGGCAAGACCACACAAAACCGTAGCAACAGCCGATCATAACATCCCCACACAGGATCAGCATCTTACCATTCATGATGAACTGAGCCGGCTGCAGGTTAATACCCTGACCAAAAACTGCGCTGAGAACGGGATTGAATTATATGGACTCAATCATCCCTATAATGGCATTGTGCACGTGATTGGTCCCGAATTGGGTATCACACAGCCGGGTATGACAATCGTATGTGGCGACAGTCATACTTCCACCCATGGAGCCTTTGGTACCATTGCCTTTGGTATTGGCACCAGCGAGGTTGAAATGGTGCTGGCCAGCCAGT
The DNA here is from genome assembly GCA_007693555.1 of Bacteroidota bacterium. GTDB lineage: Bacteria > Bacteroidota > Bacteroidia > Bacteroidales > UBA7960 > SKVR01. The sequence goes on from REDJ01000041.1 coordinate 3,526, forward strand.
GTCTGATCCTTTCCAAACCCAAGAAAATGCGCATCAATGTGGAGGGAAAGCTGGGAAAAGGATTGAAATCTAAAGATATTGTATTATACATCATTTCGCAGATATCGGCCAGCGGAGCCACAGGATATTTTGTGGAATTTGCAGGTTCGGCCATCAGGGACCTTTCCATGGAAGCACGCATGACCATCTGCAATATGAGCATTGAGATGGGGGCCCGTGGTGGTCTCATCGCACCCGATAAAACAACATTTGATTATATCAATGGCCGTGAAATGGCTCCCAAAGGGGAAGAATGGGAAAAAGCCCTGGCATACTGGAAAACTTTACCCAGCGACTCCGATGCTGTGTTCGACAAGGAACTGCACTTTGATGCAGGAGACATTGAACCCATGATCACCTATGGTACCAATCCTGGAATGGGTTTGGGCATCAGTAAGAAGATCCCTTCGCTGGATGAAGTAAAACCCAATGCTCACCCGTCTTTTATCAAGTCGCTGGAATACATGGGTTTTGCCCCCGGCGAACCCATGTTAGGCAAACCGGTAGATTATGTTTTTGTGGGAAGCTGCACCAATGGTCGCATTGAAGACCTGCGTGCTTTTGCCGGTTTCGTAATGGGGAAGAAAAAAGCTGAAAATATTACGGCATGGATTGTTCCTGGTAGTAAACAGGTTGAAGCTCAGGCAAAAAAAGAAGGTCTGGATGCCATACTCAGGGAAGCCGGTTTTGAATTGCGTCAGCCCGGCTGCTCGGCTTGCCTGGCCATGAATGAAGACAAAATACCTAAAGGGAAATATGCTGTTTCCACTTCCAACCGCAATTTTGAAGGCCGACAGGGCCCCGGTGCCCGCACCATGCTGGCAAGTCCGATTACTGCTGCTGCCGTTGCGGTTACAGGGCGGATAACAGACCCACGCAATTTTTTATAAACAGAAAAACTACAACCATGCCCATAGAAAAATTTGTAAAACTTACATCCACCTGTGTCCCGCTTCCTGTTGAAAATGTGGACACAGATCAGATCATACCTGCCCGGTTTCTCAAAGCCACCACACGCGAAGGCTTTGGTGCCAAATTATTTTACGACTGGAGATACAATCCGGGTGGAAGCCCACGGGAAGATTTTGTTTTGAACAATACCAGGTATTCAGGCTCCATACTGGTTGCAGGAAAAAACTTTGGCAGTGGAAGCAGCCGCGAACATGCCGCATGGGCCATTTCTGACTATGGTTTCAGAGTGGTGGTTTCCAGCTTTTTTGCGGATATTTTCAAAAGCAATGCGCTGAACAACGGATTACTGCCGGTGCAGGTATCAGAAGATTTTCTCGCACAGCTGTTCGAAGTCATTGAAAAAGACCCGCATAATACAATAACGGTTGACCTTGAAAACCAGACAATCTCCATAGACTCCCTGCAACGCAGCGAAAGCTTTGAAATCAGCGCCTATAAAAAAAGCTGCATGTTAAACGGTTATGACGATATCGATTACCTGGTAAGCAAAGTTGCTGAAATTGAAAAATGGGAAAAGGCTGATTCTGTGGATGCTTAATCAGTTGGGTTGTATTAAGGACGAGTCTTCTCCGAAAAGTACAATACCCCCCGTCCCCCTAAAAGGGGGAGAACGCACTAACATAATAACTGCACATGAAGAAAAAATATATTAATTGATACTGGCAAGATTACAAATAATTATTTAAATGCAACACATACAGTTTTTTTTGGCAGCAAGCCCCCCTTCCAGGGGGGTTGGGGGGTCCTGAATTACTGGAAATCTGTAAATCATTTTTAAAACCACACACCATGATAGAAATAATGGACACCACCCTTCGCGATGGGGAACAAACCACCGGAGTATCCTTCACCGATAGTGAAAAACTCGCTTTGGCGAAAATGTTGCTCAATGAGATCAGAGTAAACCGGATTGAAGTGGCTTCAGCAAAAGTATCGCACGGAGAGTTTGAAGCGGTAAAAAGAATTACCCAATGGGCCAATAAAAATAACTGTATCGATAAGATTGAGATCCTTACTTTTGTGGATGGCACTGCATCTCTGGATTGGGTTGAAAAAGCGGGTGGAAAGGTAATCAACCTGCTTACAAAGGGCTCCCTGAAGCATCTGGAAGGGCAACTGCGCAAAACCCCGCAGGAGCATCTGGCCGATATTCTTTTCATATTAGAAGAAGCCGATAAAAGGGGAATATCTGTAAACCTTTACATGGAAGACTGGTCGAACGGCATGCTTTCGTCAGCTGACTATGTATTTTTTATGGTTGAGCATCTCAGTAAAACTTCATTGAAACGCATTATGCTTCCGGATACACTGGGCATTCTCAATCCGGAGCAAACGGAGCGGTTTTGCGGTTTAATGGTGAACAGATTTCCCAATGTGCATTTTGATTTTCATGCACACAATGATTATGACCTTGCAACTGCCAACGTATTCTCGGCATTGAAAGCAGGAGTAAGGGGAGTTCATACCACAGTGAACGGACTTGGTGAGCGTGCAGGAAATGTGCCCCTTGCCAGTGTAATGGGTGTGTTGAATGATCACCTGAAAATGCAAAACACCCTTGTTGAAACCAAGCTTTCGCATGTATCGCGTATGGTAGAGTTGTTTAGTGGTTTGCGGGTACCTGCCAATAAACCGCTCACCGGAGATTATGTCTTTACCCAGTGTTGCGGAGTGCATGCCGATGGTGACAGCAAGGCCAATCTGTATTTCAATGCCCTGCTGCCTGAACGGTTCGGAAGAACGCGGCAATATGCCCTGGGAAAAACTTCGGGCAAGGCCAATATCTCCAAGAATCTTGAAGAATTGGGTATTGAGCTTTCAAAGGAAGATCTGCTGAAGGTAACCCAAAGGGTTATCGAACTGGGTGACAAAAAAGAAACGGTTACCATTGACGATTTGCCTTACATCATTTCCGATGTGCTCAAAAGCGACAAGGTAGAGCAAAAAGTAAAACTGATCAATTACAGCCTGAGTATTGCCAGGGGGTTGAAGCCGGTTGCATCGGTAAGCCTTTGTGTTGATGATGATATTCACACCGAAACATCGGTGGGCGACGGTCAATACGATGCATTTATGAAAGCAGTTCGGAATATTTATCTGCGCCTGGGCAAGGACTATCCCACGCTTACTGATTACCTGGTTACCATACCGCCTGGCGGTAAAACCGATGCACTGGTGGAAACCACCATAAGCTGGGATTTCCATGGAAAAGAGTTTAAAACCCGCGGACTGGATGCCGATCAGACTTCTGCTGCCATCAAAGCCACCATCAAAATGCTTAATACTATTGCCGGTGCAGAAGACTCTAAAACCAAAGGCATCATCAAAACAGAAAGTTATCAACCACAAACTTAGTCGCAGATCGCTTTTCCTTAATTTTAGACTTAACTACATGAATAAATGTTATTTATATAAGGATAAGCACTGCTTGATTCCCCCTTTGAAACCCGAAGGGTTCGACGAAGTCAACGGGGTTAGGGGGATGTCAAAAAACTTAATTAAAACATCCCCCCGGCCCCCTTCAAAGGGGGAGTTGGAACTGCAAATAAACAACCCTGTATGCTTATAAACAATTTTACAGATATGTGAAGAATATTCTCAACCAAACGACATCTTATATGAACCTTAAAATCGCAGTACTCGCCGGCGACGGCATCGGCCCTGAAATCACAGAACAGGCAATCAAAGTGATCAATGCTGTTTGTCACAAGAATAATCATACCCCCCAATATACGCATGCCCTAACCGGGGCTGCAGCCATTGATCAGGTGGGAGATCCTTATCCGGAAGAAACCCACAGGATCTGTATGGAAGCAGACGCGGTGCTGTTTGGAGCCATTGGTGACCCCCGCTTCGATAACGATCCTAAGGCAAGGGTAAGGCCTGAGAAAGGGTTATTGGAGATGCGGCAAAAGCTCGGTCTTTATGCCAATATCAGGCCCGTAAGCACTTTCAAATCGCTGTTGCACAAATCACCTCTGAAACAGGAACTGGTGGAAGGGGCAGACTTTGTTACTATAAGAGAACTTACAGGCGGTATCTATTTTGGCCGGCCCCAGGGACGCTCGGAAGATGGAAATACCGCCTACGATACATGCGTTTATCATCGGTATGAAATTGAACGCATTGCAAAACTGGCCTTTGAGTTTGCACTGAAAAGGCGCAAAAAACTTACCATGGTGGATAAGGCCAATGTGCTGGCAACTTCAAGGTTGTGGCGCGAAACAGTTCAGCAAATGGCCCCGCAATATCCTGAAGTAGAAGTGGAGTATATGTTTGTGGATAATGCCGCCATGCAAATTATCCAGGGTCCAAAAAGGTTTGATGTGATTGTTACTGAAAATATGTTTGGAGATATCCTAACCGATGAAGCCAGTGTGATTACCGGCTCGCTTGGTCTTTTGCCCAGCGCATCCATCGGTTTACATACTTCTGTTTTCGAGCCCATTCATGGCTCATACCCGCAAGCTGCAGGTAAAAACATTGCCAATCCTGTAGCTACGGTTTTGTCAGCTGCTTTGATGTTTGAATATGCATTCAACCTGCCTGCCGAGGCCGAAATGATACGGAAAGCGGTGGAAGCTTCTCTTGAACAAGGTGTTGTAACTGAAGATATAAACAGGGAAAATCCATCAACCACGTCTGGAGTGGGCGATTGGTTGGCGGAGTATATACAGCAAAATCTTTGATTTAATAAGAAACCTAATGAATATGAAGGTTTTTAAATTCGGGGGAACATCTGTTGGGAGTTCAGAAGCTATACGTGCTGTATTAAGTGTTCTGAAGTCACAGCAAAGAAATAAAAAAACCATTGTTGTTTGCTCTGCCATGAATGGAGTTACCAATAACCTCAATGAACTTATTGAAAATGCTGTAAGAGGGAAGGATGTAAGTTCGGGATTAAAGGCTCTTGAGGAAAGGCATTATGATGTGGTCAGAGAACTTCTTGAGGTAAAACGGCACAATCATGCCTTGCTTGGCTTAAAGCTACTTTTCAATGAGCTGGAAGAATTGCTGGCAGGCATCAAAGCTATTGGAGAAGCTTCTATTAGGGTGACAGATAAGGTGCTGTCATATGGCGAATTGTTATCCTGCTTCATGGCATCTCACTTTATTAACCAGAATTGTGGCAAAACCTTGTTTGTTGATTCCCGTAAGCTGATCAGGACAGATAGCAATTTTGGTAAGGCCAATGTCAACAACTCTCTCACCCGAAAGCTGGTAAATAAATATCTGGATGAGCACGAAGCAGAGTTTTATGTAATTACTGGATTTATAGCATCCAATGATAAGGGCGACACCACAACTTTAGGAAGAGGTGGATCCGATTACACAGCAGCCATTTTGGCCGCTGCCGCAGGAGCCAGTGAAATACAGATATGGACCGATGTGGATGGGATCATGACGGCAGATCCACGATTAGTGAAAAAGGCATTTTCCATACCGCAGCTTTCATACGATGAGGCTATCGAACTTTCCTATTTTGGTGCAAAAGTGATTCATCCACCAACCATGTTGCCAGCGCAGGAAAAAAAGATTCCCATCATTATAAGAAATACGTTCAATCAAAAATTCGAAGGTACACGAATAGGCCCCCAGTCTTCTTTGAATGGCTCGCTGATTAAAGGGATCTCTTTTATTCCTTTAATTAGTCTTATCACGCTTCAGGGGAGTGGCATGGTGGGTAACAGGGGTTTTAGCGGACGGCTGTTCAGAGTGCTGGCCGAGAAAAGGATAAATATTATTCTCATTACGCAGGCTAGTTCTGAACATAGTATTACCCTGGCTATAAATCCTGCTGATAAGGAATTTGCCAACGAAGCCATTTGCAGAGAATTTGAGCAAGAGCTCATTTTGAAAAAAATTCAGCCGCCCAGAATTGAAAATCAACTGAGTATAATTGCTGTTGTAGGTGAGAACATGCGTCATACCAAGGGTTTGTCCGGGAGGTTGTTTAGTGCCCTTGGACGCAGTGGTATCAATGTAGTGGCCATTGCTCAGGGCTCATCAGAATTGAATATTTCTACCGTTATTGACCGGCAAGACCTGGCAAAGGCAATGAATTCCTTACACGACGCCATGTTCCTTTCCCCTGTTAAAACACTGAATGTTTTTTGCTGTGGAGTGGGAAATATTGGTAGTACACTACTAAAGCAGATAGAAACCAACCAACAGTTTCTGGAAGAAAAAAGACAGGTAAAGTTAAACCTGGCAGGAATCTGTAACAGTCGCAAAATGTTTTTAAATGAAGAGGGGATATCAACTGCAGACTGGAGAAATTTGTTCGAAACGGAAGCAGAAAGTGGAACGGTTCAGGATTTTATAGAAAAATCAATCAGTAACAATCTGCCTAACTCGGTATTTATTGACAATACCGGGAGCCCCGAGGTAGCTTCCTTATATTCCAGGCTTTTTGAGCATAGTATCTCAGTGGTAGCATGCAATAAAATAGGGGTATCTGGTTCCTATAAGCAGTATAGCCTTGACAGGGATAATGCATTGCATAATAATGCCGATTACTGGTATGAAACATCAGTGGGGGCCGGGCTGCCCATAATCAAAACCATTCACGAATTACTCATCAGTGGTGACCGTATTATTAAGATAGAAGCCATTCTTTCAGGTACCATTTCTTACATCTTCAACAATTACAAAGGGCAGCGAACCTTTGCTGAAGTGGTAAAAGAGGCACAGGCCAAAGGTTTCACCGAACCTGATCCCCGGGATGACCTGAGTGGTCTCGATTTTGCACGAAAAATGCTTATCCTGGCCAGGGAAACAGGATTGCAAATGGAGTTGGATGATGTTGAACTGCAGCCTATTTTGCCAAAAGCATGCCTGCAGGCAAATGGTCTTGATGATTTTTACCGTGAGCTGGAAAAAGCCGAAACGCATTTTGAAACCATGAAAAAAAAGGCAGAAGCCCAAAATCTCGCAATGCATTACGTAGGTTTACTTAACGATGGCAAAGCTGCTATAAAACTGCTGATGCTGGAAGCAAAGCACCCGTTTTACAATCTTACAGGAAGTGACAATATTATTTCGTTAACCACTAATCGCTATCTACATAACCCAATGGTGATAAAGGGACCTGGTGCAGGAGCTGAGGTTACAGCTGCCGGCGTATTGTCTGACCTGGTTAGGGTGGCAGCAAAATAAATAGGAAAGCATATGCAACATAAAAGAATCAGTGTTTTTGCGCCGGCATCAGTGGCCAATGTAGGATGTGGTTACGATATCCTGGGCTTTGCACTGCATGAGCCGGGTGACAGGGTTATTATGCAATTGAATGATACCGGCAAAGTAACCCTTGACCGGGTTGAAGGAGATGACGGGCTATTGCCCCGCGACCCTGGCAAGAACATCGTAAGCGCTGTGGTAAATTATTTTCTTAAGAAAACAGGAATAACTCAGGGTGTAAGCATAGAGCTGTATAAGCAAATGCCCTTTGGAAGCGGCCTTGGCTCCAGTTCGGCCAGTGCCGTGGCCGGATTGGTGGCCATAAACGAATTGATGGGAACCCCTTTAACCCGTGAAGAGCTTCTGCCACTGGCCATGGAAGGCGAAAGACTTGCCTGTGGAAATGCCCATGCCGACAATGTAGCACCTGCTTTATTAGGTGGGTTGGTGCTTATCAGAAGTTATGATCCACTGGATGTGATCCGGCTACCCTATCCCGAAAACCTTTATGTAGGCATTCTTTACCCCCATGTTGAAATCCCAACTCTCGAAGCACGCAAAATACTCAAAACTAATATTGCCGTGACTGATGCCATAAAACAGTGGGGTAATATTGCAGGACTGGTTACAGGATTTTGCACCCAAAACACGGAACTTATCGGGCGCAGCCTGGAAGATTTTATCATTGAGCCCGTAAGAGCTATGCTTATACCTCGCTTCTATGAGATGCGCAAAATTGCTACAGACCATAATGCACTGGGTTTTGGTATATCAGGTTCGGGGCCCTCTGTTTTTACCCTTTGTCAAAACAAAGAAACAGCGCGGAAAATCCTGTTACTTCTTCAGGAACTACTTAATAAAGATGGCATTGGCTCCACTCCCTACCTTTCCGCCATCAACAAAACCGGCCCCCTGGTAGAATGGATCAATTAATAAAAACCATTGAACTTTGATATATTCATAATAAAAGCCTATGTTTTTTTACAGCACCAATAAGCAATCCAGTCCTGTTGAACTTAAGTATGCAGTTCTTAAGGGTCTGGCCGATGACGGTGGTTTATATATGCCTCAATCTATTCCGCAACTCCAACCGGAATTCTGGAGTGAATTGCCGCATATGAGTCTTGAAGAAACCGGTTTCAGGATAGCGAAGTCACTATTGGGGAGTGAAGTCCCGGTTCAGGTGCTGAAGAAGATATGCTATGACACTTTGAGTTTTGATATACCACTGGTAAAAATTGATGAAAATGTTTATGCCCTTGAATTGTTTCACGGGCCCACAATGGCATTTAAGGATGTTGGAGCAAGATTTATGTCAAGATTGATGTCTTGGTTTCAGCAAAGCGACTCCAGGCGGCTTAAGGTGGTAGTAGCCACATCAGGAGATACGGGAGGTGCAGTGGCAGCAGGTTTCTTTGATTTACCAGGGATAGACGTATATGTGTTGTTTCCGAAAGGTAAGGTAAGTTCGCTGCAGCAAAAACAGATAACTACATGGGGAAAAAACATCAGTGCCATTGAGGTGGATGGCACTTTTGATGACTGCCAGGCTTTGGCCAAAGCTGTCCTTTCTGACAGGGAACTCAACGATGCGTTTCTCATAACTTCAGCAAATAGTATAAATATAGCCCGGCTCATTCCACAGTCATTTTATTATGTATGGGCCGCTGCTCAGTTGGAATCCTTGTCAAAACCATTGGTTTTCAGTGTGCCCAGTGGAAATTTTGGCAACCTGACAGCCGGATTGATGGCCTCAGCAATGGGATTACCGGTTAGCAGGTTTGTAGCCGCCACCAACATCAATGATGTGATTCCCCGGTACTATAAATCAGGAAAATATCAGCCACTACCATCGGTGCAAACCATCAGCAACGCAATGGATGTAGGTAATCCCAGTAATTATGCCCGTATGATGGAGTTGTTTGAAAACAGATATCCGGAGTTTTGTAAAAATATTTATACCTGTACATTTAGTGACACACAAACCCGGGAAGCCATTAAAAAAGTACTGAATGATTTTAATTACCTGATGGATCCCCATGGAGCGATAGGTTTTCTGGGTGCCCGGGAATATCTGCGAAAAGTTGAAAATGATGCGCAGGTTGTTTTCCTTGAAACTGCACATCCGGCAAAATTTCCTGAAACATTACCATTTGTAATGGAAACTGAAGGGAAATTACCATGGCAACTGCAACAGATAGCGAACAAGGAAGAAAAGTATGTTTCTATTGAAAATAGTTACCAAAAAATAAAACAGGAGATTATGTAAATATTGATTTGGAAACATCCTGTTTCTTGATGATTTAAAAACTATCTTACAGAATTAACTTTAGCTTTTTGTTGTAATTTAGTTTCATAGTCGGGCTCTTGAAGATATTCTATAATGTCGGCAGCTGTTTTACGACCTGAGGCAATCGCTGTAACTACAAGACCGGCTCCGGTAATACAGTCACCGGTGGCAAATATCTTAACCTTTGACGCCTGATGTTTTTTATTGATCTTTACGTTTCCCCTATCACTGTATTCAATTTCCAGATTGTTTAGCAACCCTTCATGAATGGGGTGAACAAATCCCATCGAAAGCAAAACAAGGTCAGCGTCTATAGTTCTGATGGTACCCTTAATTTCTTTCATTTCCATTAGTCCACTTTTGCCCTTGGCCCATTCAACATCCACAATTTCAACCTGCTTTACATGGCCATTTTTACCTATGAAACGTTTGGTAGCAATGTTCCAAAAGCGCTTGCAACCCTCCTCGTGCGATGTAGAAGTCTTCAGAACTTTAGCCCAGTAAGGCCATGGATTATCAAAATCGCGCTTGTGAGGTGGCTCAGGCATAATCTCTATTTGTGTTATGCTCTTAGCTTTTTGCCGGTGGGCAGTTCCAACACAATCGGAACCCGTATCTCCACCACCTATTACCAGAATATTTTTATTACGTGCGATAATCCTTTCCGATTCATCAAATACATCGCCTCTAACTATCTTATTTTGCTGGGTAAGGTAATCCATGGCAAAATGTATTCCTTTGAGATTACGTCCTTCAACAGGCAGGTCGCGGGGTTTCATAGCTCCAACGGCCAGGCATATCACATCAAAATTTTCATATAGCTCATTTGCAGTAATATCAACACCAACATGTGTGTTAGTTTGTATTTCCAAACCTTCCTGTATCAAAATATTGAGTCGGCGCTCTACTATGTTTTTCGCAAGTTTAAAGTCGGGAATGCCATATCTTAGCAAACCACCTGCAGTATCATCCTTTTCAAAAACTGTAACGCTATGACCTGCCTTGTTGAGAAGGTCGGCACAGGCCAAACCTGCAGGACCTGAACCAACTACAGCTATTTTCTTCCCGGTGCGGGTTTTGGGAGGTTGGGGTTGAATATATCCCCGCTCAAAAGCTTTTTCTGTAACAGCAGCTTCATTTTCGCGAATTGTAACAGGCTCTTCATGTAAAGCCAGTACACAACCCATTTCGCAGGGTGCAGGGCAAATACGGCCTGTAAATTCGGGGAAATTATTGGTATTATGCAAAATATCAATAGCCAGTTTCCAGTCGTCGCGATACATGGCATCCTGCCATTCAGGCATATTATTCATAACCGGGCATGCCCACTGACAAAAGGGAATGCCACAATCCATGCAACGTGATGCCTGCAATTTGCGATCTTCATCGTTGAGGGTTTGTTCTACCTCGCCGTAATCGTTGATTCTTTCCAAAACAGGGCGGTTGCCGCTTTCTTTGCGCGCCACCTTCATAAATCCTTTGGGGTCTCCCATATATATATCCTTTTTTTCTGGTTACCAATTCAGTTAAAATGCATCTTCTGCAAGCTCAATTTTCTTTCTGATTGTTTCGAGTTTCTGTTCCTGAAGAACTTTTTTGTACTCCAGGGGAATTACCTTCACAAACTTTTTGATATAGTGGTTCCAGTTTACCAGTATCTCCTCCGCCAAACGGCTTTTGGTAAATAGTAAATGGCGGCCTATCAAAGCTTGTAATTCATTTACATCAGTATAGTCTTTAAGGGGTTCCAGTTCAACAAGGCCTTTATTCGACAGATAATCCAGATCTCCTTTCCTGTCGAGCACATAGGCAATACCGCCACTCATACCTGCAGCAAAGTTTCGGCCGGTTTCTCCCAGTACAACAACCCTTCCTCCTGTCATGTATTCGCAGCCGTGATCTCCTACTCCTTCAACCACTGCAATGGCTCCGGAATTTCGCACAGCAAATCTTTCACCTGCAATGCCTTTCACAAACAGTTCTCCTGCAGTAGCTCCATATAGCACGGTGTTGCCAATAATTATATTCTCTTCGGGAACAAATTTACTTGCCCTGGGTGGTACTACCACAATCTTTCCTCCGGAGAGTCCCTTACCAAGATAGTCGTTGGAATCTCCTTCCAGAATAAAGGTTACCCCTTTGGTGAGGAAGGCACCAAAACTTTGACCTGCAGACCCGTAAAACCTCGCATTTATGGTATCATCAGGAAGTTGGTTAGCGCCCAGGGTTTTAACAATCTTGCCGGAAAGCATGGCACCCACTGCCCGGTCAGTATTTTTAATAGTTTCAGAAATCCAAACCTTTTCACCAGTATTGATCGCCTTAGAAGACGCTTCAATAAGTCTGTTGTCCATTATGTTATCAATCTTATGGATCTGGGGCTTTTTAAAATTCAAATCATTTTTATAGGCCTGTGGTGGATAATAAATCATTCGCGAAATGTCGACATGTTTTGCTTTCCAGTGGTCTATGTCGGTTCGGGGAGTGATCAGGTGAGTTTGGCCTACTATATCATCAAAACTACGCACTCCTATTTCTGCCAGAATTCCCCTTACATCTTCAGCAATAAAACGGAAAAAGTTCTCTACGTTATCAGCTTTACCCAGAAATCTTTTTCTGAGACTTTCATCCTGGGTAGCCACACCCACCGGGCAGGTATTGAGATGGCATTTTCTCATCATTACACATCCCAATGTAATAAGGGCAGCAGTAGAAAACCCAAATTCTTCAGCACCCAGCAGGCCCAAAAGCACAACATCGCGTCCGGTTTTGAGCTGGCCGTCTGTTTGTAATTTCACCCTGCTGCGCAGATCGTTCATCACCAGTGTCTGATGAGTTTCTGAAATGCCCAGTTCTACAGGTAATCCTGCATGCTTGATAGAGCTTACGGGGCTGGCACCCGTACCACCTTCCAGACCACTTATGGTTATAAGGTCGGCTTTTGCCTTGACAACACCTGCTGCAATGGTACCTACTCCATATTCCGAAACCAGCTTTACGCTTATGTTTGCTTCCGGGTTTGTGCATTTCAGGTCGAAAATGAGCTG
>REDJ01000148.1 GCA_007693555.1 Bacteroidota bacterium
GGGGTTGCCCGGGTGGTGTAACATCAGCGATGAGCGACCTTGTGGGGTTAAAGCTTACGTTGATTGACATGTCGAGGGTAAGGGAAATGAAAATTGCGATGATCAGGATATTGGATATCCCAAATGTAGAAGCTATAAAACCGATATTTGGCAGGCATAATATCATAAGTGCAGCCAGCACTCCTCCAAAAAAGATGAAAATTCTTCGCCGGCCGTTCCAAACCCACACATTATCACTGATTACTCCAATGATTACCTGCCCGAAAATACCGGCAATCGGTCCGGTGGCCCAAACAATGCCAATTTCATATATTTCAAACCCAAATTCGGTTCGAAGTATCCAGCTCAAGGCGGCAATCTGTATTGCCAGTGCAAAACCCATGGCAGTAGCCGGAAGGCTAAGCAATGCATAAAACCCATTGGTAAGTTTCTTCTGAAAGTCCAGCATACTTAAAATAGTTTAATTGTCTTTCAATTCATTTGATTGGCAAACTCCCCCTGATAATCAGAATCATTTCGGGAAAAAGAAGCATAAAAGTAATCTGATTTTTTGAAAATGCAAGAGAAATTGTGTCTGAATGGGTAACGGAGTGAGGGGTTATCCCAAAGCTTCATAAATCAAAACCACGCATCTTTTCACTACTTTTGCAACAAATTATGATGTTTGTTGTTACCCAAAAAAAGAAAACTATGTTTACCATCACAGATAAAGCAATAGCCGAATTAAAAGAAATACTCAACGGACCTGATATGCCTGAAAAAGGAGGTATCCGTGTTTTTGCCCAAACCGGAGGATGCTGCTCTTCCAATCAGTTAGGAATAGAGATTGCCGATTTATCTCAAACTGATATTACAGGCCGCGACTTTGATGGCCTGAAAGTTATTGTTGATCCTGATGCTGAATCCGTAGCAGAGGAAGCTACCATTGACTACTACGATCATTCGGAAAATCCAGGATTTCGTGTTCTATGGCAAAAAGGAGCGCAGGCAGGAGGAGCCTGTGGGTGCAACTAGCGGGGATCAATATTTCATAAACCTGCCTACCTTGATTTCTTCTCTGAAAACAACCCTGTAAAAGTAGATGCCATTACTAAGGTGCTCAATGGGTATTCTGAAAAGACTAATTCCCTGTTCGGGAGTCCCTTCATAAATGGTTCCCAAAGCGTGTCCATGGATATTGCTCAGCGTTACAGTCACTCTGTCGCTGTAGGGAAGTATAAACCCGATGTTTACGAATCCCTCAGCCGGATTGGGGAATGCAGGCAATAACCTGAACTCATCTACAAATGACAAACACATTCGGTTGTTATCCGGATTATCATCCTTATCAACACGGGGAATAAAAGCTTCAACACAAAAATGCGTATAGCTTTCGCGCCATGGTAACTGAGCATTGAAGGTATATGTGGTGGATTTACCCGGTCGAAGCAACCCTGTCCAGGTTTCACGTATGGGGTCGCGGCCACTGAGGTGATATGTTAAGAACAGGGTATCAAACTCCAGTGTGCCCATATTCATAAGTCTGGCATTTACCTCCAGCAAATTGTTCTGAACCTTATATCCCAAATCTGTAACCGCTATATCAATACTCAAAGGAATTACTTTTATTTCCTGTGTGGCAACATCAGCGCATCCCAGTTCGGTAAAGGCAGTAAGCTGTGTCAGGTAAATTCCGTTTTCTGTAAAAGTATGCGTTGGGTTTGCCTGCTCATTGGGCGGACTGCCATCTCCAAAATCCCAGCTATAAAGGCTTGCCCCTTCGCTCAGATTGGTAAAACTCACCGTTAGCGGAGCTACTCCAAACCTTGGAAAGAAACTGAAATCGGGCCTTGGAGCGGGAAACACATCTACAGGTTGTGTAATACTTCCCTGGCATCCTGCCTCTGAGATTGCCGTAAGTGATACATCATATTGTCCGGGCTCAGTAAACACCCATTGGGGGAATTGTTCATTGCTCTGCCCCTGACCGGCAAAATCCCATAACCATTCTGTAATTACACTGTTTTCCACAGTACTCATATCTGTAAATGTATGGGCCGTATTTTCACACAGGTCGGGAGCAGCAAAATCAGCTTCCGGCGGAGAGTGCACAATAACCTGGCGTGTGAGTGCAGGCTGACAGCCATTGATGGCAGTTACATTTAATGTAACATCAAAAACACCAGCCTGCTGGTACAGGTGAGAAGGATTCGTTTGCGAGGAGAAACTGCCATCGCCAAAATCCCAGTACTGACTGGTAACAAGCGCCCAGGGCGGAGCCTGGGTAAGGTCTGTGAAAAATACCGGATCTCCCAGGCATGGCGTGGTAAAGTCAAAATCTACCGCAGGAGATTCTCTTACATTGATACTTCTTACTATGGTATCACTGCATCCGACAATCGATGTGGTTGTAAGCTCAACATGTGAGGTTCCCGGTATTTCAAACGTAAATTCAGGTGAGGAGTCTGTGGATTGGCCGGCCAGATTTCCATCACTGTCAAAAAATCTCCATTGCCACTGGCCAATGCCGCCCTCCATATCTGTGCTTGCATCCTGGAATGATACAGAAATATCCGTACAGGCATTGTTGGGTGTAAACCAGCTCTCAGGCAAATGATATACCTGCACCGGCTGACTGATGCTTCTCGCACATCCTGCAGCCGATTCAACTTCAAGTGTTGCATTAAAAATTCCTGCCTGTGAATAGATGTAATCAACTTCTGTTCCTGAATCAGATGCCTGAAAATCATTGGGGTCGTTAAAATACCAAAAGCGACTTATGATTTCGGAATCTTCTACCTGGGAAGTATCGAGGAAAGTAGTAGGTTCGCCAAAACAAACCGATGTAGTTTCAAACCCTGCATCAGGAGCATAACCCTGAAAACTCAGTGTGGTGGAAGAACTGGCCACACAGCCGTTGGGATTGGTGGCTGTAACGCTGTAACTGCCGGGTTCGCTTATAACAAGGCCGATACCTGTGCTGCCATCATTCCAGATGTAACTGAGTTCATAAGGCAACCATTCCGATTGCAAAAACAGTGTGTCACCCATGCAGAAAGGTCTGGGATCGCCCAAAGTTGCAGTGGATTCAAAATAATCCACAATGACCTCTGCATTCAGGTTGATACTGCAGCCCAGGCTGTCTGTAAGTTGAAGCGTATAAATACCCGGTTGATCAACTTCAATTGCAGGAGTTGTATCACCTGTGCTCCAAAGCAGACTTATGTGTTCGGTAAAACCGGAAATAAATTCCAGGCTGGTGCTCTCTCCCTCGCAAAGTGTAATTTCTGTGGTATTCAGCCCCATTTCAGGAAACCGTACTTCCAGACTGTCGCTTGACTGAAAGCCAAAAATATCTGTAACCGTAACACCATAAACCCCCGGTGTGTTAACCTCAATGGTTTGTGTAACCTCACCCGTAGACCATAAATACGACTCAAACCTTTCACCTGCATCCAGCACCACCGGGCAGAAGCCGTAGGTAGTGTTGCGGTCAGGGCCTAGGGTGATGGGGGGGGAGTATTTGAAACGAAAGTATTTTTCAATCTGAATTCTTTCTTCATCAGGTATCTTTCTGTCTATTAATAATAATTCAGCAATGGCACCGGAAAAGTAGTGGCTTGATGCACCTGTGGAAAACCTTCCGATTGTAAAGCCAGGTGTGTCGTGAAGACTGGTAGGTGTATTTACAGAGCCAGTTAATAGCCCGTTTTTGTATAGGTTGGCTCTTGGAATTAAACTGTTATCGTTATTGACGGATAAAATGTAATATTTTTGGATTTGCGATTCCTGACCAAAATCAGTCATGCCTGTAGCAGAGCCTCCCTGGGGCCAGAAACGAAAATTATTATTACCTGAAGCAGAAACAGAGAAAGATTCATTAACAGAAACTGGTGCATTTTTATATACCCACCTGTGGTTTGTAAACTGATCTGCTCTGGTTAAAACAAATAAACTATATTCCTCAAAATTTCCAACCATTGCATTTCCTGCTAAATATTGCTCCTGATTATTTTGAAATCCTAAGGAAGGCTTTCCTGCGATTTCCGATTCTGATTCCAAATAAACCGGTCGATTTGCTTCGTTCGTTTGGCTGGCATGATTCTCATTTCCACTTTTATCATACCAAACAGCCACTTTGTTGTTTACCAACTCAATACTGTCAGAATCAAACCAGAATACCAAATCATTTATTTGGCCGGGATCAAATACACTAATATTTACAAATTCTGCCGGATGTAATCCAAGACAAAGATCGAAGGCACTGATTCTGGAGTAATAAAAACCGCTCTCCAGCATTACATTGTATTCATTTTCTGAAATGATATCTGTGTCCAGAATAATGTTTTCAAAATTTTCATCCAGGGCAATCTGCAATAAATAACCAAAAGCATTTACAGACTCGTTCCATTTAAAGGAAATACTTTCCTGTGGAGTAAAGTTTTGATTGTTTTTGGGAAGATATACAGTAAAAGCTTCTGGTTCAGGCGCTGTTTCAAGGACTTCGAGAATTGCGGTAAATTGATTTACACAATCATTATCTAAAATAACCTCGAGCGAAACTTCATAATAACCAGGGTTTTCATATTGATGAACAGGGTTTTGTGTTGCGTTTTGAGCTCCATCTCCAAAATCCCATAACCAGCTTATAGCTGTAGTACTTTCCGGAATTGTACTTAGATTTTCAAACGCAATGGGTGTGTTGATACATGCAAGCCTGTTAGAAAAAAATACCTGAGCTGTATCGTTTACTTCAACAGGTAAAGAAACACTGTTACTACAAGTACTGGATGTTGTTGTAGTTAGATTTACGATATAACTGCCTGGAGAATCATACAGATGAACAGGGTTTTGCTGGAAACTGAAATTTCCATCACCGAAATCCCATGCCCATTCAATTATCGTACTTTCATCCAATACTTCGGAAAGATCCTGGAAATATGTTGAATCACCCAGGCATGAAGTTGTTGCGGTAAAAACAGTTTGAGGGGCAAAACCAATGACTTCGACATAAATCTCATCTTCACCAACACACCCGTTTTCATTGGTTACCGAAACAGAATAATTCCCGCTTTCTGTTATAATGATTTCGGGGGTTGTATCCTCGGTCGACCATTGATAAGAATAGCTGTCATTATTAGGAGGCCATTGCAGTGAAAGAGTATTTCCGGAACAAATCTCAAGATCATTGCCCAGACTTACATTGTCAGAGAAATTATCAACAGAAACAACTACTGTATCAGAAAGAATCGAACAACCTTCATTGTCAATAATCTCAACCCAGTAATTTCCGGCATCAAATACCATCAGATTTTGAGAGGTGTCTCCGGTATTCCACAAAAAGGAGTATAATTCAGGGTTTTCAACGGTTGAATATAGCTCTATTGTATCTCCGGCACATATAAGTGTTTGTGCCTCATTTAAATGAACATCAGGAAATTTAACCAAAACAGAATCAATAGACTGAAATCCGAAAATATCTGTTACGGTAACTTTATATTTTCCTGATGTATTGACAAAAATAGATGGATTTGTTTCTCCTGTTGACCACAAATAGGATTCAAAATAATTCCCGGCATCAATTTCAACCGGGCAAAATCCATATTCGACTATTACATCAAATCCCAGATTAACGGGTGGCGCATATTTATGAAGCAGATAATTTTCAATACTCTCCCTTTCCTGGTTGTTCAACTCCCGGCTATACAAGAGGATTTCTGTAATTTCTCCTTTAAAATAGTGTGTTCCACCTCCCCATCGGCCAATAAGATAACCTGGGTTGGAGTGTGTGGATGTAAGGGAATTTGAGCTTCCTGCAGATGTTTTATTTTGAAAAAACCTTGTTTTATTGGTTGCAAGGGAGTTGTTATTTAAAAAACTAATCACATAAGGTTTATTTCCTGCACTGATGTTAAAGTTAAATACATTTGATCCTCCCTGGGGCCAGAATCGAAAATTATTTGTAGATCCTACTGAAAGAGAAAATGAAAAATCCGTTCCAACAGGAGCATTATGAAATATCCATCTGTGGTTTGCAAATTCCAATGGTGTAACCAGTGAAATAAAAGAATATTCAGTCAGATTCCCAAATTCGGCAGATCCTTCCAGGAAATGATTTCTGTTATAATAGAACGAAGGAGAGCCAAGGGTGTCGTTAAATCTCAATAAGGGTCGGTTTGCAGGATTATTTTGAACAGCATTGTTATTGTTGGCCCTGTCAAGCCATTCTATTACACGATCATTACCATCAATACTTACACCGTAACCAGGGTCGAGCCAAATCTCAAGGTCAGGAATTAATAATGGGGAAAAAATGTAGAAGGAACTTGTATTTGTCCAATTGCTGTTTTCAGAACCGTTGGGTTTTACTCTCCAGAAATACGGCTCCCAACTATAATTAAGGGCTACTGTTAAAAAGTTTTCATTAGTTTCATATTCAATAACATTGTTTACAAAGTTGGGGTCGTGTGATATTTGAAGTTTATATTCACCTGTAAAATTCTCAAAAATATTCCATTCAAAAGTTACCTCATCCTCGCTAAGTATCATGTTATGCTTTGGAAAAACCAATGACGAGGGATGACTGGCAAAAATTTGAAATGAAATAATGAGAAGTAAAATATTTAAGAATTTCCGCATTTTCAGTAAAAGTTTGCAGTATACAAATTTACGTATAAATACAGGTTCGGGTTTTACGCAATTTAAAACAATTTAACTTTGCAAATCAATCTTAAATCGTCGTTAATTTGGCAAATTCCAAAACAAGTCAACTGTTTAATCTTATAACAGACAAGCTTAAGGAATATATCAAGGATATTCGTGGTATTCGAAAGAAGGGTTCGTTTGCCCAAAATTTTGCATTTGTTTTTACTGGGAATGCATTTTTTATCATCATACAATTTGTTGCTGCACCGATATTAAGCAGGATCTATACTCCTGAAGCATACGGTTTATTTGGAATCTTCAACGCAATAATAACCAATGTTGTAATGGTTTCAACCCTAATGTATCCTAATGCGCTTATTCTTCCCACTAGTAACAGGAAGTTTATGCATATGATACATCTTATATTATTTTTAGTATTTCTGACAAGTTTTGCCTCGCTCATATTTGTAATATTTTTAGGAGAATTCACCCTAAGAATTCTCAATGCTGAAGGGATGAATTTTTTCATATATCTGATCCCAATAGGTATTCTTGTATTCGGCATCAATCAAGTCACTTCTCAATGGATAGTGAGACTTAAGGCTTTTAAGGAAAATATGCAGATTGGCTCTACAGCATTTGCTTTTATTAAGGGTATGACAATATTGTATGGCATTGCAACCAATGGCGCAGTTAACGGAATTACCTTGTTTGCGATTGCAGGCAAATTATTAGGTTCGATAGTACAATTTTTTCTGATAATAAAACAATTTTTCTTTGAAAAATGGGAGCTCCCCCGGTTTCATAACATGAGAGAAATTGCATTGGAATATTTAAGATTTCCGAAACTTGTTTTACCGGGCAATTATCTGAATTTGTTATCCGGCCAGTTGCCTATATATTTTCTAAGTTTTTATTTTGGAAGTTCTGTTTTAGGATTATTTGCCTTCGCTACAAGTCTTCTTGATATGCCTATGAGGTTGCTTGGAAATGCAGTATCGCCGGTTTTTTATCAAAAGGCGAACGAATTGCAAAATACAAAACCCTCAGAATTACCTCATGTCACATATCGTTTGTATAACAGACTGTTATTTTTAGGAATAATACCTTTTAGTTTCGTAACCATATTTGGAGATTTGATTTTCAATGTTATTTTCGGTTCTCAATGGACACAAGCAGGACTTTTTGCAGGATACATGTCTGTTTATTACTTGTTCAGATTGATTTCAGGACCCCTTACCAGTATATTTAATGTACTGAGGAAGGAGTCGCTTCTTTTTCGTTTTCAATTGGTGCTCATATTAACCCGATTTATGGCTCTTCTGGTGGGTGTGTATGTTTTTAAAAATGAAGAAACAACGATTCTGTTATTTGGTATCTTTAGTTCTTTGGCCTACATTTTACTGAATGGAATGGTTTTTCATGTGTTGAATATTAATCCTATCAAGATAATAGCTAAATCATTTATGTATGTTGCAATTTCTCTTTTCCTGCTCTTTTTTTTGCGGTTTTTATTGTTTTTAATTATATGACCTTTAAATGATTAAGATTTTAATACTATCCTACCATTACCCACCCGACAACATCATCGCCGCCAGGCGAGCAGAAGCTTATGCACGACATTTGCATAAATTCGGTATTTATCCTACCATTATTACAGACCGTTTTGAAAAGGTTTGGGATAAGCAAGGGAACTGGGCAGGATACAAAAACCATGATATTTTCGAAAAACCTATCATTAAGGAATATGATAGTCACCGGGTAATCAGAATGCCCCGGATTGTAACTCCTCTGCAACGTTTTCAAAAGATTATGGAAAGGATACCTTTGCTAAGCCCTCTTTTTACATTTTTTATGAACCTTCTGGGGCACTTTGATATGCATCTGCTTGCCCATAATACTAACTATAAAAATTATTTGCGAGCTCATCTTAAAAATCATAAATATGATTTGGTTGTTACCTTGTTTTCTCCATATTTCCCGGTGAGGATTGCTTATACATTGCATAAAGAATTCAAGATACCATACGTATGCGATTTCAGGGATCATTACGATAATAAACTTTTAAATCCTTTTTATAAACCTCCATTTTTCAGGAGAATTACGAATAAACTGAAGCAGAATCATATAAAAACATGGCTGGCCAAGTCAGGTTTTCTTACAGCTGTATCAACCACTATTGCAGATTCGTTATCAAAATTATCGGGTGTCAAGGGCTTCGAAATAACCAATGGTTTTGAACCTTCTTATTATCAGAACAATTATAACGAAACTTTTAATAAGTTTACCATAAGCCATGTTGGGACCTTTTATCCTGAACAGGATATATCTGTATTAATTAATGGGGTTGCAACTTTCATAAAAGAAAATGAGGCAGAGGATTTTCGGTTGAAGTTCATTGGGTTAAAGTTAATGAACCAAGAACAACAGGACTTTATTAAGCAAAGAATAGATAGCAAATATCTTGAACTGCAAGGGCGGGTTGATTACAATCAAGCATTGAGTATTATGCAGAAAAGTCATATATTGTTTTATCCGGCATGGACATTAATTAAGGGGATTTACTCAGGAAAAATTTTTGAATACCTGGGCGCCAGACGCCCTATTTTAGTGAGTCCCGGAAATAAAGATCTGGTTGAGAAGCTTATTGGAGAAACCAGTTCCGGCTCTATTGCCAATACCCCGCAGGAAGTTTGTACCTTTATCACCGAAAAATATAACGAATGGAAGCAAACCGGAAGGGTAAGCTACAATGGAATAGAAGAGGAAATTATGAAATATACCCGGGAAAACCAGGTGAAAAAAATGGCGGAATTGATCCATAATTTTCTTCCTGCTAAATCAAACAGGTAGATTGTATGAGAAAACTAATAAGAAAACTCAGCCGTAAGGTAATATCCTTTCTGGGGCTTGCGCCTTTAAACCGAATAGATTACGGGATGAGCAAAAACCTGTATCCGGCATCAAAAGTAGTTTTGAGTAATTATCTGAATGAAAACCTGTGGAAAAACCCCCGTTATATCCAATCACAACGTCTGCCAAAGTTCAGCAAAAGCATCTATACCAATAACGGAACCGAGGGAATTATTGAAGAAATTTTTCACAGGATTGGTGAAAGAAATAAATATTTTGTTGAGTTTGGTACGCATAGTTTCCGCAACAATACTACATATCTGCTTATCAAGAACTGGAAAGGTTTGTGGATGGAAAATTCTGCAGAAGCTGTGAAAAACCTGAAAAACAAACTGGCATTTCTGTCAGATAAGGATATTCTGAAGATTCAAAGGGCTTTTGTTACGGCTGAAAATATTGAAGAATTACTGGCTAATAATAATGTCCCAAGGGAATTTGATCTACTGTCAATTGATATTGACGGAAATGATTACTGGGTTTGGAAAGCAATGGATAAATTCAAACCTGCTGTGGTAATTATTGAATATAATGCTTCATTCCCGGCGGATATCAAGTGGGTAATGGAATACAATCCCAATTACAAATGGGATGGTACAAATTATTTTGGAGCCAGTTTGAAATCTTTGGAATTGTTGGGTTTGGAAAAAGGGTATGTACTCGTAGGATGTGATTTTACCGGTGTGAATGCATTTTTTGTAAGAGAGGAATTTGCTGATAAATTTGAAGGACCTTTCACAAGTGAATACCATTATGAAGAACCCAGGTATTATTTGAATCTTGAAACAGGTCATCCGCCGGGGTTTGGGCCGTTTTTGAATATTTAAATGTATGATAAGAAATCTTTTTGGTAAAGCCAAAGCATGGTTCAGTCTCAGGCGCAATGTTCCGGATAAGTTTTGGTTCCGGAAAATCAGATTTCTGGGGCTTGATCAACCGGGATTAACTTTTCGTGGTAGCGGTGATTCTTTATATGTGAGTGAGCTTGATATGAATGTCCCGTCGAAAGAGTTCAGTTTTCTGCTGGAAGGTTTTTCTTATTTAAAAAAAATACTTGCTTCGCCTGAAAATCAATTCCGGTTTACTGAAGACAAATTTATACTGGATTTGAACGGTATTAAAGTACGGATTGCTTCAAAACAGGATTTGCTTATTGCGCATGAGGTATTTGTGGAGAAAATTTACAATTCTTACTTCCATGACGATACCGTAGTTTTTGATATCGGTATGAATGCCGGCTACAGTGCCCTGTTTTTTGCTTCCCGCCCCGGTGTGGCAAAAGTGGTAGGATTTGAACCCCTTGAGCCGACTTTTATCAGAGCAAAAGAAAATCTTGAGTTAAACCCTGATTTGAAGAATAAAATTATTGCTAATAAGCATGGCTTGGGAAAGCGGGAAGAAAAAAAGGTCGTTTTGTACAATCCACTAACCAGTGGAAACACATCGCTGAAATTTGACAACTACAAAGGTGTAAAAGATTTACCTGGGACATATTCCATAGAGGTTGAAATCAAATCTGCTGATAGAATTTTTAAGAAAATACTTACGGAATATGAAGGACAGAAAAAGCTGCTAAAGATTGATTGTGAGGGTTGTGAGTATGAGATTCTTGAAATGCTGGCCGAAGCCGGGTTGCTTGGACAATTTGAAACAATTATTTGCGAATGGCATCTTGATGGACCGGATTCCATTACCCTGCTTCTGGAGAAAGAGGGTTTTCATCATTTCTGTATCGGTAATCATATGCAAACCGGGATGATTTATGCAAAAAGGGGATAAATATAAAGGCAGGGTTTTGTTATTCAGCACAGGATGGCATGAATACATGATTTCAATTGCCAATGCCATGTCCAGGTATGTTGAGGTGATTCTGGTTTTACCTGAAAACCATAAACTGACTCCTATACATACAGCCCTGATTGACTCGAAAGTTAGATTTGAGCCTTTCCATGTGGTTTTTCATAAAAGTATCAGAGATAATTTCAGGATGCTTCTCGGTATTTACCGGATATTTAAAAAATACAAACCCGGCATCATTCATATTCAAGCCAATGGGCATAACAACTTTCATTACCTGGTTCCTTTTCTGGTTTTCCGGCCAAAAATAATCAACACAATTCATGATCCTGAGTACCATTTAGGGGACAAAGTTTCCCTTGCCCAGCGAAGAAGGTTTACAAAAGTCTGGAGCAGGCTTTATACCCATCATTACATTGTTCATGGTGACTTTCTTGTGTCAGAATTGTCAAAAAGCTATAAAGTATCCGTAGAAAAAATAAGCCCTGTGCCCCATGGTCATCTGGGTATTTACAAACATTTTCAAATAGAAGGGGAGGTCAGTGAAAATCCGAAAATGGTTTTGTTTTTTGGGAGGATATGGAAATACAAAGGTCTTGAGTATTTTATCAAGGCAGCCAATCTGGTAATAGATGAAATTCCTGATGCTCTTTTTTGTATTGCCGGTCATGGAGATGATCTCAGTATTTACGATAAGTTTTTTGCAAAGGGGAAAAAACACTTCATAATAAAAAACTACCGGATACCCATGGAAGAGGCAGGTGCAATTTATCAGAGTTCAGCAATTGTCGTTTTACCATACCTGGAAGCAACTCAAAGCGGAGTAATCCCTGTGGCTTTTGCTTACGGAAAGCCAGTTATTGCTTCCCGCACCGGAGCAATCCCTGAGGTAGTGGAAGATGGTGTAACAGGTTTTCTTACAGAGCCGGCAAATGAAATACAAATTGCCGAAAAAATTATTACCCTTTTGAAGGACAAGGATTTAAGAATACACATGGGCAAAGCTGCAGAGGAAAAAACAAGGAATGATCTTTCGTGGGATTCCATCACTTTGAAAACCCTTGAAGTTTATAAGAAATAAAAAACCAGCATATGAATGTTCTGTTTCTTGCTCACCCCGGTTCGGTGCATGATTTAAGCTGGATGACCTCGATGGCAGCCGGTTCCGGAATTCGTTGCTTTTGCGTGGCAAGGAAAGCAGATAAAAGATTTCTCAAACCCGGATTTATTTCTCAACTCGAAGAAAAACAAATCACATTTTGCGGATTCATTCCCGATTTCTCAATTGTGCGTCCATGGCAGACCATTAAAGGATTTTCACTTTTAAGCAATATCATTAAAAAGCATGGTATAGACCTATTTCACATTCTATATGCTGAGCCCAGTGCGCTGTGGGTATCGCGTAAGAAATTCTTAGGAATACCGGTTGTGATAACCACACGTGGTTCCGATATTTTGATTACCATTCAGAATACTTTTAAATCCGGTTCTGTTCTGAATACTGTATTGAAAAAGCTTTATAAGTCTGCCTTTTTGAAGGCTGATTTTATTACCTGTACATCATTGAAACAGATAAAAGTAATTAAAGCCCTGACCAAACGTGATAAAGGATTGGAAATCATTCGCACAGGTGTTGATGTGAAAGCGATATTAAAAGCTGCCGACAATGAATTGCCCATTGCATTGAGAGGGAAGAGCTATGTCTTCTTTCCGAGGGCAATGCACCCGGTATATCAGCATGAACTTGCTCTTGAAGCTGTAAAGGGCTTACCGGACAAGCTGAAAAAAGAGTATGTTTTTGTGTTTCTGGATGCGGACAGTAAGGACAAAGATTATGTTTCATTTATCAGGGACAAAATGGCCGGAATGCCGGACTGTTTGATTGAGTTTTTTCCAAAACTCTCTCAGGAAAAAGTTTTTAAACTTTATCGTGAGGCCTCGCTGGTGGTAATGACACCCCTGACAGACGGCAGCCCGGTATCAGCTTTGGAGGCAATGGCCACAAGAACTTCTGTATTAATGCCCGACCTGGATTATGATAACGAGATTTTCAATGAAACAACAGTAAGCTTTTTCAGGAATTCCGACAGCAAAAATCTGGGCGAAAAAATCCGGCAATTGTTGTTTCAGGATGCAGAAGATGTGAAAACGAAAAATGCATTTGAGGTGGTGAGTAAAATGGCAGACAGGAATTCAGAAATGAAAAAGCTTGTTGAAATCTATAAAAGTATCCAGTAATTTTACCAACCGCACCCGGATATGTCATAATAAATGAATTGATTTGGAAAAGAATTTCGTAATAGTTGCCTATGATTTCCCTCCGCTGAACAGCGGGGGTAGTTTACGACCTGCAAGGATGCTGAAATATTTTTCAGACAAGGGTTTTAATCCAATTGTTATTACAATTGACCACGAAAAATACCTCCCGGACAGAACGGATAAAACCCTCTGTGAAAAATTGCCCCCAAATGCAGAAGTAATTCGTACACCCATTGAAAGAACGAACCTTTTAACCCGGCTCATTGACACCGGTTATCTCTTTTTAACTGATTCCATTTCATTCAGATGGAAAAAGTTCCTTACAAAAAGCCTGGACGATGCAGTAGCAAAATACAAACCCCGTTTTATTCTGGTTACCCTGCCACCCTTTAGTATAATGAAGCTCGTTCATAGCTATGGAAGGAAAAAGGGAATTCCGGTGATCCTTGATCTCAGGGATCCCTTAACTTATTGGGTTAGCAGCCCGTTTCCGTCAAGGCTTCATTACAATTATCTCAGAAAAATGGAGCGCAACTGCATTGAAAGCAGCTTTAAAACTTTGGTTGTAACACCGGGCATGAAAGAAATATATAGTAAAATTTATCCCGGGTTAAAAGATAAATTTGAAGTTGTAATGAATAGTTTTGATGATTATCAAAAAATTTCGAAAACCAGGAAATCCAATAGTAAATTTACTATCGGATATTTTGGTAGTTTCTATTATAATCCTTATTCTGAAGAGCTGAAAAGGAAGAAATGGTGGCAAAAGAAACCCTACCAGTATTTTCAATATACCCCTTATGACCAGGATTGGAAGTACAGAAGTCCCTATTACTTTTTTCAGACGATGAATGAATTATTCTTCCAATTTCCCCGATACCGTGATAAAACAGAGGTATTTTTTGCGGGCAATAAACCGGAATGGTTTGATAATATGGTTGATGAATTTGCCTTGAGGGATGTTGTAAAACACATAGGCTTTGTTGGAAAAGAAGAAGCCGTAAGATTGCATGAAAACTATGATGCTTTTTTGATTACTTCAGCAAGGTTTAAGGAATATAATGATTATTGTATTGCAGGTAAGACCTATGATTACTTAAGTTTTCAAAAACCTATCATTGGCTTTGTCACGAAAGGTGACCAGCAATGGGTTATTGAGAAGAGTGGCCTGGGATTGGTTTTTAATCCTGATAATGCTGTCGAATCCGTCCAAAAATTGAAAGAAATCATTGATAAACCTGAAAAATTTGTTAAACCGGAAATTGAGTTTTTGAATCAATTAAAAACTGAGAAACAACTGGACAAATTAGGCAGTGTGGTTAAAACTCTTTTTAACTTATAAACTATTTTTATGCAACAACCCCTGGTTAGTATTATTATGGCAGCCTTCAATTCTTCTGAATTTATTTCAGATGCTATTGTATCGGTCATGAACCAGTCATATATAAACTGGGAACTAATAATTGTAAATGACGGGAGTACGGATAATACATTTGAAACAGCTTCTTCATTTAAAGATAAAAGAATCAAGGTAATATCGCAGGAAAATCGCGGAGTAAGTGCAGCAAGGAATTCGGGTCTTGCAAAAATGAATGGAGAGTACTTTTGTTTTCTGGATGCTGATGACATTTTGCCTTGTTATTCTTTAGACGCCAGGGTGAAACTCTTTTTGGAAAAACCTGAAGTAAGTTTTGTTGACGGCAGGGTTGAGGTCAGGGATTTGAATCAGAAAAACATACTGAGAGTGTTTCAACCATCTTTTCAGGGAAATCCTTTTGATAAACTCATAAGTCTTAGCGGGGATTGCTATCTCGGGTTAACCTGGATGATTCGCCGGGCCCAGAATAAAACCTATCGGTTTAAAGAAGGCATGACCCATTGCGAAGATTTGCTATTTTATGTGGAAATATCGCAAAACGGCATATACAATTATGTGGAGCAAACCGTTTTAATCTACCGAATTAACCCCGAATCAGCCATGAGTAATCTGAAGGGTCTGGAAAGTGGTTACAACAAGTTGATACATGAGTTAAAACAACAGAGTTTAATTGACAGAAAACAGGAGAAGATGCTATCAAAAAAAACTAACCTGATAATGCTGAAATCTTATATGAAAAAAGGAATGATTTTAAATGTTGCCAGGTTAACCAGCCGTTATATAAAACTGAGGCTTCAATAGAATTGTAATTGCAAACAATGACTAAAAAAAGGAAAAATATACTTATTCTTACCTACTGGAGTTTTCACGATGCCTTGATTCAGGCATATACACTCCCTTATGTTGAATACATTCTTGAAAATCAACCTGAAGGGGCTGAGTTATTCCTGGTTACACTTGAAAAAAATACAGGGACAGCTTCTATCAAATCATTAATGGGATCACCTAAAGTCAGAAAGCTGAAAGAGAAAAATGTTCATGTGCTTCCGTTCAGATATTTTCCTTTTG
>REDJ01000012.1 GCA_007693555.1 Bacteroidota bacterium
CTGCCATTGACCTTGCAGGTCGTGATGTACTTGAAGCAGTGCAGATGTCAGTTAAACCCAAGGTTATCAATACTCCTCCGGTTGCAGCCGTTGCCAAAGATGGTATCCAGCTGATTGCCAAAGCAAGGGTTACCCTAAGAGCCAATATCAAGCAACTTGTGGGTGGTGCCGGTGAAGAAACCATCCTGGCAAGGGTTGGTGAAGGTATCGTAACATCTATCGGTTCGGCCAACAACCACAAGCAGGTACTTGAAAACCCCGACAGTATTTCCAAAGTTGTGCTTTCAAAAGGTCTTGACTCTGGTACTGCTTACGAGATCTTATCTATAGACATTGCTGATATCGACGTTGGTAAGAACATCGGTGCGATGCTGCAGATTGACCAGGCCAATGCCGATAAGAACATTGCACAGGCCAAAGCCGAAGAAAGAAGAGCAATGGCTGTTGCTGCTGAGCAGGAAATGAAAGCCAAAGCACAGGAAGCACGTGCCAAAGTTATTGAAGCCGAAGCTGAAATTCCCAAGGCAATATCCGAATCATTCCGCAGCGGAAACCTGGGTATCATGGATTATTACAGAATGGAAAATATCAAAGCTGATACTACCATGAGGGATAATATAGGAAAACCCCAGTCTGGACAAGGAAAAGGAAAATCCAACGATCAAACCAAGAAATAATAACCGTTGATTTTTCTCTGAAAATGAAGCCCCGGTGTAAATTTTTCTCACCGGGGCTTTTACTTTGCTTTTCTAATTAAACAATGTTAAATCTCTTGCGTTGGATTAACCGGCAACGACCTGAAGAATTTATTGTCTCAAATTCCCTTTATCTTTGTGCTTTTCAAATAATAATTCTGAATTAACTTTTTAACAGAGCTTTGAATTTTAATTTCATATTTGATTATCCGTGGTGGTTTGTTATGCTATGCCTGCTCTTAGGCGCAATTGCAGCAGCCATTTTGTATTACAGAAATAAATCTGATGATTTCAGCCTTCTGCAAAAAAGACTCATGGCAGCATTTCGCTTTGCTGTTATCAGTCTGCTGAGTTTTTTCCTGCTCTCTCCCCTATTAAAAATGCAGGTAACCCAAAGGCAGGAACCCATAATGCTTTTTTTCCAGGATAACAGCCAGTCTGTTATTGTAGGACAGGATTCTGCATTTATTTACGATACCTACAATGAAGAAATCCGACGTTTTTTCGCGGAACTGGAAAGTGATTATGTTTTATATACCCACGCTTTCGGTGAAGAAGTTCGTGAACTGCGGGATTATGACTACCAGGACAGGCAAACCGATATTTCCGAAATTTTCTCTGCCATAGAAACCCGGTACACTAACCGTAATATTGGTGCTGTGGTTATTGCCAGCGACGGTATTTACAACCGTGGCCGTAATCCCATTTACCAGAGTACTTCTTCCTACACTCCGGTTTATACCATAGCACTGGGAGACACCACACCCCGCAAAGACCTTATCATTAACAGGCTGCGGCACAACCGTATCACCTACCTCAATAATATTTTCCCCCTTGAAATTACAGTGGAGGCACGGCAGGCAATGGGTGAAAACAGCAGGCTGAGAGTCATCCATGCCGGACAAACTGTTTTTGAACAACGGGTCAGCTTCACGTCAGATGCACATTTTGAAACCATAACAGCAGAGTTGGAAGCAACCGAAACCGGTATAAAAAGATACAGGGTAGAAATTGAACCCATCGAAGATGAAATCACCCTTGAAAACAACACGCAGGATTTTTTCATTGAAGTCATTGACAGCAGGCAAAAAATACTCATCATGGCCCACTCTCCCCACCCCGATGTGGGTGCACTTAAATTCGCCATTGAGGATAACGAAAACTATGAAGTTGAAGTGGCCTTGTTTGATGAGTTTGATGGTAGCCTGGAAGCATATAACCTGATCATCTGGCACCAGATACCCAACAGACTGCAAAGAGATCTTTCGCTGCTTAATCAGGCCATGCGCGAAAATATGGCCCAGCTTTTTGTATTGGGTCCCCAAAGCAATATTGCCGGGTTAAACCGGCTGCAAACAGGCATTCAGATCAATCTGCGGTCAAGTGGTTTTAATGATTCAAGGGCAGATATCAATGAAAATTTCAATCTTTTCAGTGTAAGCCCCGAAATCAAACAGTTGCTTTCAGTTTTGCCGCCTTTAAGTACCACTTTTGCCAATTATAATCTTTCACCCGCCACACAGGTTTTTGCCTGGCAGCGTATAGGAAATGTTTCAACAGATTACCCGCTCATTGCCTTCTCGGAAGTGGGAGAAAGAAAAACCGGTATCATTATGGGCGAAGGTATCTGGAGGTGGCGCCTGGGTAATTTTGCCAGGGAGGGAAATCACAGGGCATTTAATGATTTGGTTTCCCGCATGGTGCAATACCTTTCCGTAGTTGAAGATAAAAGCTTTTTCAGGGTAAACACACAAAATTTTATTTACGAAAATCAACCGGTTATTTTTGAAGCGGAACTTTACAACAGGAGCTACGAACTGATAAACGAACCTGACATAAATCTGACCATTACCAATGAAGATGGGGTGGAATTCGATTACATTCCCGGCCGCACCGGTAACACATATACACTAAATGCAGGTGTATTTCCCGTGGGAGAATACCGGTACCGGGCAAGAGTTGAGTTTGGAAATGAAACCTATTCTGCTGATGGTATCTTTACGGTATCACCATTGAATCTGGAAAGCATCAACACAGTTGCCGACCATAGTTTATTATACCAGATGGCTCAGAACTCCGGGGCAAAAATGTTCTTCCCTGCTGAACTTGACCTGCTGCTGGAAGAAATCAGAAACCGCCAGGATATAAGACCCGTGCTTTACACCCAGCACGAATTCGAAGACCTGATCAACCTGCGCTGGATTTTCTTCCTGCTACTGGCGCTTTTAACTGTGGAATGGTTTATAAGGAAATATGCGGGAAGTTATTAAAGATGGAAAACGGAGGAAGGAGAACGGAGAACGGAATTAACCAGTAAAAATTGACAACAGTTTTCAATAAAAACTCTGCGCTCTTTGCGAATCCTTTGCATCTTTGCGTGAAGCAAAAAACCCAATAACTTAATAACCTAATAACTTAAAATAGCATGGCCCAAACCCTCTTCTACATCATCCTCGCAATACTGGTGCTAGATTTCCTGTTCGACAGGCTGCTTGATTACCTGAATTCCACAAGATGGAGCAATGAACTGCCTGGTGAGCTCAAAGGAATTTATGATGAAGATAAATACCGGAAATCGCAAAACTATCTGAAGGAGAATATGCGTTTTGGCTTGCTCACATCCGGGCTGAGCTTTATCCTTATCATAGCT
>REDJ01000104.1 GCA_007693555.1 Bacteroidota bacterium
GGAAGATGGGACTCGAACCCACGACCCTCAGAACCACAATCTGATGCTCTAACCTGCTGAGCTACATCCACCGTTTGGGAGTGCAAATATAGAAAATTTTTTCACTGAAACCACAATGGAAATTAAATTTTTCAAGCACTCCGGCAAAATTAGATTTAGCCTCAATATGGCCCTTAATGATGTGATAAAATGGTTTATCTTTGCCCCATATCACAGGCAAAAACATGGATGATAAAAGGCTCAGGGTATTGTTTTTATCAAGTTGGTATCCTAACAGGCTAAACCCCACCGACGGAAATTTCAACGAAAAATTTGCTGAGGCAGCAGCCGTTTACAATGATGTAACGGCCATTCATGTGGTTGCAGATAAGGACACCATTCCCCCCTTTGAAACAGATATCTACACCCGTGGCAATGTAAAAACATATGTTTGGTATTTCAGGAAAAATCAATGGAGATTCGGGCTGGGTACAATCATTAACGGATTCCGATACCTGGCATATTATATAAAAGCCTATAAGAGGGCTGAAAAAGAATGCGGCACACCCCGGGTTTTACATCTCAATGTGCTTTATCCTGCCGGAATTATCGCACTGGTGTTCAAATTTCTGTTCGGATTAAAATATGTTATATCTGAGCACTGGACAGGGTACCTTCCGTCCAATGAAATCAAACAACCCCTGTTGGCTGTGTGGCTGAGCAAAATCATTGCCCGTAAAGCCCATACAATTATGCCTGTTACTCACAACCTGAAAGAGGCAATGATGAAAAAAGGATTTGGAAATACCTGCACAGTTGTGCCTAATGTGGTGGACGTAAAACATTTCTATCCGCCTGAACCCTCCGGAGTGAAAAAGAAAAAAGTTATCCTGCATGTTTCTTCTCTGAAAGATGAACATAAAAATGTTTCAGGTTTATTAAGAACCATAAAAAAACTATCTCAGCAGAGAACCGATTTTCACCTGAAGATTGTGGGAGACGGAGACCTCAAACCTCACATTAACTATGCAAAGGAATTATCTTTACATCCTGAAACTGTAAGCTTTCATGGAACCATGTCCACACAGGAAATTGCTGAAACAATGCGCAATTCGGATGTATTTGTACTGTTCAGCAATTATGAAAACCTCCCATGCGTTATCATTGAAGCGTTTGCTTCAGGGTTACCTGTTATTTCAACAAATGTGGGTGGTATAAGTGAACACCTTACCCCTGATAAAGGAGTCCTGATTCCTCCGGGTGGTGAGAAGGCTCTGTTGAATGCAATAGATACTATAATTGTCAATGCTGATGCTTATGATAAGCAAAGCATGCACAATTATGCAAGGGAAAATTTCAGCTATGAGAAAATTGGTGAAAGATTTACAGCAATTTATAACTCTGTAATAAAGTAACAGAAAATTGTTTAAAAATATATATACCACATTTGCCAGCAATTTTGCTTCTGCCCTGCTTAACCTTCTCATTGCAGTAGTAATTTCGCAAACCCTGGGTGCGCACGCCAAGGGTGAGCAAAGCATTATCATTACTAATATTGTTATCATCCTGTTGTTTACCAATATTGTCGGTGGTTCTACACTGGTGTATATTGTGCCCAGGTTTGATAATAAAAAAGTATTAATCTACTCCTATTTATGGGCCTTGTTGGTTTGTTTGGTTGCATTTGGTGGTACACGTTTTTTTCCACAGCTTCAAAATGATTATCTGATACATACTTTCATCATCACATTTATCAGTGCCCTGGCATCAGTAAATACGATGATACTCCTGGGAAAAGAAAAAATTATCGCCAAAAATATCATTCATGTTTTACAGATATTTTTTGTTGCGGCTTTTTTGATTTTTTCATTGTTTGTGCTTCAAAACAGAACCATTTTCGCATATATTCATGCGTTGTACATCGGATATGGGATTGCATTTGTTTTAAGTTCCATCCTGGTATGGAGCTACAGGAATGCAGGCCGGCGCATTGATGATGCAAAGTTGCCCCTGATACCAGGCATGTTTCAGTATGGATTTTTTAACCAACTGGGGCATATTATGCAAATGCTGAGTCTTCGGTTGAGTTATTATCTGCTGCTGCTGTATCACAGTAATGAGAGTGTAGGGATTTATTCCATTGCAGTAGCCATTACCGAATCCGTATGGCTCATCAGTAAAAGTATTGCCACCGTGCAATATGCAAGAATTACCAACAGTACCGATGAACTTTACAATATGCAGCTTACGGTAAAACTTCTCAGGTCGGCTTTGATTTTCAGTATAATCATGATTTTAGTGCTTGGACTGCTTCCTCCGTCATTTTACCGGTTGCTTTTTGGTGATGAATTTGCACCTGTACGAACAATCATACTTCTACTGGTGCCGGGTATTTTTATGTATAACTTTTTCCTGATACCGGGTCATTATTTTTCAGGAAAAGGCAAATATCACATCAATACGATTGCATGTTCCATTGGCTTATTTGTTACATTGATATTCAGCCTTTTGCTTATTCCGAGGTATGATTATTTTGGAGCTGCAATTGCCGCAACTCTCTCATTTACTGCCACTTCTGCATACGTGTTTTTCATTTTCAGAAAGCTATCAGGCTTGCCATTCAGGGAATTTGTTCCTTCATCAGGAGACTTAAATGAGTTTATTTCATTTGTCAAAAAAACATTCAATAAAGATGCATAAAATAAAGAAATTTTTTCAGGCCCTTCTTATCATTTTACAAAAACCCTTTTTACTGAATGAGGTTATTCATTCTCAAAACAAATATCAAAAAAGGGTTATTGAGAAATACGGATTAAAGGATGGGCTCCCAACGGTGGATTTACTGAAATTATTTCCAAGGTTTCATGAAACTATTGAACCGGTTGCTTTTCTTGAGGGAGGCTCAATGGTTACAGATATAGCTTTAATAAAATCACTTGCAAAAAAATACGCGGTTGAGAATTTTCTTGAGATAGGAACCTGGCGTGGAGAAAGTATAGCCAATGTGGCTTCGGTAGTAAAAAACTGCTATACCGTTAACCTGCCCGACCATGACATTCTGGAGCTTACCGAAGATGCCGATTATGTTAAGTCTCACCGGTTTTTCTCAAACGAACTACCCAATGTGAAGCATATTTCAGCAAACTCACTTGAATTTGATTTTGATAGCCTGAATACAAAATTTGATATGATATTCATTGACGGAGACCATCATTACGACTCCGTAAAAAAGGATACTGAAACTGCCTTTAAAATTATAAATCCTGAGAAATCCATCATAGTCTGGCACGATTGCATGCGCTCACCTGAATTTGCAAGATGGGAAGTTTTACTGGGTATTCTCGACGGTTGCCCTGAAAACAAAAGGCAATACTTATATCATGTTTCCAACACATTGTGTGCTGTTTATATGGGAAAAAAAATAGAGTCGGACTATATGACACCTTACCGTTTGCCCAACAAGAAATTCATTGTGGAGATAAGGGCGCAGGAAATATGAATCTGAATTTATCAGATATGTTCATTTTTTGCCATCATAGATTTTTCCAGACCATTGTATCAACTTATCATAAAGTTCTTTGGGCTTGAAAGGTTTGGCAATATAATCGTCAAGGCCCAGTTCCATAAATTTTTCGGCATCTCCCTCCATGGCATTTGCACTCAGCCCGATTACCGGGCAAAGCTTGTCGCCATGCAGCCTTTTGAGCTCTTTGTAGGCTGTTATACCATCCATTACGGGCATTTGTATGTCCATGAGAATGATATCATATTTGCCTGGAATATACTCATCCACAGCCTCCTGCCCGTTTGACAAAAAATCAACATTACACCCGGCACCAAACAAGATAAAGCCCACTACTTTTTGATTCAAAAGTTTATCCTCAACATGCAATACATTCATATTGAGATCCTTCAACTCGCCGGGTGAAACCTCAATGGGTCCTGATAAATCCTCTTCTTCAAATTCTGCCTTGAATGTAAAGGTAAATGTGCTGCCTTCCCCCAATTCACTTTTTACAGAGATATCGCCCCCCATCAGGTGTGAAAGTTCGCGGCATATTGCTAATCCTAATCCTGTGCCTTCAAAGGGTCTTATGAGAGATGTGTCAATCTGGGTGAATTTCTCAAAGATTTGCTTTTGATTTTTTTCACTTATCCCCATACCGGTATCCGCTACATCACAAGAGATTAACAGGTGGTCCTGCCTTTTTTCCTTCATATAAAACCCTGTAAAAATCTCTCCCTCGTCAGTAAATTTAAAAGCATTGGAAAGCAAATTATTAGCAAGTTGTTTCAATCGATTCTCATCAACGATTATAGTTTTAGGTAAAAGTGGATCTATAAATGTTTTAAATTCAATTTCTTTGCTTTTGGCTGTGTGCAGGAACATTTCCTTAATTTGATTTACGAATTCCGGTAAATCAACAAGCGTGGGTTTCAGTTCCAGCTTACCTGCTTCTATCTTGCTAAGGTCAAGAACATCATTAATGATATTCAGCAGGTTTTCAGAAGAAATTTTAATGTTTCTGACATACTCCTGCTGTGCAATGCTAAGGTTACTTTTCATGAGCAGGGAAGTCATCCCCATTATACCGGTCATGGGTGTTCTGATTTCATGGCTCATATTGGCCAGAAATTGCTGCTTTAGTGCGGCTGATTTCCTGGCAATCTGAATCTTCTGCTCCAGTTCAATATTACGGTTGCGCTCACTGATATCTCTCACAAAAGCGAAATACTGCTTTTTACCGTCATAAATCACTCTGTTAATTACAATTTCAACCGGAAATGTTCTTCCATCATGCATTTTGTTAATCGATTCCATGGTGATGGTTTGCTTGCTCTCCATTATTTGTGTAAGCTCATACCACTGCATGGTGGTTATGCGTGTATCCACATCTGATATTCCCAGTTTCATCAAATCCTGTCTTGCGTAGCCATATCTCTTACAGGCAGTTTCATTGGCAAATGTAAACCGTGCATTTTCGTCAATCCATAAAATGATATCACCGGCGTTTTCAATTCCGAAACTGGTCATTCTCAGGGTTGCTTCGGTTTTCTTTTTTTCGGTAACATCCTCAATAAGCATAGCAACCCTTTCTTTGGGAAGGGGGAAAATCTTCAGATTATAAATGTATGGTGATGCGGAATTATCAGGATTGTAAACAAAATCTTCAACCTCTGACGGGCTTTGTGTGCTGACAACATTAAAGAATATATTATGGAGTTGGTATTGCCTGAGCATGGGTGATATTTCATCTAAAGTTTTTCCCACATTCCTGGAAACAGAAAAACGCAGAAGCTTTTCCGATGCCTTGTTTACCATTTCAAGCCTGAAAGATGAAAGGCTTTCAGATTTTTCATGGTAAAAAACATTCAGTCCAAGGTCCATGTGTGATATAATATCTTCCAGAACACGCATTGTATCTTCATTGCGTTTTCTTTGTGAGATATCCACGAGCAATCCGCTGTAGTTTACAAACTGTCCGTTATGAAAAAATGGAAGTATAAATGCGAGCACAAAATATTCTTTTCCCTTGCGTGAAATGATTCTGAACTCATTATCATTTGACTCATAGTCTTTCGTGTCAGTGCGCATTCTGTCACGAAGTTTCTCCAGATCATCAGGATGAAAAAAATCAAATATTACAATTCCTTCTTCCAAATCCTCTTTTACTACATCAAGCATCCTGAATGCCGCATCATTCAGGTAGCCTATATTTCCTGTTTCATCACATTCAAAAACAACTCCGGGAAGCCTGTTCGTAAAATCATGATAGGTTGGCTCAAAATAACCTGAACTATTGGGTGTGAAATTTTCACCGGTAGATTTCTTCTTTTCCGGCGAAGTTTTCAGGTATGAAGAAAATATATATTGAAAGGGATTTCCGGTATATTTTTCAGGGCGGATGTTTGAAGTAGTGCTACCTGAAAATTCCCAAATAAGCTTACCAAAATATATAACAGACAGTATAAATATAATCCCCGGTAACAGAGTTTGAAACGACATGCTGATATATTCAAAAGCAATTGTCATATCTGAATTATATTTTTGTAATGCTTAACACCAAATTTAGCGATTTTACTTATTCAATAATCGGATTTTTATGAAAAAGTTAAAAAAAAAAGCAGAGTTGTTTTCAACAGGTGCTCATGGGCATTTGTTTCAAACCAATAAAAAGTTGTCAACAAAAAGCCCCTTGCAGATGAGAGGCAAGGGGGAAAATAAAAAATGCATGAAATCTATCATTTATTGTTGACAGATGCTTCTACCTCCAGGTCAAATAACTGTAGCTGGTTTTCTGTGACATAGCTGACGGGTTGCGGATGTGACCTGTATCTGCTTGTTTGTTTTCGAATTACGGACTTGAGAAATCGAACAGGAGTTGTATTTTGTCGCTTACATAAAACCTCGAGAGCTTCTTTTTGTCTGTCAGTAATTTTAAAAACGATTTTTTTATACCTGACTTTTTTCTTTTTGCTTTTTTTAGATTTGAGATAATCAGGATTTTCCTGAAGCATGGAGATGATTGTTTTAGGCATATTCGGTTATTTTATTTCACGAATGAGAAAAATATAAACAGGAAAATGGTCGCTGTAACCTCCCAGATAAACACCGCCTCCATAGCTTCTGAACGGATATCCCTGGAAGCGACCTGAGGGTTGGCGCAGGAATGGCCTGTTGAATACCTCTGCCCTGTGATATTTAAAAGTACTGTAATCATCACCCAGTAGTGACTGGGTCATAATTATCTGGTCAAAAAGATTCCATGAATCACGCCATGCCAGTGTACCAATTCCCCTTCGTGCAAAATCCACAAAAGGATTATATAATTGTCCTTCGCTGAGTTTATCCTTATCTCCGATTGCGTTCAGATGCCTCCTTACGCTTATATCAATGGGGTCATCATTGAGGTCGCCCATAAAAATCACTTTAGCATTTGGGTCTTCTGCTTTCAATGAATCAATAATGGACCTTGCAATATCTGCAGCAGCAATACGCAAAGGCCTGCTTCTTGCTTCTCCCCCCCGGCGCGAAGGCCAGTGTGCCACAATAAAATGGAAGGGTTCTCCAAGCAATAACCCGGATAATACCACCTGGTCTCTTGTGCGAAAATCAGGTCTGTCAGGTATTATCGTAGGAACAGGTTTGCTGCTGGTTTTCTCAAAATATTTTGGATTATACATAAAAGCATTATCAACCCGCCTGTCACGACTTCGATAATATACAACCTGGTAGTTTCTGTCCCTTATGCGTTCCTGCCGGGCCAGGTCCCATACGACTTCCTCATTTTCCACCTCTCCCAGTCCAATAACAGCCGGACCGTCGGGGTTGAGCTCTGTGCCCAACTTGGAAATCACCTCTGCCAAACGGTCAAGCTTTTCGTAATATCTTTCAGAAGTCCAGCGGTTTGCACCTTCAGGGGTAAAATCATCATCATTTCTGTCAGGATCATTTATGGTATCAAAAAGGTTTTCAACATTGTAATAGGCAATAGGTACCGCAAGAAACTTTCTGTCCTGATTTTCATTTTGAGCATGAACAACACTTACCCCGAGCAATAGTGCTAAAATAAATGCTGTAACAGATAAAAATTTAAAACTGGTTTTTGTCATGATCTTTTTATTCTTTTCTGTGAATAATTGCAAACCCTCTTTAGATAATTAAGTCTGAAAACAGGCATTTATTTTAGCCTTTGGGGATTTTAACTTTTTATCCTGACTTAATTGATAAGTTTTCCTTAATTTTGAAACCCCAAAAATAAGCATTTTAAGTACACCAGGGAACTTTAATAAAGAACATCCGGCTCTTAACCTTTATACATGTATTAAAGCTTTTTCATCATATTTATTCCGGACTCATTTGTGATAAACTCAATAAATCAAAATAAACCTTATGTATAAAATACTAACCGTTATTGCAGTTTTATTTTTTTTACCAACTGCAATTGTCCAGGCACAGACCAACGATGAACCTGCCCCTTCAGATACCATTGAAATTCCGGAAAGGCCGGAGTTTGACTTTCCTGTAATAAGCATTGAAGATATTGAAGGCGATGCCGAGTCGCATGATATCTCAAGCCTTTTGCAGGGATCAAGGGATGTATACGTATCCACTGCAGGCTTCACTTTTGGCCAGGCACGCTACCGGATCAGAGGGTATGACAATGAAAATACCGTAGTAACGATAAACGGAATCCCTGTAAATGATCCTGAAACCGGCAGGGTTTTTTATTCAAACTGGGGTGGTTTGAATGATGCTACACGTATGACTGTAACCCATAGTGGTATAGGTGTATCCCGTGAAAACTTTGGTGGCATTGGCGGTGCAACCAATATTACCACACGGGCATCTCAATACAGCCCAAATACCCGTATCACTTATTCCAATGCCAACCGCAGTTATACCAACAGGGCCATGTTTACCCATTCAACAGGGATGCAGGAAAACGGATGGGCATTAACATTGAGCGGTTCCCGCCGCATAGCAGCAGAAGGCTACGTTGAAGGGACCTTTTATGATGCCTGGGGATATTTTCTGTCTGCCGAAAGGAGAATTAACAATGAACACAGTATAGGTCTTATTGCCTTCGGAGCACCATCTGAAACAGGCAGACCGGGAGTTGCTACACAGGAAGCCTACGATTTGACCGGAAACAATTATTACAATCCCAACTGGGGTTTTCAGAATGGGGAAGTAAGAAATTCAAGGGTCAATAATTACCATACCCCCTGGTTTATTCTTAGTCACTATTATGAAGTAACACCCGACATACTAATCCAAACCTCAGCCGCTTACACTTTTGGCAGAGGAAGTTCCACTGCACTCAACTGGTTTGATGGGTCAAAGCCGCATCCTGATAACCTTGCAGGCCATGACCCCAGGCCCGACTATTACAGATACTTTCCCAGCTTTTTTGCCAATGACCCGCTTAACTTCGAAAGATACACACAGCTTTGGCAAACAGACGAAAGCTTCAGGCAACTCAACTGGGATATGATGTATCAGTACAATATAAAAAACCTCTTCACCCAGCAAAATGTAAATGGTATTGCCGGAAATAACGTAGAAGGAAACCGCTCGCAATTCATTGTTGAGGACAGAAGAAATGACCGGAATCAATTTGTATTTAATTCATTTGCAAATGTAAACGTAAACCCAACCACCACATTAAGCGGAGGAATTAATGTTTCTCTTGCTCAAACACATCAGTATAAACTCATCGACGACCTGCTGGGCGGAGACTGGTGGGTTGATATTGACCAGTTTGCCTTGCGTGATGCCACTGATGAAGATTTTGCCCAAAATGATCTGCAAAACCCCAATCGCCTGGTTACAGAGGGTGACAGATTCGGTTATGACTTTACGGGCAATATCAATAGATATGAAGCTTTTGCCCAGGCTGAGTGGATACTTCCCAGATGGGATTTTTACCTGGCAGCAAACGTCTCCCAAACTACTTTCTGGAGAACCGGTCATATGCAAAATGGTCGTTTCCCTGAGAACTCCCTGGGCGACAGCCAAAAACAAAACTTTACAAACTTTGGACTTAAGGGCGGTACAACCTTTAAACTTACCGGCCGGCACTATTTTACAGCCAATGCCGCCTATCTGACCCGGGCACCGTTTTTCAGAAATGCTTATATTTCTTCCAGGGTAAGGGATGACTTAATTCCGCAATTGAATAGTGAAACCATAATGAGCGGTGACGTAAGTTATTTTATCCGTTCACCCCTTGTAAAATCGAGGCTTACTTTATTTGCAAGCGAATTCCGCGATCAAACCTGGAGCCGTAGTTTTTACCATGAAGAGTTCCGCACATTTGTTAATTACAGCATGTATGGTGTTGATCAAAGACACCTGGGTGCCGAACTTGGTATGGATATTAACCTGACCTCCTCATTATCCATGTCGCTGGTTGCAGGTACAGGCAACTATTTTTATTCAAACCGGCCAACAGTAACCATTACACGCGATAATGACCGCGAACTTCTGGCTGAAGAAAAAACAGTGTACTGGAAAAACTTCAAAGTAGGAGGCATGACACATACAGCCGGTTCTGTCGGTTTGCGCTATAATGCACCACGTTTCTGGTTTGTGGGTAGTAATTTTAACTATTTTGATGACATTTATCTGGATATCAATCCTGACCGCCGCACTGAAAGTGCACTTGCCGATTTTGTAGAAAGCGACCCCAACTGGAGAAGCATTATCGAACAGGAAAAACTGGACAACAATTTTACCCTCGATATCTATGGCGGAAAATCCTGGAGAATCCAAAGGGGAATGTTCCTGAATCTGAATATCAGCATCAGCAATGTACTAAACAATCAGGATTTTCAAATCGGAGGATTTGAACAACTCAGATATGACAGCAACAATATTGATGGCTTTCCTCCCAAATACTTTTACCTGTATGGCAGAACCTATTTTGTCAACCTGGTTTTCAGGATGTAATAGCCAAAAAAAATATGATTACTCAATAGAGAAAAATATAAAAAACACATGAAAAAAATATTTCAAAAATTATTCAAGCCTCTGATTATGATATTTTCGGGAACTATTCTGATGCATGGCTGTCTGGATAAAGATTTTGAGGCTCCCGATCCGTTTGATATTCCCATAGGAGAGGTGCATACTATAGCCGAACTCCGGCAGATTTTTGCTGATGGAGGAAACCAGCCCATAAGATTTACTGATGATGTTACCATATTTGGAGTAGTAACCATGGATGCCACATCCGGAAATATTTTCCGAAGTGCCTTCCTGCAGGACAATACAGCGGCTATAAACCTAAGGTTGACCTCTCCCGGAGGTTTGTATCAGGGTGATTCACTGAGGCTGAATCTAAGAGGAACCGTATTAAGTTCCTTTGAAAATATGCTCCAGATTGACTCGGTGCACGTAGGAAACAATATTGCCAAGATCAGAACAATGGTTGATTTTGAACCCGAAGTGGTAAATATCAATACGCTGTTATCCAATCCCGCCTACCAGGGCAGACTTGTTAAGCTTGAAAACGTGGAATTCCATGCCAATGAACTGGGACAGACCTTTGCCGATGCTGACAATCTACTTGCACAAAACCGTATGCTGCGCGATTGTGATGGCAATCAAATTATTGTGCGTACCAGTGGTTATGCCAATTTTGCTGATGAACTTTTACCTGAAGGTAATGGAAGCCTGGTTGCGGTACTTGCACAGTTCAGGGATGATATGCAGCTTTTTATCAGGAGTTATGAAGAGATAGACATGCTGAACCCTCGTTGCGACGATACAAACGGCGAGATTCCAGATGCAGTCACTTTTATTGATGAAGATTTTCAATCATATGCAAATCATAGCGTTATTGACAGATTTGGATGGACTGCCTGGGCTGAAGAAGGTGAACGCAACTGGATTTGCAGGGTATTTAATGAAGATAATAATCATTATGCACAAGCAACTGCTTTTAACTCTGATGATGCTACCAATATCATGTGGATGATTACTCCACCCATTGATCTGGATGCCATGACCAATCCTGTCTTTGAATTTGAATCAGCCAAAGCGTTTTATACACATGATGGATTTAGTTTACATATTTCTGAAAATTTTGATGGTACAAATGTAATCGATGCTGATTGGCAAACTCTGGATGCAATACTTGCAGATCAAAGCCATCAGGATAATACCTGGATTCATTCAGGCATTATTGATCTTTCTTCCTACTCGGGTATTATTCATATTGCCTGGAGATATCAAGGTGCTGAACCTCAAGGAGAGACCGGAACCTTTAGAGTAGATAATGTAAAACTTTACGAAAACAACTGATTAAATAAGCAAAATCAATTTATCAGGTATCATTTTTTGATTAAAAATAAAATATCATGAATATAAAAAGTTCGAACAACATATTAATACTTATGTTATTCTCCGGTTTTTTTCTTTTCATTTTCGGTAACT
The DNA here is from genome assembly GCA_007693555.1 of Bacteroidota bacterium. GTDB lineage: Bacteria > Bacteroidota > Bacteroidia > Bacteroidales > UBA7960 > SKVR01. The sequence goes on from REDJ01000104.1 coordinate 11,924, forward strand.
GCGAAAGATTAGAACTGGATAAACCTCCCATTCAATCTATTGATCAGGATAGTATAATTACAATTAAAGAACTGAGAAATATGTTTGAAGGTGAACCGGTTAATTTCGGAAATTCGGGTTTCAATATTTTTGGTATTGTAACCATGGATGAGAGCTCAGGAAATATTTACCGGGAAGCTTTTGTTCAGGATGATGATGCAGGTATCATTCTAAGAATGACACAAACCGGTGAATTCCAGGAAGGTGATTCCGTAAGAATTTCATTAAGAGGCACTATTCTTAATGATTACAGAAGTATGCTCCAGTTAACTGAACTGGATGGTACTAAAAATGTGGTTGTACAAGCCAAAGAAAAACATCTTGACCCTTTGTTATTGACTATACCTGAAATCACAAGGCAATACCAGGGCATGCTTGTTAAGCTTGAAAATGTTCAGTTTTCATTATCTCATGCCGGTCAGCCTTATGCAAATGCAGAAGATTTACAAGCAATAAATCGTACGATTGAAGATGATAAAGGAAACTCTATTATAGTTCGAACCAGCGGATATGCAGATTTTGCTTCAGAACTTACACCGGAAGGAAGTGGTAGTTTAATAGGGCTGGTTGGAGAGCATGACAACCAGATGCAGTTGTTTATCCGCAGAACAGCAGAAGTCGTTATGGACCAGGAGCGTTTTGAACCTCCGGGCAGCGATCTGGAACTTCTTACCATTGCTCAAATCAAAGAAATGTATGATAACGGGATTGAAAATCTGCCTCCAAACACAAGAATTGAAGGAATTATAATCTCCGATAGAGAACATGAAAACCTTCCAGGGCAAAATGCCTATATAATGGATGAAAACAATGACGGAATTGCATTACGCTTTCAATCTTGGCATTCATTAGATAAGGGTTCGATTGTTAGAGTCAGTTCAGGCGAATTGCCAATTACAAGATTTAACGGTTTGTTGCAAGTCAGTGAAATCCCGGTCGGCAATGCAAATGTTCTGGATTTTGGTGAAGTACCTGAACCTACTGTTGTCACTATTCAGGAGCTTAAAGACAATTTTGGCCAATATGAATCTACCTTGATAAAAATTCAAAATGCAATTATTCCGGGTGGTGGTACATTCCAGGGAAATGTTTCAGTACAAGACAATACCGGTTCTATAATGATGTTCACTACCAGTTGGGCTTCGTTTGCAAATACAACAGTAATAGGTGGTATTTATGACATAACGGCAATTGCTTCAATATTTAATTCGCCTCAAATATTGATACGTAGCCTTGATGACCTCGAATTTATTGATGATTACGACCCGGGTGGCACCGGTTCGGGAACATTTGAAGATCCCTATAATGTTGCATATGCCTATAATAACAATTCAGGTGATGGTGTTTGGGTACAGGGATATATTATCGGTGTAATGGAAACCGATGTGGATCCGTTCGAACCTAATTTCAATCCACCTTTTAGAACCAATTCAAACATTATCATTGCAGACTCACCTGGTGAAACAAATATGAATCAGGCACTTATTGTACAACTACCTGTTGGACCTGTCAGAAATGCCCTTAACCTTGTTGATAACCCACAAATACTTGGTGAATTTGCAAAACTCAAGGGCAATTTAGCAGCATATTTTGGAGTTCCGGGCTTGCGTGAAACATCAGATTTCTGGATTGATGGTGATATACCTCCTGAAATAAATACGGTATTTGAAGAGAACTTTACTTCTGATCTTGGAGTTTTTTCAAATTACAATATTTCAGGAAATGAAAACTGGCAATGGGTTCAATTCAATGATGGTTCTGCTTCCATGAATGGGTTTGTAGCCGGATCACCCCGTGAAAATGAAAACTGGCTTATTTCCCCGGAGATCAGTCTTGATGGAGAAACCGGTGCTATATTGCGAATATCGGAAACTATTAATTTTATTACCAGTTACGAAGATATGAAGGTAATGATTGCAAATGATTTTGATGGAAGTAATCCAACTGAATCAGGTAACTGGATACATCTCACCGGATTTAACAGACCACCGGGTAATAATTGGAGTGTTGTTGAAAGTGGTGATATTGATATTTCACAGTTTGATGGGCAAACTATACATCTCGTATTCAAGTATATCAGTACAACCAGTGGTGCTGCTGCATGGCAAATAAGCCAAATCACTATAGTTGCTGATGAATAAACCAATCCGGATTTTAGAAATCCTGCCTATATTATAAATTAAAAAAAATGACCGTCGCAAAGCGGTCATTTTTTTTACTATAAGAAATATTATTAAATCGAGAAATCTGCATATTTTTTCTTTAATGTTCGGATACATTTAATTAACTTTGTTTAACAAAGGAACGACTCCTTAATATAATATTCATTAAACACAAATAGAAAATGGAAAATTTACAAGAGAATTTTGTGGAGTTTTTGGTAGACTATGGCCCTAAAGTCCTGGGAGCTATAGTAGTTTTGATTATCGGTTTATGGATTATAGGCCGAATTTCAAAGCTTTTGAAAAAATCATTTGACAGAAGGGAAATGGACGCCTCCCTGCGAAGCTTCCTGGTTAGTATGATTGGTGTTTTGCTGAAGGTTTTGCTGGTTATCAGTGTGATGAGTATGGTAGGCATTGCAGTGACCTCATTCATTGCCATTTTGGGTGCCGCCGGTCTGGCTGTTGGTCTGGCATTATCAGGCACTTTACAGAATTTTGCAGGTGGGGTTATCCTACTGCTATTCAAGCCATTTAAAGTTGGTGATTTTATTACTGCTGAAGGTTATTCAGGTACGGTAGAGGAAATTCAGATATTTGTTACCTTTCTGAAAACTCCTCAAAATGTAACTATTATAATTCCTAACTCAGGCCTGGCAACCAATTCACTCACCAACTTTTCCGCCAAGCCCATTCGCCGGGTCGATTGGTCTTTTGGCATTGCTTACGGCGACAGTTATGACAAAGCAAAAGAGGTTCTTTTAAAACTTATTCAGGAAGATGATAGGATACTCAAAGATCCTGAACCTTTTATAGCACTTGGAGAACTTGCAGATAGCAGTGTTGAAATTACTACAAGAGTATGGGTCAATGCAGCTGATTTCTGGGGTGTATTTTTCGACATGAATGAAAAGGTTTACAAAGCTTTCGAAAAAGAAGGTATCAATATTCCTTTCCCGCAAATGGATGTGCATCTTCACAAAGAAAACTAGTTGTTTCGATATACTTTTATAGTAAAGCTCTCCGGTTTAAAGAATTCAAAATCCGGGGAGCTTTTGCTTTTTTCCTTTGTTTATAATGGCAAAATACATTAATTTTATGCAAATACATTAAATAACCCCCCACATGGAAGCAACAGAAAGAAAAGCTACAGACCTCACCATTGAAAGATTTGGATGGATAACCAAGGAAGAACCCCTTTCGTGCATAACAGATGTAAACCTGAATCTCAACATATGTATTCTTGAAGCTGTTTCTCCTTTCTTTGGTTATTATGATGATCAACCCAAAACAAGCAAACCACAGTATCTTTACTGGTTTCTCGAGCGCCATTATACAATGGAGCACCTGATACGTGCCCTGGAATATATCCGGCTCAATTGTAACAAAAACATAGATGGTGCTTCAGGACAGATTTATATTCTCAATGAAAACTATCCTGTAATAAGAATGCTTAACCTGGTTCAATATAACCAGATAACTACCGTACAGGCTATGTTCGAAAAAATGGGAGTAAATCTAAAAAAAGGCAACCGGAAAATTCAAAACCAGATGGGCCTGATTCAGCTCAATAAATTCCTTCATCTTATTCCTGTGGAAGAGGGACTCTATCTTGATGAAGGAATTTCACACCGGGCTTTCTTTAAAATACCCAGATATGTGAGCTGGGAGGAGTTTAAAAAAATTACCACTGAAGTAAAGTACGATACTTCCCTTATCTTCTTTGATGCAGCCCGGGCAGCATTTATGGAAGAGGGAGAAATAGTAGAACTGGTTCGTATTTATCGCGAAAATCTTACCATTGAAAAACTAAAAGCCATCAAAGAAAGATATCTGAAGTTTATCCAATAGGTAGAGACTAAAGTT
>REDJ01000238.1 GCA_007693555.1 Bacteroidota bacterium
TAAGGTCGTTGAGCTCCTCATCCAGTAAGCCGCGCCAGCCGTCGGTACCGAAAATTATTTTCCTTTTTTCCATTTTTTTAAACCGCTAAGTTTTTTGTGACGGGGCCACTTTAAGTGACCCCGCCACTTTGCAGTCAGTTTTGTATGCAATGAACTATTCTTTGTTTCATTTCCAGTGGCGGGGTGACTGGAAGTCGCCCCGTCACGTTCCTTTTCTTCTGCTCTGTGACGGGGCTACTCTTAGTGACCCCGCCACTTTCGTCTCTATTCGTTATTAATATTTACTTCCAAACCCAAAGATTTTATCTTTTCTCTGCTAATGAGCGTTCCATTCCTTATGCCCACAATATCCTGATAAGAACTGAACTCCCAGTCTTCGGCTTTCTTTACAAGTCCAACTTTTAAAGGATTCAATAAAATATAGTTATAGCAAATCGAAGGATATTCCTTTTCAGGTATTGACATGTTTATATTTGTTATGCCTTGTGAAACAAACCAGGTCTGTGTGATTTTGTGATTACAATTCAGGCAAATAGCTTTTGTCTCTTCTCTGAATAATCCTCCTGATCTTTCCAGTTGCAGATTTACAGCCCTTGTATAAGAACGCAACATTATTCCTATTGAACTATTCAAAGTCTTTTGAGCAGATTCTTTTTTGCCGCTTGAAATTTGTTTTTGATTTGAATGATAAGGTTCTGTGAATAATTCAGTTTTGTTAACTGAAATCATCAAATGGAAATGGTTTGGCATTAAACACCAGGCTAAAATATCTGCAAAGGGAATAATATGAGATTTTATCTTCTTTAGAAAGTATAAATAATTCTCTCTTGAGAAAAAAATCTTTTGGCGATTATTTCCCTGGTTAAAAACGTGGTATATGAATCCATTTTCGAAATGCATATCCTCAAAAATTAGTTATTCAAGTGGCGGGGTGACCGGAAGTCGCCCAGTCACATTCTTGCTCTGTGACGGGGCCACTCTAAGTGACCCCGCCACTTTTCAATCATTTTCTTATGTAATGAGCTATCTTCAATTTTTCATTTCAAGTGGCGGGGTGACTGGAAGTCGCCCCGTCACATTTCGATTTCTTTGCCTACTACTCTATATTATACTTCAACTCCTCCCTCACCCTCTCATACGGCACATCATCCAGCGCCACCCCCAGCTTCACGGCCAGGGCGGTAGTGGCACCACAGGCTTCACCGGTGGCAGATGCAGTGGGCTGGATACGAAGTGCAGCATGCCCTTCGCGGGTGGCACCTATGCAACGACCGGCAACCATCAGGTTTTCAGCGTCTTTAACGCGTAATGAACGCAACGGGATATCATACCATGCTCCTTCTTCCAGGTCATCCATGCGACTTTCTTCATCTTTTTGGCCGTGGATATCAACACCATAGCAGCCTCTTGCAACCACATCATCAAATTTTGCAGCTTTCAGGATGTCATCACCGGTCATCATATATTGGGCAACCGCACGGCGGGTTTCTCGCACACCTACCTGCACAGCAGTATCTATAAGAAAAGCGTCTTCAAAACCGGGAACATCACGGTTGAGAAAGTCCACTATCTGAGCCACCTGTTTGTGTCCAATCTTTTCGGCTTCTGTCAATGCTCCCGATGACGACGGGTCAATACCCAGAATATTGGTGGTGTTGAAAGCCCCTTCACCTGAAGCAGGAAGGGTGGTGAAGAATACATAATCCACATCTTCAGGAAAACGGCCCTCTTTTTTGGCTTTTTCAATTAGTCCTTTATAGCCTGCAATGGAAATGATTCTTGAGAAATCGTATTGAAAATCCATCCAGGGTAAAAAGTCTTCCTTATGCTGCTTGCTGTATTCGGCAGTTTTCTGCACATCTATTCCCCCCATTCGGAAAAACAGTGTGAGAGCCTGCAGTTTCCCGGTCTTTTCATCGCCCTTCAGCCAGGGGAAGTTCCCCAGGGCCACAAGCTGGGCATCACCGGTGGTATCGATAAACTGTTTTGCATATAGCCTGGAAATGCCATGGGGAGTGGCAATGCTGAGAAAGGTGATCCTGCCATTCTCCACTTCAGCAGCTATCACATCAGTGTTATAAGCCACTTCCACATTGTTTTCGTGAAGCAGGTGGTTGGCTATCGAGCGGAAAGCCCATGAGTAAAATCCATTGTCAATCATGCCACCCATGTTGCGCATGCCTTTTTCCACATCTTTATAAATCCCCTGCACCAGTTCTTTATCACCGCTAACGGATTTCATAAAGGGCGATACCATTCCGGCCGATGACATGCCTCCCAGGAAGGGATAATGTTCGATCAGCAGCACGGAAGCACCCAGGCTGCCGGCTTTTACAGCTGCAGAGATACCGGCAATACCGGCACCGGCTACTACCACATCATATTCATTTCTTAATTGCATCATAAAACCATTTTGTTATTACCTGCGGACGGGTGATCGCCGTGCCCGTCACCACGGCCCAGGCGCCGGCTTCAATTGCCTGGCGGGCCAGTTCCGGTGTGTTGTAACGGCCTTCGGCAATTACAGGAATACGTCCGGCAAAGTGTTTGTTGAGTTTTTTAATCAGGTCAAGGTCGGGGCCGGAAAGGTCATTTTCTGAAGTTTCAGGGGTATAGCCACTTAAGGTTGTGGAAAGGCAGTCGGCACCGGCTTCAGCGCAGGCAATGCCCTCCTCAAAGGTGGCAATATCGGCCATGATAAGAATATTGTATTTCTGTTTCATGGTTCTGATAAATTCCGGGCCGGTCATCCCTTCGCGCCGACGAAAGGTGCCATCAATGGCCACCATGTCGCAACCTGCATCTATTAAGTCTTTCACATCTTTATCGCTGCCGGTTATCCTAACCGAACCGTCTTCAAATTCTGTTTTTACCAGGCCGATGAGCGGCAGGTTAACCCTGGCACGAATGGCCTTTGCCTTTTCAACTCCTTCGGTGCGGATACCTGCCGCCCCACCCATCTCTGCACATATGGCAAACTTTGCCACATCCTCCGGATTGTTGAATGGCGATTTGCCCTCTGCCTGGCAGGAGACGATTAGTTGGTTTTGTAGTTGGTTAAGAATCTTATTCATTTGATAATGGTTTTATTAGAATTTTGGACCGAAGACCGAAGACCGAAGTTTAGGCTAAGCGGCATTTGTAATGCCGCTTTGAACACCGGATAATTTGCAATTATCCAATAACCATAATTTGAATTAAAAAATTTATTGATCATTGTTATCATTGACTTTCAGTTAATTATTTTTGTTGAATTACAAAATCAACTATGTTTGAGAGCGGCATTACAAATGCCGCTCAGCATTAACGCTACCTTTTCTGGTTAAGCAGCT
>REDJ01000011.1 GCA_007693555.1 Bacteroidota bacterium
CCTCAACCTTCTCCTATCGGTTTGTAAAGTGCAAATTATCTATTAACACAGTGGCAGCAACGAAATCTCCGCTGGCATCAAACGGGTTCCAGATAGCAAATGGGATGTCTAATTGAATAAGATCCAATCCGTGGAAATCACTCAATGGAATGGAATACTCAACAAAACCATTGGAGAGTTCAGTGCTTTCATAGTTAATGAGAAAGATGGCTGACTGTGTTGAAGGACTCTCAAGCTTAATCTCTGCATCTGCCAGGCTTTCAGGCTTTTTGAGTGCAAACACCAGGTGTGAATAATTGCTCAGGTTTCTGGGTTGCTCCATCTGAAAGTAGGCTCCGCCCCAGGCACCTCCGGGGAAATCAAAAACCAGGCTCAGCTCACCGTCTATGGCATTTTCTGATGTATCGATATATGGCTCACCACCGCCACCGTAGGAAATAACTTCAATGTTACCCAGGTCATCGAAACCTTCCTTTATGGCGTGCTGGGCTATACCGGGTTCCAGATTTTGGCCAAGAGTTTCTTCTTCAATATCGAGTACCGGTGGCTCAGGGGTATCAAATCCTTCTTTTTCGAAAACCCGCACATAATCCACATACATGCTTTGCGGGAATGCAGTGCTTTCATCAGGATACCCGGGCCAGTAACCGCCAACAGCTACATTCAGGATCAGGTAGTGGCTGCGGAGAAATTCTTTCATATCATCTTCAATGGCAACCTCATGATATTTTACGTCATTTACCATGAAAGTCAACGTTTCAGGTGTCCATACCAATGAAAATATATGGTAAGCCTCACTGAAATCAGGTCCTGTTAACTCGTAATACCCCTGACTTTCTCCTTTGCGATTTTCACCATCCACATAATGAACAGACCCGTAAATTTTATTGGGTTCATGCCCCAGCAACTCCATGATATCAATTTCACCACATCCGGGCCAGTCAACAATACTGCGGTTATCGCCCAGTGTCCAGATGGCAGGCCAAATACCCTGGCCTTTTGGTAGCTTTGCCCTTACGTCAACCCTTCCGAACCGCATGCTAAACAGTCCATTTGTTGTAAGCTTTGCAGATGTAAAATCATTTTCACCGTGTTTCAACGCAGTGATGATCAATGCTGATACATCTCCATCCATATCTACTCTTGCATTTTCGTCGCTTGTAGTATAGATTTGCAATTCGTTGTTACCCCATCCCCTTGGCAGCCCATAATCGGTGCCATCACCTGTTTCAAAAGTCCATTTCAGAGGGTCTATTTGCCCGTTATCAAATTCGTCATTCCATACAAGGACATATCCCTCCGGAACTTCTATTTTATCAGCAGGTTCGAGGTCATTTTCACTGCATGAAATAGCGGTAATCACAAATATTACCGGCAGCCAGATTTTAAAAATTCTTTTCATTCTGATTGTGTTTTGAGATAATTGATAAAAATAATATGAAAGACAGATTCAGGCAATTCAATTATTACATCTAAATTACATCCTGGAAGAGTTTGACTACATCATAAATACATCAACGATTTTTTAATTAAAAGTATTTGTTGAAAGGATTTGCATTGTCTTTTCCGTTTATATTTCACTCTATATATAGCTTTTAAGCACTTTTCAATTGTCTATGGGTATCAGAATCAGAAGATTTTTATCTATATTTACATTTTTTCCAACTAATTAACCATACACATTATGAAGGCAAAGCTTATCCCCGTATTAATTTTAATTCTCATGAGTTCCAATTTGATTTTTGCACAAAAACCCTCTATTATTCCTGAGCCCAGGGTTTGGGAAAACAAACGTGGTAACTTTAGCTTCAGCGGTAACACCGATCTTTTTCTCCCCCATGGGCATGAAAAAATGAAGACCACTGCCGAATTTCTGCTGGTTTATCTTGAGCGTATTCCCGGTGTAAATGTTCAGATCAGATATTATCAGCAAGGGCAGGAGCTTCCCACCCGGGGTATTGTGCTGGCAGTGGATGAGCAAAGCAATATTGCAGAGCGTTATGTTATTGATATTACTTCCCGAAGAGTCCTTATTACAGGTGATGATGAAAGAGGTGTATTTTACGGAATCCAAAGCCTTCGGCAATTGCTTCCTGTCGAACTTGAGCAACCCGGACAGGCTTCTCAGCTAAGAAATGTAAGGGTTTCAAATATTTATATTGAAGATTATCCTCAGTTTTCTTACCGCGGGATGCACCTGGATGTGGCCCGCCATTTTTTCGATGTGGATTTCATCAAGAAATACATCGACCTGTTGGCACTTCATAAGATGAATACTTTTCACTGGCATCTAACCGAAGATCAGGGATGGCGCATTGAAATCAAGAAATATCCATTGCTGACCGAAATAGGGGCCTGGCGCGATGGTACTCTTATAGGGCATTTGCGCGATCAACCCCACCAATACGATGGTATCAGATATGGTGGCTATTACACTCAGGATGAAGTTCGTGAAGTGGTTGCCTACGCTGCAAAAAGGCATATTACCGTAATTCCCGAAATTGAAATGCCCGGTCATGCACTTGCAGCTCTTGCCGCATATCCTGAACTGGGATGTACCGGCGGCCCTTATGAAGTTGCACAGGAGTGGGGGATTTTTGAAGATGTTTTTTGTGCCGGTAATGATGATGTTTTTGAGTTTCTTGAGAATGTATTACTGGAAGTGATTGAACTGTTCCCATCACATTACATCCATATTGGCGGCGATGAATGCCCCAAAACCCGCTGGAAGGAATGTCCCAAGTGCCAGGCTCGAATTCAGGAAGAAGACCTTGCCGATGAATATGAACTGCAAAGCTATTTTATCAGAAGGATTGAGAATTTTTTGCTCACCAAAGGGCGCAATATCATAGGCTGGGATGAGATACTGGAAGGAGGACTTGCACCCCAGGCCACCGTTATGTCGTGGCGGGGAGTCAGAGGAGGTATTGAAGCTGCTCAAATGGGTCACGATGTGATCATGAGCCCCACCAGCCATTGCTACTTTGATTACTACCAGGCAGACCCTGAAACCCAGCCGCTGGCAATAGGAGGCTATATACCCCTGAGTAGAGTCTATGAGTTTAACCCTATTCCGCTGGATTTAAGTGAGAAAGAAGCTAAACACATACTGGGAGCCCAGGGTAATGTCTGGACAGAATATATGAAAACCTCCGACGACGTGGAGTATATGGCTTACCCACGCGCCATTGCTCTGGCCGAAATTTTATGGACACCTAACCGCAAACACGATTTTGAAGATTTCACCAAAAGACTCAATCACCATTTTAGGAGATTGGATGCTTTGAATGTGAATTATTTCAGGGAATAGATGGAGGTTTTATGGGTTTAT
>REDJ01000098.1 GCA_007693555.1 Bacteroidota bacterium
AAGCACTACAAGCCCAGAGAAGTCGCGATAATATTGTAATACCCGCCAACTGGCAACCGGGCGATGATGTAATGATTCCCATCCTTACCAAAGAAGATAAAGAAGAATTGCAAACCCCTGAATCAAAGATACACTATATCAATTGGTATATGATTTTCAGGAAACAAGACTAACCATTTAAATCAATATTTAACTATGAATACCTTGAAATATACAACCATTCTCCTGATTATTTTGCCATTCTTGAGCAATATGCTTATGGCACAGCAAAACCAGTCACAAATAACCGGCTACGTTTACAACCCCGAAAATCAGCCGGCTATGTATTCCACCGTAGTGTTGCTCAACAAAGATTCGGTGCTTGTAAAGGGTGCATTCAGCCAGGAAGATGGCTCATATGTGCTGGAAAACTTAGCTCCGGGCAACTATTTTGTGCAGATAAGGAATGTTGAATTCCAAACCTATGTCTCCAATCTCATCAATGTTGCCCCAGGCCAGATAATAGAACTTGACCCCATCTATCTTTCTCCTGCCATAAGTCAGCTTGGCGAAGTAGTGGTTACCGCCGACAGGGCCCTGATTGAAATACACCCCGACAAGATGGTGTACAATGTATCGGCCAGCGCCAATGCTTCCGGAAGCAATGCACTTGAACTGCTGGGGAAAGCACCAGGGGTAATGGTGGATATGGACAACAATATTAACCTGCAAGGCAAATCTGGGGTGCAAATATTTATCAATGGACGCCCATCGCGGCTCTCGGGCACCGATCTTGCCAATATGCTTGAAGGAATGCGAAGCGATAATATCGAATCCATTGAGATCATCACCAATCCTTCATCGCGCTATGATGCAGAAGGTACTGCCGGGATTATCAATATTGTGATGAAGAAAAATATGAATACGGGCTTCAACGGGAACCTGGTTTCCAGCTATTCGCATGGGAATTTTGGCCGTGGTAGCCTGGGAACAACCTTTAATTACAATTCAGACAAACTGGCGTTCAATACGAATATTTCTGTTACGGATTCAGAATTCCAGGATGATTTTAAAGTGATAACCCAGCTTAGTGGATTTATGCTTGATAATGTAACGGACGGGCTGTATCACAGAAGGGGGTATAATTTTTCCAGTGGGTTTGACTATACGATCAATGAAAAAAACTCCATAAGCCTTGATGGCAGGGTAATGATTACCGACAGGAGTGGCTTGAGGGTAAACAATACAGGGATTCTTGATGCTGAGAACAATGTCCCGATTGAATTTTTATTGGCTCAAACCATTGAGACGGATCCATCAGAAAACTATATGCTAAATTTTAACTACCGATATGTCCCTGGCAGTACATCCAGTATTTCGGCAGATTTCAGCCTTGGCAAATATGCCGTAACAGGTGATACTGAGCAGCCCAATACCTATTACGATCAGGCCAAAGATGGCATTATCAGAACGGTCAACAGCCGGTATGATACGGGTACCTCTATCGATATTTTGTCAGCTCAGGTTGATTATGAGAATAAATTCAGTTTTCTCACCTTTTCTACCGGGGCCAAGTATTCTTTTATACGCACCGACAATAGTCTGGCATATTTTAATATTACTGAGGGCGCTCCTGTTTTTGATGTAAACCGCAGCAACGACTTTACATACGAAGAAAATGTGGCTGCATTTTATTTTATGATGAATGCAACTCCCAATCAATACATTTCATTGAATGCCGGAGTCAGGATGGAAAACACCACATCCCTGGGAGTGCTCGACAGTGAAATACCCACGCTTGATGACAGGGTGGAGCGAAATTATAATGACTTCTTTCCCAATATCGGCATTTCCTATAACAATCAGAAGAACAGTGTAATAAGTGCAAGTGTTGGCCGGCGGATCAACCGACCCAACTATCAGTCTTTAAACCCATTTGAATCAAAAATGAGTGAACTCCAGTCATGGAAAGGCAATCCGTTTCTCCAGCCTAATTTTATCACCAATTATCAGGTCTCTTACTCCTGGAAAAGGAGACTGGTCATTTCCAATACCTATAGCATAACGCGTGATTTTTTTGCCAATATATTTTTTACAGAAGGCGAACGTGGTAGTATTATTACTCCAAGAAACATGGATAAGGTTACCAATAATGGGTTATCCGTAACTTATCCCGTTCAGGCGTTTGAATGGTGGCAGTTCAATACATTCATCAATTACAACTATTCAACTTACAATGGCGAAATGGATGGAACGGTTATAGACCTGAAAGCAAACACATATAATGCCCGCATGCAGAATATGCTCAAACTACCCGGGGATATTGGACTTGAATTGACTTACTACTATAACAGCCCATTTATTTGGAGAGGTTCTGTTGAAGTAGAAAGTACTCATGGATTGAATATAGGATTAAGAAAGAACTTTCTGAACAGGCAATTGCTTGTGCAACTTACCGGGAGCGATGTGTTCAGAACCGGCAGTGATTACTTTTATCAAAGTAATTATGGTGGCATTGTATCGGATGGCGTGAGAACGTTTGACAACCAACGCTTTGGATTCAGCATCACGTATAACTTCGGCAACCAACAGGCAAAAGCCCGGCAAAGAAGCCGCTCGGCCATAGATGAGGAGATGAGGCGGATTTCGGAAGATTAATTGCCTGAATCTTTTTCTCCACCCTTATCACTGAAGGATTAACCAGTCTTTAAGCGCTTTACCCAATAAGCTCTTAGTTCTTCTAGTATTTTTTTCAGTTCCTCAGGATCAAAAGATTGGGAGTAATATCTTTTGAAGGTTTCTACCTTAAGGTCAATTTCTGAGATATGGGGATTGCTTTGCCTGATGCTGCTTTCTACCATCTTACGACCAAAATTGATAGCTTCAACACCTATCATAAACCGTTCATCCGGACTTTTGGAGTGAATAATTTCTCTCTGCTTCTGTATGATGTGTTCGGGAGTATCCTGCATATTACAGCAAATCGAATGTGTTTAGATTAAGTTTTTTGCACCAATTTATTTTTTTAGCAAGTAGCCGGTGTCATTCCGGGTACGGAATATCTGTTGAGTGCAATGCTGCCTGAAAGCATGTAAGGTATATCTGCTTTTTCCAGTGATTGCGTGGCTTTCTGTAATAATTTAAAAATCATTGGGATGGTTTGTGATGTAAAGATAACATGAATATTATTATCGTTTAGTAAGAAATGGAACGCTGATAACGCTGATTTTCAAACGCAGATTAAATGAATTTAATCTGTGAAGATAAGCGTTACTTTGCATCTGCCTTATCTGCGTTCCAAATATAAAATGGTTAACAAAAGGACTTTGAATTATTTACTGAA
>REDJ01000067.1 GCA_007693555.1 Bacteroidota bacterium
GGGTGTTTCTGATGATCGTTTTTGAAACTGTTTTCTTAACCCTTACAGGAGCATTAGTGGGAATGCTGACTGGCTTTGCCACCATTGGCGCGGTATCAAATAAAGGCATCAATCTGGCTCCCCTGGGAGGCGATACTTTGCAGGACTTTGGTTTCGACCCGGTTATTTATCCTCAACTGGAAGGCTCGCTCATTATTTACCTTACCATATTGGTTATTCTTACTGCCTTATTAACAGGGATTTATCCGGCATTAAAAGCCATACGTTTGCAACCGGCTGAAGCAGTCAAACCCAATTAGATATTGAATTGAATTTTTAAAGAAAATAAACTTCTAAAACAATAACCCATGTTTAAGAAAATTACAATACTCATTTTTGTAACTACTACACTTTCTATATTTACAATTAATGCAAGTGAAAATGAAAGTACCATTTTTGACGATATGTCGTTACGCGGCTATATCAAGGCTATGCCCGGGATTCGTTTCAACAGGGATTTTTCCGATTCAAACTTCGACAATCTGATACATAACCGGCTGAATTACCGGTGGAGCATAACAGATAACCTTAGGTTTGTTGCCGAAGGCCGCAACAGGCTCTTTTACAACACCATGTTTGAAGACTTCCCGATGTTTGCCGACATTCTTGATATTGACGACGGACTTATTGACATGTCATGGGTTTGGTTAAACGAAGGTGCATGGATCGGACACACAGAAATTGACCGTTTGTATCTTGACTTCAGGCATAACAACTGGCAAATGCGGGCCGGACGTCAACGGATCAACTGGGGCATCAACCTGGTTTCCAATCCCAACGATCTGTTTAATACGTATTCTTTCTTTGATTTTGATTATGAAGAAAGGCCCGGCGCCGATGCTATACGAATCCAGTATCATACCGGTTTTGCAGGCAGACTGGAAGTGGCTTACAGCCCTTCAAAACGAGCCCGAAACAGTGTTGCTGCTTTATTCTGGTCAACCAACATCAGAGGTTACGACCTTCAGGCCATAACCGGTTATTACAAAAACCGTTCAGCTTTAGGTATGGGATGGGCCGGCAATATTGGCGGTGCAGGTTTTAAGGGAGAAGCAACCTGGTTTTATGATCTTGAAGAAACCAACGGCAACCGCAGCAGTAACCTGGTTGCTGCAACCGGTTTGGATTATATGTTTGGCAGCGGAACCTTTGCAGTGTTGGAGTTTCTTTACAATGGCGGTTATAAGCCCGTTGATGATATGTTTCTCATGCCCGATCAACCCTTATCGCCCGACAACATCATGTTTTCTGAATACGCCATTACCGTGAGTTTGCAGCATCCCTTCTCCCCGGTTTTCAATGGAAGTATTGCTGTGATGGCACTCCCGGATCAAGAGTCATTTTTCCTGATGCCAAGGGCAGGATGGTCTTTAGTAACCAACCTGGATCTGGATATCATTTCACAGATTTTCCTGGGGGGTGAAAATACCATTTTCCGTGATGCGGGTTCAGCCTGGTATATGGCATTAAAATACTCTTTTTAGAATAATTTGATTTACAGTGTCTTAAACCCAAAATACATTAAATAAGATGATGCCCTCAAAGAAATTCACATCCGAAGAAAAAGGGGTTATAAAAGCGAAAAAACAAATATATATTGCTGAACCCAAAGCCGGTTGCAAGCATGAAATCATGCATGGAACAATACGTTTCTTCGTTTTACTCATAACGATGACATTGGTGCTGGCAGCCACGGCAATGGATTCCAATGATTTGCCACGCAGGCAGACTGTTGCCGTAGTGCTAAGCGGAGGTGGAGCAAAAGGAGTTGCCCATGTGGGTGTTTTGAGAGCACTGGAAGAAAATGCTGTACCTATCGATTATATTGCCGGCACTTCCATGGGTGCTATAGTAGGCGGGCTTTATGCTGCGGGTTATTCGCCTGACGAAATTGAGGAATTAATAACCTCTCAGGAGTTTCTGGATGCGTCAATTGGAAAAATGGACAAAAACTACAGGTTCAGATTATATGAGCCTGAACCCTCTCCGGCCTGGGTTACACTTAAATTCCGGTTTGACCAGTTAGCACAATTTCATGATATTATCCGCGAAAACATTCCCACTAACATGGTTTCTCCGGGTGTAATGGATTTTTTGTTTATGAAATACCTGCAACCTGCATCGGCTGCAGCCGGAAATAATTTCGATAATCTGTTTGTTCCTTTTCGCTGTATCGCTTCAGATATTACGGACAAAGAAGCCGTTGTTTTGCGCAACGGCTCTCTGGCAGAAGCTGTCAGGGCTTCTATGACCTTCCCTCTGTATTTTAAGCCCATAATTATTGATGGGAAAGTTATGTTTGATGGAGGTATGTATAATAACTTCCCGGCTGATGTTGTATATGAAGAATTTCAACCCGATTTTATAATTGGAAGTGTGGTTGCAACAAACCCAAAAGACCCTTGTATTCATGATCTGTACTCTCAGTTGGAAAATATTTTTATGACTACCTCAACCTATTTACTACCTGGAGGAAACGGAGTAATCCTTTACCCTGATGTGCCGGATTTAAGTGTAACGGATTTCAGCCGAAGCGATGAATTATTTATTGCCGGTTATGAAGAGGCATTGGATAAAATGGGGTTTATAAAGGCCATGGTTCCCAACAGTAGATTAAGGCAGGAAGTTCAGTACAAAAGATTTATGTTCAGGCAAAAATTTCCCAGGGAGGCTATTGCTGATATCAAAACCCTTTCCGGTGATGAGGCAACCAGAGATTTTGCCCGCTCTTTTTTGATGACCGAAGAGGATGAAATCAGTTTTGAAACACTTAGGGAAAATTATTTTCGCTTAATATCTGTGGACAAATTTAATCATATTTACCCCAGGTTGGTTTTTGACCCGTTACAAAATAAATATGAACTTCACCTGGAATTGAGAAAAAACAATCCCCTTACACGCCGGATTGGCGGAAATCTGTCCTCGCAGTCCATAAACCAGCTTTACATATATGGTGCATACGAAAGGCTGGGGAAACGTCTTTTTACAGCCTACTCCAATATTTATATAGGTAATTTATACAACAGTGGAAACCTGGGGGTTCGTTTAAACTTTTTTAAGGCTATACCCTATTACCTTCAACTTGAAACTTCTATCAGCCGCTGGAATTACACCACTGAAAGTGTTTTTTTCTTTGAAGAACAGAAACCTTCCTTCATTGTGCAGCAGGAGTTTTTAAATGATTTCCGGATTGTTTTCCCGGCACGGTATAAAGGGGTCATTGAGGCTGGAGCTTTCACATCCCGGCATATTGACCGTTATTACAATACTTCTGTTTTCTCCCGCACAGATACAACTGATGAAACACAATTAGACCCTTCAGGTTTTTATTTCAGCTTTGAAAGGAGCGGCAGAGATAAGTTTCAGTTTCCCAGGAGCGGCTCTTACATTAATGCTACTGCAAGGTACATTATGGCGAGGGAAAAATATACCCCTGGTACAACATCTTTTAACCCTTTTGCTTCAACACAATCGCATAACTGGTGGGAGATTAACATACAAACGGAAAATTTCCTTTCAGCCAGACGTTCTTTCAGGTTGGCCGTTTCATCAGAATTGTTTTTATCAAACCGCCCCTTGCTGGTCAATTACAGCGCAAGTAAAATCATGGCAAAACAATTCAGTCCCTTTCCACTTGCAACAACAAAATATCTGGATGCTTTCAGGGCAAATCAGTTTATTGCGGGAGGCTTGAAAGCTCTCTATCTGCTAAACCGGAATGCACATTTGCAGTTTGAAAGCCATGTATTCAGGGCAACCCGGGAAATCATTCCCGGACCCAACCACGGAGCTGATTACAAAGATTGGCTGGCAAAACCTGTTTTTATGCACAACGCGGCTTTTGTATACCATACAGTGGCCGGGCCCTTAAGCATAAGCGCATCTTACTTTCAGGGAGAAAGTGACCCCTGGGCTATTATGCTCAACTTTGGTTATATTCTTTTTAATCGAAGAACATTTTAACAACTGTCCATAAGCGTACATCTGTTGCTTCCAGGCGAACAGTAATATTAAGAATTTTTCATCATGTTTTACCGCATAGTGTTGATATATAATTCATTAAAGGCGTTGGCATGAGCTTTGAACCTATATTATTAGAATCCATCAATTATTTTCAACCAAAAAATATTGCAACAATGAAATACAGAAACGCTTTTTTTACGATACTGTTTGCATCTGCGCTTATGCTTTCGTCCTGCTGGAAAGTGGATTATTTTCCATGCGTAAGTCCAAGGGGTGCCAATGTTAAAGAAGAAAGATTTACAGGATATTTTGATGGTATCAATTTAAGATTACCCGCCAAAGTATATGTAAATTATGGCAAGGAACCTTCAATATCAGTAATCGCCCCCGAAAACATTCAGGAATATATTGAAACAAAAAGCACTGGAAATACACTTGTAATAGATAATTCCAGATGCCTGAAAACAACAAACAATGACATAATCATTTATGTAACAATGCCGGATATAACTTTTTTAAGGGTAGCAGGTTCAGGAAATATTATTGTTGACAGTTTTCTTTATGAGGAAAGCATTTCTGCCGAAGTATCCGGTTCGGGTAGTATTTATTTATCCGGTGAATTTGACAGGGTATATTGTTCTGTTTCCGGTTCGGGAAAAATTGATATGACAGGCAGTTCTTATATTCAGAATTCACAAATCTCCGGCTCAGGAAGAGTTGATGCCCTCGATATGGTATCTGAATTGGTGGATATAAAAATCAGCGGCTCAGGTCAGGCATGGGTATTTGCTACTAAAAGATTGGATGCAAGAATATCAGGAAGCGGGAAAGTATATTATAAAGGCAACCCTGCTATCAATATAAATATTTCGGGATCAGGTAATGTTATCCATTTATAATTAAAAAGATGGTTCTGATCTTATCTGATAAAGAAAACTTTTCCATCAATTTTCATAAAATCATCTAAAAACTATGAAAACTATGAAAGTTTCCTTTTATTTGCAACTACTTAATTAATTGACCAACAGTTTTTTAAACACTTGTTTGCAATTACTAAACAAAATTCATCCATGTTCCTATTTAAGAAACTGACCTTTTTTCACAAATAAACTGACCAGTTAATATAAGATAATCATGAAGTCTAAATATAGGATTCGTCAGGCCAAACCGGAAGATAAAACCGAAATAAAGCAGCTGTTTATTCAATCTGTTTTGAATGATAAAAAACTTCTTAATCCGGAAAACATTGCCCCATCTTTCATTAATGAATTTGTAGATAAAGTAATTGAGCAGGGCAATATGATTGTTGTAGAAAATAACAAACATGAGCTGGAGCTTATAGGAGAAGTGCATTACTATAATACCCAGGTAACCAAAACAGAAAAATACTTAAAGGAAATAAACTTTCTTTCACGCCTTGAAGTAGACAGCAATGAAAGAGAAACTGAATTAATTGAATGGCTATATGGCGAGATTGAGCAAAATCATAAAGACGTTTTTATTGTGGCAATAAGTACTCCTGTGCAAAGTTTCACCACAATTTCACATTATCTTCAAAAGGGAATCAAGATTGGCGGAAAATATCACTCCCGGATTAAAAATCAGCACCTGGGGCAAAAAACTGTCTTACCTCTCTCATGGTTAAACCCCTCCTTTAATTAAAATGGAACATGTTTTCATTTTCAAATAATCCAGCTGGTTTTTTGCTTAATCAAGCAGCAGTTTATAGAATTCTGCAATTATAAAGCAATAGAAATAAACCTCTGCGGACACCAACTTCTCATTACGTTAAAATAAAAAGATGATATTAAAGGGTATAATTTTTTACCTTTGACATTCATTTATTGAAACTCATGTTCAAAAAAAAATTCATTCACTAAATTTGCAAACCTTTTAGTTTTTATTCATAAAACCTAATGTTATGAGCAAGAAAAGAATTCTTTTACTAGGCCTGGTGATTGGTTTTTTAGCCTGCGGGCAAAGCAGTAACGGAAATAACCAGGATCGCGATCAAGACAAGGAAAAAGTTGAGGACCGTGCAAAAGTTTTGATTCAAACTGAATTAGGTGATATTATTATTGAATTATTCAATGAAACACCTCTGCACAGAGATAATTTTTTGAAATTGGCAGAAGAGGGTTTTTATGATGGGACGCTATTTCATCGTGTAATCCGTGATTTTATGATACAAGGGGGAGATCCTGACTCAAAAGATGCACAACCCGGAGTGCAGCTGGGTACGGGAGGTCCTGGATATACCATAGCTGCTGAGTTCGTTGAGGGTAAATATCATCAGAAAGGAGCACTGGCTGCTGCAAGACAGGGAGACAATATAAACCCGGAGAAAGAATCCTCTGGTTCGCAGTTTTATATTGTGCAGGGAAGGGTTTTCAGCCATGAAGAACTTGATCTACTGGAACAAAGAACAGGCAGGCCCATGTCAGCCGAACAAAGAAGAATATATACCACTACAGGAGGTACTCCCCATCTTGATGGCGCCTATACTGTTTTCGGACGCGTGGTGGAAGGTCTTGAAGTATTGGACAAAATTGCAGCTGCAGAAACCGACCGTGCAAACCGCCCCATAGAAGATATATCAATGCAAATGCGCATTCTCAGATAATAAAAGAAGAACAATCACTTATATTACTCATGATTGAAAAAATAAAAGAATTACAAAAGATAGTAGAGGATTTCGACACTGAAATTTTTGATGAAGCGGAAGAGTTTCGGATTCGCATGCTTTCAAAAAAAGGACAGATAAGCCTTCTCTTTAATGATTTCAAATCTTTGCCACCGGAGCAGAAAAGGCAGGTTGGCCAGGAATTGAATAAACTCAAAGAATCGGCTCTGAATAAAGTAAATGATATTAAACAACATATAGAAAGTCAACGCCTGCAAACCAAAGGTTCAGATAAATATCCCGACCTTACGCTCCCTGTTGATTTTGCTGAAAATGGCAGCCGGCATCCCATTTCTGTTGTACGAAACCAGATAAATGAGATTTTCGAAAAAATCGGATTTGTGATCTCTGAAGGACCGGAAATAGAGGATGACTGGCACAACTTCTCTGCCCTCAATTTTGCTGAGGATCACCCGGCAAGAGATATGCAGGATACTTTTTTTGTTGAAAAAAATCCCGACGTAGCACTACGTACGCACACTTCTTCTGTGCAGGTTAGAGTAATGAACAACCAGAAACCACCCATCCGCACTATCTCGCCCGGCAGGGTATTCCGAAATGAAGCCATATCGGCAAGGGCGCACTGTATTTTTCACCAGGTAGAGGGTTTATACATTGACAAGGGTGTTTCATTTGCCGATCTAAGGCATGTACTCGACCATTTTGCCCGCGAGTTTTTCGGACCTGAAACTCAAATCAGGCTAAGACCTTCTTATTTCCCATTTACAGAGCCCAGCGCAGAAGTAGATGTTTCCTGTCCTTTCTGTAAAGGTAAAGGCTGTAATATTTGCAAGGGAACAGGTTGGGTGGAAATAATGGGTTGCGGTATGGTTGACCCAAATGTGCTGGATAACTGTAATATCGATAGTAATGTTTACACAGGTTATGCCTTTGGAATGGGAATTGAACGTATAACCATGCTCAAATACATGGTAAATGACCTTAGGCTTTATTTCGAAAATGACCTGCGTTTCCTGAAACAGTTTTCTTCTGCCTTTTAAGCTGAAGACATAAAAAAAACGAACAAAAACGACTGCTTTTTCGGAGCAGTCGTTTTTTTTAGTTTATCTGTAACTTTTTCTCAGTGCATCCGTCTTACCATCGAAATTCGCAATTTTAAATCACTTAAAGAAAGAAAAGTATGATACAAAAACAAAAACTCAACATCTTGTTGCCACTGCTCATATTGATGATGGGCGCTCAGTCGTGCACTTTTGATACAAATGCTATCAGGGGAGATGGCAATGTTTTAACCCGGGAAAAAAATCTGGACAGTTTTACTGAGATTGATGCTTCGGGAGTATTTAAAATTTTTCTGCTGGAGGGAGAAAATCCCCATATCAGAATTGAAACCGATGAAAACATTCATGAATATATCAGCTACGAGGTGAAAAGAAGTACATTGAAGCTGAAAATGGAAAGTAATCAAATTTACCGGCCTACACGCCTTGATGTTTATGTTACTGTTAACGATTTGGGGCAAATCCGGTTATCTGGCGCCACCAGTCTTGAGGCTGACCATGTATTAGTTTCACCGGAGTTTTCATTGCATCTGAGTGGTGCAGGAGATATAGATCTGGAGGTGGAAACGGAAAAACTAACCACTCATGTATCAGGCGCCGGCAGCCTGAAAATAAAAGGATACACCTACATGCACGATATAACCCTAAGTGGCGCGGCTTCTTTGAAGTGTGTTGATCTGATTACACATATAACCCATATTAAACTCAGTGGAGCCGGTTCGGCAAATGTGTATGCATCTGAGGAACTGAATGCCAGCATTTCCGGTGTGGGTAGTATAAGGTATGCCGGAGAACCCCGGAGCACGAATATCAGCAGAAGCGGAGTGGGCTCCATAAGACCTATATGATAAATTCTAAAATGCAACCAAACAGATTACCAATATATTTTTCTCTCTGACAACCATGATTACAAACTTTTAATTTTAATAACGATGAAAACAAAAGAAATGATAAAAACGACCACACTGCTTTTGGGTGTGATGCTATACCTAAGCACTTCACTTTTTGCCCAAAAGATTACTGAAGTTCGACCTGTAGAAGAATTCTCTGCCATAGACGCAGGAAGCATTTTCAAAATTGAATACACGCAGGGAGAGGATTATTTCCTGGAAATTGAAGCTGAAGAAAGATTCCTGGAAAATGTAGAAACCTCAGTTAAAAATGGTGTACTTAAGCTTGAGTTTAAAGGTTCGGCGCGTAATGTAACCATTGATGCCAGAATCATTAGTCCTGAATTAGAAAGAATCCTGCTTAGTAGTTCTGCAACCATCAGGAGCACAAATGAAATTCAAAGTTCTTCTTTACTGGTGGCTCTTTCCGGATCAACTACAGCCCATCTGCAGGTAAACACTCCTTCGCTGGAGTCCAGGATATCAGGTGCATCTAATCTAACTATCAGGGGATTGGCAGAGCATCATGATGCCACAGTATCAGGAGCTTCACAGTTAAGAGCATCTGAACTCAGCACACAAACAACCATTGTAAAAACAAGTGGTGCTTCAAATGCCAGAGTTAATGCCGAAGAATACCTTGATGCCAACGCCAGTGGCACTTCTAAAATTAGTTTTAGTCAGGAACCTGCCTCAATACAAATTAAAACATCGGGGATGGCCTCAGTAAACGGAACCCAGGCCCACTTTATAAATGAATCTGCTGATGGTGACACAACCCGCATCAGAATCGGAGGAAGAGATCTTTTAATCATTGATGATGAAGGTACTGACCGGGTTAGGGTTGAAAGAAGACGAACAAGAGCATTCCGCAATAACTGGTCTGGGTTTGAACTGGGCATCAATGGTTATCTTTCACCTGACAACAGTTTCACCCTGCAGCAGGAAGCACAACCTATTGACCTCAGATATGAAAAATCTGTAATTGTCAATATCAACTTTTTACAGCAGAGCTTTCCTATCATATCAAACAACCTGGGTATTTATTCAGGATTAGGTTTATCTTTCAACAATTACCGCTTTGACAATCAGACCAGAATAGTGCATACAAGCGATGGTGTTGAGTTTTTTGAAGATGAAGACCCCATGAGAAAAAATAAACTTACACTCACATATCTTACTGTACCCGTTATGATGGAATTACAAACAAGTGCAAGAAGAAGTTCGGAAAAATTTCATATAGCTGGTGGCTTGATAATTGGAACCCGCATAGGAACACACGCCAAATATGTCTATGACGATGGTGGTAAAAAGCGAAAAGAAAAAGATTACAGTAACTTTCACGTACCTCCTTTCAGGTTTGATCTGTCAGGCAGGATTGGTTGGGGCAGGGTAAATCTATTTGCAACATATGCCCTTAACGATCTTTTCAAAGATGATAAAGGACCAGAGCTTACACCTTTCAGTGTAGGAATCAGACTGGTAAACTGGTAATAAAACATTCCCATTACTAATCAAAAGAGGTGCTCGCATAACTGCGGCACCTCTTTTGATTTTCCTCAAAACAAACTGAAATCAGATTTCTTCTTTTTCCTCTTTATGGGAAACTATTCGAAGTGTATCATGGGCAATAACCAGTTCTTCATTGGTAGGAACAACCATCACTTTTACCTTGGAATCGTGTTTGGAAATCATATCCAGCTTACCACGTAAACCCGTATTTTTTTCAGGGTCAAAGGCAACACCCAGAAACTCCAGTCCTTTACAGATAGCTTCACGGGTTTCCGGGCCGTTTTCTCCCACACCACCTGTAAACACAATCAAATCAACACCTCCCATAGCAGCTGCATAGGCACCTATATATTTCTTAATTCGGTAGTTATACATTTCAAGGGCAAGGTCTGCTCTTTTGTTACCCTCTTTCCATGCAGCAGTTTCAATGTCGCGCATATCAGATGAAATACCTGAAATTCCCAGCACACCACTTTTTTTATTGATCAAACTGTTGGCTGCTTCCAGGTCAAGTTCTTTCTTTTTCA
Source organism: Bacteroidota bacterium (assembly GCA_007693555.1). GTDB lineage: Bacteria > Bacteroidota > Bacteroidia > Bacteroidales > UBA7960 > SKVR01. Next base: position 10,637 of record REDJ01000067.1, read on the forward strand.
TTATGTATAATAAGGCTCCCAGGTCCAGATCGCCGGTTCTTGTACCCATTACCAATCCTTCAACAGGTGTAAGCCCCATGGAAGTATCAACAGACTTCCCATTCTTTATAGCGCATATTGACGCTCCATTCCCCAGGTGACATGTGATAGCCCTGATATTGTCGCGACGCATGAATAATGCATCACAAGCAGTTTCAAACACAAACTTGTGGCTGGTACCATGAAAGCCATAACGGCGGATTTTATCATTTTCATAAAGCTCATAAGGCAAAGCATACATGTAAGCATGCTGAGGAATTGTCTGATGATATGCAGTATCAAACACAGCAACCTGCGGCACATTTGGCATAAGTTTTTCCATGGAGACTATACCATTAAGGTTAGCCGGATTATGCAAAGGTGCTAATTCAATAACATCTTCAATATTTTTCTTCACTTCGGGTGTTATCAATGCACTTGCACTAAAGTTTTCTCCACCGTGTGCTACTCTATGCCCTACTGCCAGGATCTCATTCACGTTGTTTAAAACTCCATAATCCTGGTCAAGCAGTACTTTCAGAATCAAGTCAATGCCCACTTCATGATTGGGTACATCCTGGATCAGGTAATATTTGTCTTTCCCTTTTGATTGGTGCTTGAGTTCACTGTCCTTTAACCCGACTCTTTCGAGCAACCCTTTTGCCAGAAGCTCGGCATTATTTGCCATGTTAATGAGCTGGTATTTCACAGAAGAGCTCCCGCAGTTTAGTACTAAGATTTTCATTAGAATAAATTTGATTTAGGTTGATTAATGCCTGCCTGCCTTCAGGCAACACGATTGAAACATTTAAAACTTTGTTTTTTGCTATAGTTGCCTTTGCGGCGTCAATTAAGAATTATATTTGAGCAAATTACGTGACAAGATAATATGATGGTACTGATGCGTTGGAACTTGTTTTACTTTCCGGCAGCCTGGTTAACTGTAATTGCCACAAGGTTTACAATATCATCAACAGAACAGCCTCTTGACAAATCATTTATGGGTGCAGCCATACCCTGTAACACCGGACCAACAGCTTCAGCCCCTGCAAGTCGTTGTACCAGTTTATATGCGATATTTCCAACTTCCAGTGTGGGGAAAACAAGCACATTGGCTCTACCGGCAATTTCACTCTTTGGAGCTTTACTTTTCGCAATGGATTCTACAATTGCTGCATCAGCCTGCAATTCACCATCAATCTTGAGATCAGGCTCCATCTCCTTTGCAAGATTTGTGGCTTCAATTACTTTGTCACACATGGGATGATTTGCGCTTCCCTTTGTAGAAAAGCTCAACATTGCAACTCTTGGCTCAACACCCACAATGGCACGGGTTGTTTGGGCTGTCATTATGGCTATCTGTGCCAGTTCTTCTGCCGTTGGATCAGGATGTACAGCACAATCGGCAAATACCAGAATACCATTTTCACCCCATTGAGCGTCAGGCATGATCATGATAAATGCCCCTGACACAACATTGATACCCGGCAGGGTTTTTACAATCTGAAAGGCAGGTCTTAATACATTACCGGTAGCATTGGCAGCACCTGCAACTTCTCCATCTGCATCCCCGTTTTTAATTAAAAGAGTTGCCAGATACAATGGATCCTCAACCAGCTTCAAAGCCTCTTCCTTGCTAAGTCCTTTATTTTTTCTAATATCATAAAGCAAGTCCGCGTAGAATTCTTTTTTCTCAAAATTCAAAGGATCAATAATTGTGGCATGGGAAATATTCTCCAAACCAAACTGTTGGGAAAGCCTTTTAATTTCAGTCTGATTACCCAGTAATATGATGCGTGCAATACCCTCTCTGATAATTTCATCAGCAGCTTTCAAAGTCCTTTCTTCAGTTCCCTCGGGTAAAACAATACATTTATCGTGCTTTTTTGCGTTTGCTTTAATTGATGATAACAAATCCATTTCCAATACCTGCTTAATTGTTTAAAATTATTGAATTTCAACGGACAGCAAAATTAGAATTAATTTACTTTCCATCAAAGCAGTGAGGCTGTTTTTTTGCACAGCTTAACTGTTTCCTTATTAAACAATTGTTAAACCAATAACAGCATTTTTTAACATACCTGCAGGAATCATTGCAAATAGTATTTTAATCTTCTCTTTTAATTATACTGTGAATTTGACTTACCTTTGCAAAAATTCCGGGCCCATGAGCAACAAAAAGAAGCTTCCCGTAATGCCTGTATTTTTTATCATCATAAACATGATGATACTGCTAAATCTCCCCGCTTACGGTTTAGGCTCAATTAACATACAATTGCATCTTGTTGACACTTTGCCCGAGACACCCAATGACACTATCAGGCAAATTCCACCTGATACTGTGCCGGCACCTCCTGTTATACCTATTGATACAGCAGACACGGTAATATCTCCAATTGAACTCCCTGCAAATGATACAATACCTGAACAAGATACACTACCTGTGCCTGAAGTTCAAATACCCGAAACAGAAGCAGACACAATAACAGAGTTTCCTGAGACACCCACACCGGCTCCGGATACTGAACCAGCTATCACAGAGTCTGCGCAACCGGCCGCCCCTCCCTCAAGGATTACAGTTTTTGACATAACAAAAGCCTACACCGTTCCCTGGGATTCTGTTTTGGTAAAACCGGAGGACCTGGATATTAGTCGTGTTTTTCCCGCCTCTGAAAAGTATGGCCATCATGATTTAAAACCCTCAACTGGTCTGGCAGCACATAATCGAACCGAACAAAACAGACCTGCAGATATCTTCGCTTTTATCCTTATAATATGTATTTTACTGATTGGGCTATCAAAATTACTTTTCCCACTGAAATTTAAGGAAATTATTATGGCAGGATGGATAACCCGTTTTTACACCCAGCTGGAAAGAGAGGGTGGGGCTTTAAATACATGGGTGTCTTTTTTCCTTTTTCTAAATTACATCATCGTGCTTTCAATGATTATTTACAAGAGTTTGGACTTTGCCCAGGGAACAAAAGTATTCGCCAATATTCCTGCGGTCATCCTTTTGGTGTATATTTTTTCTGCCATTATTCTGTTTTTTTTCCTCAAGTATTTGGTTATAAGAACTCTTGCCTGGGTTTTTAAAACAGTTGGCCCAACTGAATCCTATTCTTTGAATATATTGCTGATAAATTATTCAACAGGATTAATTCTGCTTCCGGTTTTGATTATTTATATCTATAACCCACTGCCGGCTATATTGTATGCAATGTGGGTGCTTTTTTTTGTCATTAACATATTTAAGCTGCTCAGAGGCACAATCATAGGTTTAAAAGCAACGGGCTTTTCTGCGTATTATTTAATTTTGTATCTTTGCGCCATTGAAATTGCACCTTTAATATTTATCATCAAATTCTCTCAAAACTATATAAACACGTGGATTTGAGGAAATCAAAAAAACCACAATCCTCGCCGTAATTGATAAAAAACGGAAATCAAAAACAGTTTAACAAAATAATAAAGGAGAGCAAACTTGAAAGTTAAAAACGTTTTAATCTCACAGCCTCAGCCTGAAAATGATAAGTCACCGTATGCTGACCTGGCAAAACAATTTAATCTCAATCTCACTTTCAGGAAGTTAATAAAAATTGAAAGTGTAGACAACAAAGAGTTCCGCAAAACGAGAATTAATATACTGGATTATACCGCTATTATCTTTACCAGCAGGCATGCAGTTGACCATTTCTTTAGTCTATGTGAAGAGCTTCGTGTCACGATTCCGGAAACTATGAAATATTTTTGTGTTTCTGAGGCTATCGCTTTGTATCTGCAAAAGTACGTTCAATATCGTAAGAGAAAGATATTTTTCGGTAAAAGCACTTTCCCGGAATTGCTGGAACTAATTAAAAAGCATAAAGGAGAAAATTTTATTTTCCCATGTGCCGTCAATCATACAAAAGATATCCCCGAATTGCTGAATTCAAATAAGATCAATCATGTTATCGCACCCATTTACACAACTGTTCCTGATGTTGTTGAGGATGTGGATATTGACAGTTTTCAGATGATTGTATTTTTCAGCCCGTTTGGGATAGAATCACTGAAAAAGAATTTTCCGGGTTATATGCAGGGAGAAACAATCTTTGCCGCTTTTGGTGCAGCCACTATAACGGCTATAGAGAATGAAGGTTTCGAGGTGCATATCAAAGCACCCACACAAGAAGCGCCCTCTATGACCATGGCCATCGAGCAATACCTTAACGAAAACAAAGGAAAAAAATAACAGGCCAGCATATGGCTATTAACACACCCAAAGGGAAATTGCATGGTTTTTCAAAAACTGAAAGACTGTGCAATTTTGCATTAAAGAATCTTCTGTTTCAGGATGGAGAGCAATTCAGTGAACATCCTCTGAAAATATACTGGAAAATTATTGACCCCAATCCTGAAAAATTATTCTTTGAAAAGAATAAAACAATTTTTGAGGGTAATAAGCAAAAACAAAACGAAATCAGGACCAGGCAAAATCCCTCTTATCCACTGAAGAAACTTCCTGAAAATGCTCTCTTTCATTATCCGGCAAAATGCCTTGTTGGGGTGTCCTCAAAGACTCACAAATCGGCCGTTTTAAGAAACAAAATCAAAAGATTGGTTAAAGAAGCATACCGAAATAACAAACAAGGCTTTTATTCGTTTTTGAATGAATCCAACGCATTCTGTATCCTGGGCATAATTTATACTGGAAAACCTATATACTCATACTGCGAACTGGAAGAGAAAATCATTGTATCTTTACATAAATTAGAAAAGAAAATATCAGAATATAAATACAAATGCGATTGATTGCAGGGATTTGGCGTGGTATAAAAAATTTACTGGAATGGATATTTGTCATGTTGATCCGGTTTTACCAGGGAGCTGTTTCTCCTTACTTGCTCCCCTCCTGCCGATATACACCCACCTGTTCTCAATATGGAACAGAAGCAATAAAAAAATACGGACCGTTTAAAGGAGGTTGGCTTACCATAAAACGTTTTGCGTCTTGCCATCCATGGGGTGGCAGTGGTTATGACCCGGTCCCCGCTAATGATAAACAAAGACAAAAATAATATGAAGACTATCCGTAAGTATTATCGAAAACCACTAACAATAGCAGCTTTTGTTGCTATCATTCTTACATCTGTTATATCAACTGCCTATGTAAGCAAGAACTTTGAAATTACCAGGAATCTTGACATTTTCACCACACTATTCCGCGAACTGGTTGTCAATTATGTTGATGAAGTAAATCCTGCCGAGCTTATTAAAACAGGCATTGATGAAATGCTCTACTCTCTGGACCCTTATACTAACTTTATACCTGAGTCGGAAATTGAAGATTTCCGGTTTATGACAACAGGGCAATATGGAGGAATTGGCGCCCTGATCATGCGCAGGGGCGATTACATTTTTATTTCAGAAACTTACGAAGGATTTCCGGCCGACAAAGCAGGACTTCTTCCCGGCGACAAAATAATAAAAATAAATGATCAGTCTGCCAGAAACCGTACCCAGGAAGAAGTGAGTTCTTTGCTTAAAGGACAACCCGGCACTGAGGTTGTAATCGAAATACAAAGGGCTGGATACGATGAAAACCTTATTATCAGCATGGAGCGTGAGGTAGTAAGGATTGATAACATCCCCTATTATGGATTAGTTGGTGATAAAACAGGCTATATAAAGCTTACCAGTTTTACTCAAAATGCAGGAAGAGAGGTAAGAGATGCATTTAATAATCTTCATAATGAACATAGTATTGAAAATATTATCCTTGACCTGAGAGGAAATGGAGGCGGTTTACTCAATGAGGCAGTAAATATTACCAATCTTTTTGTTGACCGCAATAAAGTTGTGGTAGAAACCAAAGGTAAAATTTCAGAACGGAATACAACCCACCGTACACTCAATAATCCTATTGACAAAGAAATTCCGCTTGTGGTTCTTGTAGACCGGGCCAGTGCATCGGCATCAGAAATAGTTGCCGGCGCCATACAGGATTTTGACAGGGGAATAATAATCGGGCAGAGGACTTTTGGCAAAGGCCTGGTACAAAATGTGGTTCCACTTAGCTATAACACTCAGCTTAAGGTTACAGTGGCAAAATACTACATTCCCAGTGGCCGTTCTATTCAAGCCATTGATTATGCGGTAAGAGACGAGGATGGTAGTGTAGGTCATATTCCCGATTCTTTGAAGGTTCCATTTGAAACTGCAAATGGAAGAGTAGTTTTTGACGGAGGGGGTATTGAACCTGATATCCAAAATGATCCTATAACACTAAGTAATATCTCTTTAGCCTTGTTAACCCAGTTTCACATTTTTGAATTTGCAAATGAATTCTACCGCCAAAATGATTCAATTCCCCCGGCTGATCAGTTTGAAATAACCGAAGAATTTTACACTGAGTTTTTGAAGTTTCTTGAGGGAAGAGATTACACCTACACAACCGATAGTGAGTTATATATTAAAAGACTGAAGAATATTGCCCAAAAGGAAAAGTATTTTTTATCGATAGAGCAGCAAATCAACGATATTGAGCAAAGAATTGCCCAATCCAAAGAAAAAGACCTTATTACTTTCAGTGATGAAATAAAATTTATCCTTAAAAATGAAATAGCAGGAAGATACTATAAACAGAGAGGACGCATTGTTTCTTCACTGAATGATGACCCGGATATACTTGAGGCCTTAAACCTGTTTAATGACCCACAAAGATATCATGCTTTATTAAACCCTTAAAACATTCAAAATACACGAACAGTCAAAATGCATAATTATGTACGGAAAAATTAAAGATCATTTACAAAAGCAACTTCACGAAATTGACCAGGCAGGTTTGTACAAACGCGAGAGAATTATCAGCAGTCCTCAGTCGGCTGAAATTGAACTAAACACCGGACAAAAGGTTTTGAATTTCTGTGCAAACAATTATCTGGGTCTTTCCAATCATCCAAAAGTAATTGAAGGGAGTAAAAAGGCCCTTGATAGCCATGGGTATGGATTATCTTCGGTAAGATTTATTTGCGGAACCCAGGATATTCATAAACAATTGGAAAAAACCATTTCAGAATTTTATGGCACAGAAGATACCATATTATATGCAGCTTGCTTCGATGCCAATGCAGGTGTTTTTGAACCCCTTCTTGATGAAAATGATGCTATAATTTCCGATGCTTTAAATCATGCTTCTATTATTGACGGAGTGAGACTTTGTAAAGCAGCACGTTATCGTTTTGCTCATGCTGACATGGAAGACCTGGAAAAGCAATTACAGGCAGCACAGGCGCAACGTCATCGAATCATTGTTACCGATGGAGTTTTTTCAATGGATGGCGATATTGCCAAAATGGATGAAATATGCAGGCTGGCCCAGAAATATGATGCTATGGTTATGACCGATGAATGTCATTCGGCAGGTTTTATTGGAAAAACAGGTCGTGGCGCTCCGGAATATCATAATGTTATGGATAAAGTAGATATCATTACCGGAACCCTGGGTAAGGCATTGGGCGGTGGTTTGGGAGGATTCACAACCGGTCATAAGGAAATTATCGACATACTTCGTCAACGTTCGCGCCCTTACCTTTTCTCCAATTCGCTCAGCCCTGCTATTATTGGTGCTTCTTTGGCAGTATTAGAGCTCATTGGCAAGGATACAAGTTATCGTGACAAGCTTATGGATAACACCGCATACTTTAAAAAACATATTTCTGAAGCAGGTTTTGATTTGAAACCATCCGATTCAGCAATTGTAGCACTTATGCTTTATGATGCAGCACTTTCACAAAAGTTTGCAGCCCGCATGCTGGAAGAAGGAATTTATGTCATTGGTTTTTACTATCCCGTTGTGCCTAAAGAGCAGGCCAGAATACGAATACAACTTTCAGCGGCTCATGAAAAGCATCATCTTGATAAAGCAATTAATGCCTTTATTAAGGTGGGGAAAGAACTGAATGTAATTTAAATACACCGATAAAAAAAGGCTCCCAATTTTGTTGAGAGCCTTTTTTTAATTTCCCTGCAAGGATATCAGAGATTTTGTTCGGCCCTGACTTTGGCCTTCCATTCCTGGTAGTCGTTCTCAAATTTTTCCGAATCATTTACCCGCAACCATGTGCCATATTTAACATAATCAGGGATATGGCCACCGTTGGATTTTTTCTGGTCTTCCGGAATCCCAAGTTCATTCAGATACCTTTCATAGGAAATCTTACTGGGTCTTTCTTCTTTTCTGTTCATGGTTTATTCTTGTTTTTTAAAGCTTTAATTTGTCTTGTCGCTCTCTTTTATATTCAAGAGGAGCCATGCATTAATATTAGGGTGTGTAAGTTATAGGTTGATATAACTTTGTAGCCTCGACAGGAATCGAACCTGTATCTAAAGTTTAGGAAACTTCCGTTCTATCCGTTGAACTACGAGGCCGTGTCTGGGCAAATATAAAGAATTTTTCCTACCGCGATTATATAAAAATACGTAATCTTTGCTAATTAGTCTTATAAATTTATCAAATTACCTGAAAGTCAGGATTTGCAACCTAAGCAATCACACCTCCGTTATTAACAATTTTGTCTGGCTGAACAAAAACGAACTCTCCATCATTGTTTTCTGCCATCAAAATCATTCCATGCGATTCAATACCTTTTATGGTTTTGGGTTTAAGGTTTACCAGCAAAACAACTTGTTGCCCAATTATATCTTCGGGGTTATAAAATTCGGCTATACCGCTAACCACAGTTCTTGTCCCCAGGCCGGTATCCAGGGTTAGCTTCAACAACTTCCTGGTCTTTGAAACTTTTTCAGCCTGCACAATTGTAGCAATACGAAGATCCATCTTTATGAAATCATCATAACTGATATCATCCTTGAAGGCTTCCGGCTCTTTTTGTGAGTCGGCTTTATTGTTTTTTCGCGTATTTATTAACTTATCTATCTGATTTTGAATTGCTTCATCTTCAATTTTGCTGAAAAGAAACTCGGGAGCGTTAATATTGTGCCCCTCCTTCAATAAATCTCCTTTTGCAGAAGCATCCCATTTAAGTGGTTCCAGATCAAGCATCCTGAATAACTTTTCGGATGTAAATGGCAAGAAAGGTTCTGATAAAATTGCCAGGCTTGCACATACCTGAAGGTTTATATTAAGAATTGTCTTTACACGCTCGGGGTCCTGCTTAAAAATTTTCCATGGTTCGCAATCTGTAAGATATTTATTTCCTAACCTTGCCAGATTCATCAACTCGTTGAGTGCTTCCCGAAAACGATAATTTTCGAGGCTGTTTGAGATGATCTGCGGATATTTTGCCATCTGCTCCAGCACTTCTTTATCAATGGCCTGCAAATCTCCTGTTCCGGGAACCTTACCGTCAAAATATTTATGCGTGAGAACCAATGTTCGGTTAACAAAATTACCGTATATGGCCAGAAGTTCGCTGTTATTACGGGTTTGAAAATCCTTCCATGTAAAGTCGTTATCCTTGGTTTCGGGTGCTGCAGCACAAAGAACATACCTCAACACATCCTGCTGACCAGGAAATTCTTCCAGGTATTCATGCAACCAGACAGCCCAGTTGCGGCTTGTTGAGATTTTATCTCCCTCAAGGTTCAGAAATTCATTGGCAGGCACATTTTCCGGTAAAATATAAGAACCTTCTGCATACAGCATTGAAGGAAAAATAATACAATGAAAAACAATATTGTCTTTCCCGATGAAATGAACCAGTTTCGAATCATTTTCTTTCCAATAGGGTTTCCAGTCTTTACCTGTTTTTTCACTCCATTCACGGGTAGCAGAAATATAACCAATAGGAGCATCAAACCAAACATAAAGAACCTTTCCTTCGGTACCCTCAAGAGGAACTTTTACGCCCCAGTCCAAATCCCTGGTAACAGCCCTTGCCTGCAACCCCTGGTCAATCCAGGATTTACACTGCCCATATACATTTGTTTTCCAATCTGCTTTGTGGCCTTCGAGAATCCATTGACGCAACATGGGTTCATAGTCCTGCAACGGCAGGTACCAATGCCTTGTTTTTTTCATTACAGGTTTATTCCCACTCAAAACAGATCTGGGATTTATCAAATCTGTTGCACTTAGGGAGGTGCCACAATTTTCACACTGGTCACCATAAGCTTTTTCATAGCTGCAATGAGGGCAAGTGCCGGTAATGTATCTGTCGGCCAGAAACTGATTATTGGCTTCATCATAAAACTGCTCCGATTCTTTTTCCTCTAACTTCCCCTCTTCATGAAGCTTCTTAAAGAATAAAGATGCCGTTTTATGGTGAATGGGGTCAGAAGTACGGCTGTAAACATCAAATGATATCCCGAACTTTTTAAAGGAATCTTTGATCATATAATGATATTTATCCACAACATCCTGAGGAGATATATTTTCCTGCCTTGCCTTTATGGTTATTGGAACACCGTGCTCATCACTTCCCCCGATAAAAACCACATCTCTTTCTTTTGAGCGAAGATATCTGGCATAAATATCTGCAGGCACATAAACTCCGGCCAGGTGCCCGATATGAATGGGACCGTTTGCGTATGGTAAAGCAGAAGTAACTGTATATCTTTCAAAAGTTTTCTTTTTTTCCTCAGTCATAAGTTATGGATATTGAGAGTTTTAAATGATATTTTTAGCGCCGGAAAACGAAATGCAAAGTTATAAAATACACGGAACATTGGTTAGCTCAGTTTAAACAAAAAAGAATAAACTTCGGAATTGCAATTTAGCTGACAGAAAAAAACTGCGGTTGTTTTACCCTGCCGGCTTATACCGGCTGATTTTTTCAAATAGCTTTTGGTAGTCAAATGGTTTGGTAACAAAGTCGTCTACTCCGGCTTCATAAGCTTTTTTCCTGGTTTCCATAAAAGCATCAGCCGTAAGAGCTATGACCGGTATTGAAGGATTGGAAAATTTTTTATCCGGGTTACTTCGGATATTTTTTGTGGCTTCATATCCATCCATGCCCGGTAACAGCAAATCCATCAAAACCAGGTCAAAACTTTCTTTTGCCAGATAATCCAGTGCTTCTTCGGCAGTGGCTACAATGGTAAGATCAGCTTTCCATTTTTTATCAATTACTTTTCTGCCTACAAACTGATTCATTTTATCATCTTCAACCATTAGTACTTTAAGGCCTTCCAGTGATTTATGGAGTTCGCCTTTAAGGTCTTTTTCGGGTGCCGGAAATTTTTTCTTTCCCGTTTCCATGGGGAGGTAAAAAGAAAAAACTGAGCCCTGCCCCGGCTTACTTCTGGCGTAGATTTTTCCCTCCTGCATTTCTACCAGCTTTTTACAAATGGTGAGCCCCAGACCACTTCCCCCATACTTACGTCTTATGCTGGTTTCCGCCTGGGTAAACTTTTCAAAAATGGCATCCAACCGGTCACTTGCTATTCCGATACCGGTATCCATAACCTCAAAATGAATATTTTTTCCATCCGTACAACCCGGTCTTTTTTCTATTTTCAGACTTACATAGCCCTCTTCCGTAAACTTTATAGCATTTGATAGCATGTTAAATAAAACCTGCTTCAGTCTTAAAGTATCAGCCCGAAGTATTTCAGGAACATTATCATTAATTTTCGTAATTAATTTTATGTTCTTTTCTGACGCTTTAATTTCCAGTGTTTTATGTAAATCGGAAACCAGCGAACGAATATCAAAATCAAAATACTCGAATTCAAGATTGCCTGTTTCAATTTTATTGAAATCAAGAATATCATCGATAAGTCCGAGCAGATGCTTTGCAGATAATTTAACTGAATTGAGATTTTCCAGTTGATCAGAAGTCAGATCATCATGTAGTAAAAGTTCTGTAAGCGACACCACGGCATTCAAAGGTGTACGTATTTCATGGCTCATCAGCGAAAGAAACTCCGATTGTGCCATCCTGGCTTTCTCAGCATCATCTTTGGCCTGCTTAAGCTGCTTTTCAAAGAGTTTTCTTTGGCTTACATCTCTTACAATTGCCTGAATCAGAGGCTTTTGATTTATAAAAATTCTTGAAAAACTAACTTCAGCATCAAAACTCGTTTCATCTCGTTTATGCAGCAATTCAAAACTTTCCGCATGCCCTGACATGGCCCGGCTGAATTTGGTTTTTAGTAACTTTTTAATTTCATTTATACCTTCCTGCTGCGTGGCACATAGCTCATAATATTGTTTCCCTGTAAGTTCGCCTATTGTTGAATTAAATAGCTGGGCAGCTTTATAGTTACAGTCAATTATTTGCTGTTTGTCAAGAATCAGGATTGCATTGTATGATTTTTCGAAAAGAGCTTTAAATTTCTGTTCAGAGATCTGAAGGTTATTTTCTGCAATTTTCCTTTGCGTAATATCTTCAATATATCCCTCAACATAAAACTCCCTTTCAAGTTTTCTGTCATGTACTTTTTTCAGGTGAATTATTACATAAATACTTTTGCCATGGCGATCTTTAAGATGTTTTTCAATAACAAATTGCTTCTGTCTGCTTTTAATAATTTCTATTATAAGATCCTTATCACGCGGGAAATCAGGAAAAAACCGGGATGGTTCTTCATTGATTTCCTTTAGAAAGTCTTTTTCATTGTCGTACCCAAAAATGAAGGCAAAAGCCTTATTTGCAGAAACAAATCTGAAATTACGGTCAAACCGGAAAATGCCCAGAGAAGTATCTTCAAACATTCTGCGATATTTGTCTTCACTTTCCAGTAACCTTTGTTCAGCAACAATACGGTCATGAATATCAGTACAATTGGCGATTAATCCCTGACATTTTCCATTCTTATTATAAAACGGGTGTGCATGATTTAAAACCCAACGGTAATTGTTGTAACGGTCATTCAGACGATACTCAAAAAAAAATGACTTTTCTTCTTTTAGGCTTTTTTCAAGGATTTTTTTGAAATTTTTCCTGTCTTCCGGGTGAATCAATTGGAGAAAACCTGAGGGAAAATTTTGTAAGGATTCATAACCAATAAATTCTAGCAGTGTTTTATTGATGAATGAAAAGTTTCCTTTTAAATCACATTGCCATAACATTGCCGGAATCTCTTCCAACATTTTATGCCTGTTTATCTGCTTTGCTTTATTATTTTGTAAAAGTGTGATTAGCTCCTTGAGTTCTGAAAGAGTATGACTGTCAACCTCTTTAACTGATTCAAGTTTATTCAGGATGCCTTTTAACAATTTCAGGGTATTTTCCGGGTCTTTATCTGAAAGCATAAGGGAAAATTTATGGCAGTGTGCCTTAATTACTCACTTTTAATACATGAGAATACATATACATACATCACGCATAAAATTAATCATTTTTCAAACCAATTGTTAAAAATTTCCCTTGGTCATTAAAATTTTTATTCTATACCCGTTCATTACTTTTTAAATATATTCTATATGGGCTTTAAAAAATCTGTCAAATAATTTACCGGAAACAATTCTCAAAATAATCAGTTAACTTTGTATGCCATAATGGCATAAAAAAGGCTGGTAATATAATGGATATTCAAAGTATTAAACAACGTTTTGGAATCATCGGTCATTCACCTTCACTTGACAGGGCGATAGATGTGGCAATGCAGGTTGCTCCTACCGATATCAGTGTAATGATATCAGGTGAAAGTGGTGTGGGAAAGGAGGTATTCCCAAAAATAATACATTACCTCAGCTCTCGTAAGCATGGTCCTTTTATTGCTGTTAATTGCGGTGCTATCCCAGAGGGAACAATTGATTCGGAATTATTTGGTCATGAAAAAGGCTCATTTACCGGTGCCCATGAAGCCAGAAGAGGTTACTTTGAAGTTGTAAATAACGGAACGATTTTCCTCGATGAGGTTGCAGAACTTCCTTTATTAACTCAGGTACGACTGCTTCGGGTGCTGGAAAGTGGTGAGTTTATCAAGGTGGGCTCCTCAAAAGTTCTAAAAACCAATGTAAGGGTAGTAGCTGCTACCAATATAAATCTTCAGGAGGCCATTTCATCAGGAAAATTCAGAGAAGACCTTTACTACAGGTTAAATACTGTGCCTATTTATGTTCCTCCTCTGCGCGACAGACAAAGTGACATTGTTATGCTATTCAAGAAGTTTTCTTCAGATTTTGCCGAGAGATACCGCATGCCCCCCCTTCAGCTTAATCCTGAAGCTGAAAACATTCTCTTGAACTATCGTTGGCCCGGCAACATCAGGCAGCTGAAAAATATGGCAGAGCAAATCTCTGTTATTGAAAGCAACAGAATGATTACTCCAGAAATCATTTATAATTATCTTCCCAGCATTAAGGAATCAAACCTGCCTGTTCTTGTCAGTGATATCAAGAAAAACGAGCCGGATATCAGTGAAAGAGATATTCTCTACAGGCTGCTTTTTGATATGCGCAAAGATATAACTGACCTGAAAAAGATTGTTGTTGAACTCATGCAAAACGGTCAGGTTAGTGGTGATTTCCATGAAGAGAACCCTCATTTGCTCAAAAATCTTTACGAAGAAATGGGCCAGGAAAAATTAGTGAAAAGTAAACGCGAGGGCTCTTCTCAAGATCATGATGACCACCACCAGATAATTGACAGCTTTGAAGAAGATACCACTGATTTTATTGAGGAAAGCCTGAGTATTCAAAAGAAAGAAAAGGATTTAATCATCCGTGCCCTTCAAAAACACAATGGAAGAAGAAAAAAAGCTGCAGAGGAACTTGGTATTAGTGAAAGGACACTTTACAGGAAAATAAAGGAATATGACATTAATGCCTGATTTTTAAGGTATAATAACACATTTTTCGGACAATTCTCACATAAAAATATTAATTTTGCAGGCGATTTTAAAAATTTATCCAAATTAAAATGCAGTCCTTGAAAAACATCTGGTTTTTTCTTATTTTAGCAATCCTTATGTATGGGTGCGGAGTGTATTCATTTACAGGAGCCTCAATACCCCCTCAGGCCCAGACATTTTCAGTGGCTCATTTCCCAAACAATGCTCAATTGGTACAACCTACACTTAGTCAGGTTTTTACAGATGCATTGAAAGATAAGTTTTCAAGACAAACCAATCTCAGGTTCACAAACGGAGTTGGTGATTTACATTTTGAAGGAAGCATTACAGGTTATAATGTGCAACCACAGGCAATAGGTGCAGATGACAGGGCCGCTCAAAACCGGCTCACAGTTACAGTTCGTGTAACCTTTGTTAATGAGCATGAGCCTGAAAACGATTTTGAGCAATCTTTTTCGAGATTCTACGACTATCCAAGTACACGCAGCCTTGCCGAAATAGAAAATCAAGCTATTGAAGCAATAACAGAAGCACTTGTGGAAGATATTTTTAACCGGGCAGTTGTAAACTGGTAATATTTTACCCTATGCAAAATCAGGAAAAATTTCTGGAAATTCTGAAAAATCCTTATGAGCTGGACAAGGGTAGCCTTTCCTTTTTGAGGAAAATGACAGAAGCTCATCCGTACAGTCAAAGTTTACAGATTTTGCTGGCTAAAAATCTTCAGCAAAAAGATAAACTTGATTTTGAGCAGCAGGTAAATAAAGCTTCTGCTTATGCGGTTCACAGAAGAAAATTTCAAAGATTTATTTCGGACAGGGATAAACCTGAACCTGTGAAAACTCAAACGATAAGCCAGGAAATTACTTCTTCACCTCAGGTTTCAACCGCAACAGAAACAATTAAAACTGATTTTCAGGAAGATTCCTTGATAACCGGAGAAAATGTTGAAAATGTTTCTTCACCTGAAGTTTCATCAAAAGAGAAACCCAACCAGGAGTCACTACTTGAAATTGTAAAGCGCCGCTTGAGAGAAATAGGTCAAAAAAATGAATCATCACAAAAAGACAAGTCCGACGGCATCCCTGCAGAAAAAATAAATGATGAAATATGGGCAGAGCCTGCTGACAAACCTTTGGAGGCTGAAAGTAAAAAATATTTTAAAGAAGATGAAACCCAGGTAAATCTTAACAGGGCTTCCCTGGACGAGGTTTTGTATGGTAGTCGCATGAAAAAGCAGGATATTAATTACCTTATTGAAAAATTTTTAAAAGAGGAACCTCGTATACAACCCGGGAAAGATCTGGAGGATAATCAGGAGGACCTTTCTGCAGATAGTGTTAGTGAGGCAGCAGATATTGCAACTGAAACACTCGCAAATGTGTATCTCAGTCAGGGTAAAAAAGATGAAGCACTGGAGGTTTATGAAAAATTGTGCTTGAAGTTTCCGGAAAAAAGCAGTTACTTTGCAAAAAAAATACTGGAGATTAAAAACGAAATCAATCATTAAAAATAAATAGTAATGGGCTTATATGCTTTAATATCAGTTTTAGTGCTGTTAGTTTGTGTGTTACTGATTCTTATTGTCCTGGTACAAAACTCCAAGGGTGGAGGTCTTGCATCAAACTTTGCATCGAGTAATCAAATCATGGGAGTTAGAAAAACCACTGATTTCCTTGAAAAAGCCACCTGGAGTCTTGCAATCGCACTTCTGGTGCTTACGCTTACATCAACTTTTGTAATTCCCAGGGGCCAGGTTGTTGAAACCCGGCAAAGTGAAATCAGAGACAGAATTCCTGTATCACGTGATTTATCCACTTCACCAATTGAGCAGCCTCAGCCCGCTCAGCAACAACCTCAGCAACCCACACAACAAGAAGAAATAATTCTTGATTAACTTATTAAGCAGGAACTTTAAAAAAGTGTCAGATTGTCATAAGGTCTGACACTTTTTTTATGAAAGCACAGTAAATAATGTAATATTGTCCATCAAGGAAGCAGAATTCCCCTTTGGCATAAAAAATGACAACAGCCATTTGGGATTATTTTTATTGAAGTTATATAAAAGAGATTTATTTATTGTTTAACAATTAAAAGTTTAAAAAATGGCAAATATTAACATCAAGCCTTTAGCAGATCGAGTATTGGTTGAACCTGCTGCGGCAGAAGAAAAAACTGCAGGCGGTATTATTATACCCGACACAGCAAAAGAAAAACCCATGAAAGGAACCATCGTTGCTGTGGGTGAAGGAAAAAAAGATGAACCTATGACAGTGAAAGCAGGCGATAAAGTTCTCTACGGAAAATACGCAGGAACTGAAATATCTGTAGATGGTAATGATTACCTGATTATGCGTGAGTCTGACATTTACGCCGTCATTGGTTAATCAGGATGTTTTAAATCATAAAAGTTAAACCGAAATATTAAAATTTAGAATTATGGCAAAAGATATAATTTTTAATCTTGAAGCAAGAAACGCCCTGAAGAAAGGTGTTGACAAACTATCAAATGCAGTTAAAGTAACACTGGGGCCCAAAGGTCGCAATGTGATCATTGACAAAAAATTCGGTGCTCCTGTTATCACCAAGGATGGTGTTACTGTAGCCAAAGAAATTGAACTGGAAGACGCTATTGAAAACATGGGCGCCCAGATGTTGAAAGAAGTAGCCAGCAAAACTGCTGATTTAGCAGGTGATGGTACTACTACTGCAACTGTTCTGGCACAGGCAATTATTACCAGCGGATTGAAAAACGTTACTGCCGGAGCCAACCCCATGGATCTGAAACGCGGCATAGACAAAGCGGTGGTGAAAGTTATTGAAGATCTTAAAAAACAATCGAAGGAAGTGGGTGACAGCATAGAGAAAATCGAACAGGTTGCCACTATTTCTGCCAACAACGACCACAGCATTGGTAAACTCATTGCCGAAGCTATGGGCAAGGTGAAAAAAGAAGGTGTTATCACCATCGAAGAAGCCAAAGGTACAGAAACAGAAGTGAAAGTTGTGGAAGGTATGCAGTTTGACCGTGGTTACATTTCTCCATACTTTGTAACTGATACAGAAAAGATGGAAACTGTTTTTGAAGATCCTTACGTACTGATCCATGATAAGAAAATCAGTACCATGAAGGACTTCCTGCCCATCCTGGAAAAAGTTGTTCAAACCGGAAAACCCCTTCTCATTATCTCAGAAGATGTTGATGGAGAAGCACTTGCAACCCTGGTGGTAAACAAACTTCGCGGTTCGTTGAAAATTGCTGCCGTTAAGGCACCCGGATTTGGTGACCGCAGAAAAGCAATGCTTGAAGATATTGCTATTCTTACCGGAGGTACTGTCATAAGCGAAGAACAAGGTTACAAACTCGAGCAGGCTGATTTGTCACAACTGGGTAGAGCAGAAAAAATCACTATCGATAAGGACAATACTACCATCGTAAGTGGTAAAGGTGAGCCCGACATGATCAAAGCGCGCGTAAACCAGATCAAATCGCAAATTGAGAACACAACCAGCGATTATGACAGAGAAAAACTGCAGGAACGTCTGGCTAAACTGGCCGGTGGTGTTGCTGTTCTTTATGTTGGTGCTGCCAGCGAAGTAGAAATGAAAGAGAAAAAAGACCGTTTCGACGATGCATTGCACGCTACCCGCGCTGCTGTTGAAGAAGGAATAGTTCCCGGCGGTGGTATTGCCTACATCAGGGCTCTTGAGGCACTCATTGGTTTTGAAGGTGATAATGCTGATGAAACAACCGGTGTTGCTATCGTGCGCAGGGCTCTTGAAGAACCCCTTCGTTTGATCGTTGAAAATGCAGGTGTTGAAGGTTCAATCGTAGTGCAAAAGGTTAAAGAAGGTAAGGAAGACTATGGTTTCAATGCCCGCACAGAAATCTACGAAAATCTTTATGAGAGTGGTGTAATTGACCCCACCAAAGTAACACGTATAGCTCTTGAAAATGCTTCATCTATTGCAGGTATGCTTCTCACCACTGAGTGTGTACTTGCTGAAATTAAAGAAGATAAACCCGACATGCCTCCAATGAATCCGGGTATGGGCGGAATGGGTGGAATGATGTAAAAAACAATTCCCCTATATATCATCAAGGCCCCGTTTTTAAGCGGGGCCTTTTTTGTTTTTATTGCAGAAAGAAGCGTTCAGGGTTCAACTGTAATCCGGTAACCTTCAGCTTCAACCACATCACCGGGCTTCACTTTTGCCCTTTTGCGGTATTCTGTTTCTCCGTTGAGTTTAACCAGGCCTTCTTCCACCATCATTTTGGCATTGCCACCACTATCGGCAAGCTGAATAAACTTCAGTAGCTTATAAAGCTCAATGAAGTCGCCATTTAATGGAAATCGAATTTGCTTCATACCCATTTTATTCCTCTTCAATTACAATTTTCTCAATTTTGTCGCCCTGGCGAATATCATCTATTACATCCAGGCCTTCGTAAACTTTTCCAAAGCAGGTGTGTTTTCGGTCGAGATGCTGAGTGTTTTCCCGGCTGTGACAAATAAAAAACTGCGACCCGCCGGTATCGCGACCGGCATGTGCCATAGACAACACACCACGATCATGATATTGGTTGTCACCATCAAGTTCGCAGGGAATGGTATATCCTGGGCCGCCTGAACCTGTGCCGTAAGGGCAACCACCCTGGATTACAAACTCAGGAATAACACGATGGAAATTCAATCCGTCATAAAACCCCTTGCGGGCCAGGTCAACAAAATTTTTAACCGTATTGGGGGCATCCTTTTCAAAAAACTGAACCTTCATTAATCCTTTTTCTGTATGGATACTTGCTTTTAACATGAGAAAGATTTTTCTGAATATTCTGTTGCAAAATTGCAACGGCAAACCTAATGATTTTTCCTGACTTTATTTGCATCCGTTTTTGTAAACAAAAAACCCGGGACGGTGCCCGGGAAATTATAGAAGGGTAAAATCATTTTTCAGTACCTTTTGGTAAAATATGCTTCAAGGGTATCGGTAATTGACTGCTCTTCCGAAATGTTGATTCTTACAACATAACTCATGCTTATCATATTTTCGCTGTAGCCACCGTAACCATCCAGGATTTCAAATATACCTGTTTGCTGGTAGGGGATAAACATTTTTGACCCTATTACCATAGCTTTAACATCCAGTCCGGCGTCATAAAAATTTTCTATGATAATATTTTCCTCGTTGAATTCTTCCAGTGTAATTCTGGACTGATAATAGGAAGGCATGGGTAACCGATGACTGTATTCTTCCACATTCCATGTTCCTCTGAAACGATTCCGTGAATCGTATTCTACTTTCTCACAGGCCGAAAATATAAGGCTGCCCAGAAGTAAAAGCGCGGGTATTAATTTTGAAGCAGACATAGTTAATAGTTTTTGGGTTAAAAATAGTGGCTTCTGTTATTCAGAACTTAAGTGAATCCCTTGTTTAACAAACCAACTTTTCCAGTTGATTCACCTGATCTTTGAACTCAAAGGATTTTTTAACCCTGAATATTCAACAAGCTCCATTTTTATACTCCCAACGATTATGCCAGACTGTATCATAACCGGAATTTTATTTTTATCATCTGATATCCAGAGAGTCATAGGATAGGGTTGACTGAATACATCGCCGGTAAGGACCTGGGGCTTAAACCGCAGTGTGCGGAAAGTTCCGATGCGGGTATTAACGTCTTCTCGTCCGTCAAAAACCACGCGGGAAACATATACACTATCGTCGAGAAAAAAGCTCACATCAAAAATATCTCCAACTTCTGCATCATCATAATTATAGGTTCGCAGGTAATAAAATGCTGAAATAATATCCTGCACATTGGGTATAACAGGAACTGTAGCGGTATTGCTAATGGCAATATTATCGAACTGGTTAAACACCACATCCTGACTTTTCTTATATCCACCCTCATTTATGCGTCTGATAAAAAGTAATGGAACAATAGCTTCTTCATCAAGGTAGGTTTCATAACGATTAACTACCCTGAAGAAAAAGTTAAAGGCACCACGGGTACGCCCTATACCCACTACATTCATGGTATTGCGCCCTGCAATAACTTCATTCTCAGGCCTTATTTCCAGAGAGGCAAATCCGGCATTTACATTTCCGGTTATAAAACTGTCATAAAAAACACGGTAAGTGATTTTTTCGCCACGCTGAAATGCAGTATTCTCAATTTTCCGGAGGTCCGGCCCATGTCCTGCCTGCGCCATGAAAACTCCTGCAATAAAAAATGTCAGAAATCCTGCTAAATTATATTTCAAAAGATTATTCATAAAACAAATAATTTGATTCGTAACAAATAACGAAATTAATCTTCTTATCATTATAGAACGGCAAAAAAAAATCAGGGTCAATGGTATTTATAAAATTTAACACCATTAAGCCAAAAAGTATTCCAAAAAAATCAGAAAGTATTAAAACCGGTGATCATACCTGAGCATGGCATTAAACTCATTGTATCTTCTGCCATTTCCTTCATCCGGGCGGCTTGCAATACCGCGCATGGACAGGCGCAGGCTGTTGCCGTTGGGTAATCGCCAGGAGGTTGATAAGTTCATCGTATATTGTTGTGACCATTGACGAACAATGTATTCTCCCTCCATAAAGTCATCACCATTATTTTTCAGATAATTGAATTTTTCGTATGCCCTTATAAATGTTTTCAGCTCATGGTCTTCAAGTATCCGTGTGTACTCAGAGCCATTGCGCGACCAGCCCAGTGCCAGGTTCATATTCAGTTTTCTGTCGAAGAAAGAATATCCGGTTGATGTATTCAGTGAGTACCCTGAGGATTGCGAGTAGGATGCATCATTATGCATATAATTTCCGGAAAAATTCATGGAAAAACCTGATGCAAAAGATAATCCATAAGAGGCTCCGGTAGTTATACTGTTGAAGCCCATAGCAGGCCGCTCGCCCAATATTACCATTCTGCTTTTATCCTGCAGCTCCTGCCAGGAACCATTTAATGAAACGGAATGAGACAGCGAAGCTGATGTGAAGAACCAGGTCGGTGTTACCATTATTGTTTGTGAAATCTGATTCTGATGAAGCTCATTCCAAACCGGGCTATCGGGGTCAGTGGGTGTGTTTTCATTGTTAAGCCGCATGTATGATAACATTAAATTTGCTGAACGTGCCATTCTGATCATTACATTGGTGCCTATCTGTTCACGGTTCATTTCGGAGGTGCGTGTATTAAGCAGATTGTTGCGGCCTTGTGAAAACATTCCGGATACATTTACTCTGCCTTTGAATAATCTGAGCTGAGACCGAAATCTATATAATTCCGTATCACTTCTTATCTGTCCCAGACCCAGTGAGCGAAAACCAGGTTGTACGCGTTCCCATGCGCCGTTGAGTTTAAAAACTCCAAGATCAAGCTGGGTTGTGATTTCTCCGGCATAATCTATCCTGGTACTGCTGTTTGGGGCAAAGAAATCTGTCAATCCTGATGGTATTTCATCAACTTCAATAGCTTCGCCCGTGCGATCACGGGTAAATGCCGAAAAAGTAACATTTGTACCTGCCCTGAATTTTCCTTTGAAGAAGGAAAGATTAAACTCAGGAGTAATATTCAGGTTTTCAGAGGGATAGATATCAAGTGGACCTTCAACAGATCCAACAACATCGTAGGCATAAACTCCGGAAATGGCAAATTCGGTTCTATCTCTCTTTCCAAAGCCCATCCTTGCGGCATAAAGCCATTGCTCAAATGAGGGCTCACGGAAAGCTTTATCTGTGCTGAACGCAACAGGTCTACGTGTTCTGCCGCCTGCCATTGTTAATGAAAATACGCCCGGATTGATGTCGATCATTCCCCCGGTTACCGTAACACCTGAAAGGCTGTAACGAGAAAACCGCGGGCTAACCGTTCCTGCTGAAAGAGTAAGCCATCTCCAGGTACCAAAAAAGTTGAACTGGTTCATGGATTGCCTGAGTTGATTATCATTGGTAGAGTAAAGTATATTAATACCCGACCGCAACCCAAACAGGGAAAAGGTTGAAGAAAAGTTTACCTGCCCCATTCCGGGGGGCTTACGTGCATCTATCCCGTTCACGGCATAGGCCTCGCTAAGCAAAGATAACCTCCCGCTGAAGGTCAGAGGCTGAATATCTGTCTCTCCAATAGTTGCAGGCTCCTCCTGCTGAGCAAATGATTGGGATAAAAATCCTGACCCCGTTAATAAGAGGAAAACCAAAAGGTAACCCTTAATGAAAGGGATGCTTCCTTTTTTAAATCGTATTTTTTTCATATTCAGCCCTCCTGAATGATTAATATTTTAACCGGAGAATTTGTCAGTCATTATTCACAACAACCGGCCTGACCGGGTTGCCCGGCCGGCTCTCATTGCCGGAAGTATCAACAGCACGCACCCGGTACCACATTTCAGCATTACCTGTAAGGTCTATAAACCGGGTATCTTTGAGCAGACCTTCGTGAAGCGGTTCATAAATTCCTGTGGGAATGCCGGACCGGTATACTATATAGCCCAGAAAATCATCTGCTGCCACACGATCCCATCTCAATTCCACACCTTCATCGCGCACAGCAGCCTGTATATTCCTGACAGACGAGGGAGGAGTATAATTTCTGAAAAATACAGTGTCAGGTATGGAAAATTCACTTTCATTTCCTGCAATATCTGTTGCGGTAATGGCGTAAATGTAGGTGTTGCCTGTTTGTAAATCTTCGTCTCTTATAAAACGGGTCGTGATGGGTAAGTCCAGAAGCTTATGAAATGATTCTTCATCTGCCTTTTTCCTGTAAACTGAATATTTTTCCAGGTTTCTTGATGATACGGCTCCCCAGTTCAGATGAACCCTGAAACCATTATCGTTAACGGCCCTGACACCCAAAGGCGCATCTGGTGCTGTAATGATGGGTATGGTTAGCACAATGGCTGTAGTATCGCTGTGTATCTTTGCCCGGCTGGAAGAAAATATCACATACCTGTATTTTGCTCCTTCCAGAAATCCTGCTTCTTCACCACCCAAATCTATAAATGATGTTTCTTCTAAAATATCGGGGTTCACGCGGCTGAAAGAACCCGGATTTGCCACATCTTCCCTTCTGCGCATTATTGTGAAGGTTTCAAAGTTTTCGGAGAGAGTTTCTGTTTGCCACGACAGCTCGACGTTTCTTGTCTGGGTGTTGAACTCTGCTGTCAAACCAAAAGGCTGTGGTGGGGCAAACAGATCAAGAACCCTTGCCATTGCCACACTCCCCTTCTCACTTTCATTGCCTGCAAAACCTACAACATTAACAAAATAAAAATAAGATAACCCACCCACTACTGTTGTATCGAGATAAAATCCTGAATCTGCAGGAATGAGCTCATCCGTAACTTCTATAAAGGGTTTTGACAGATCTGAACTTCTGTAAATCCGGTAACCTGCAATATTTTCCTCCAGCGAGGGTTTCCATGTTAATTCAACCCATGGTTCGGGGGTTACATGAGCCGATATCTCATAAACGGGCTGTAATGGCAGATTATAAATGAGATCATACTCAAATACTTCGCTCGCTTCAATCAGATTACCTGTTATATCCACCGCAGAAACCACATACTGCTCAGTGGTATTAATAACGGGAGATTCGAAGGTAAATACATGGGTATCATAAGCATTGTTACGCACCACTGCCCTGTCGTTCAGGATTAGCAGTTCCCCGGTTTGTGGCTCTGTCCTGTAAATAAAGAATTGGATCACAAAATCATCATCTTCAGGCTTTACCCTGAAATACTCCCATTCAAGGGTAACCATAGTACCAAAATTTGCGGCAGAAAGTATACGAGGTGCAGGTGGTCGTTTTTTTTCTAAAACCAGAGTTTTAAAAAGTTCTTTACCTGTCGGCCTGTCAAGATTGTTGACAAACTCTATACGGTAAGTCACCTCCGTATTCATGGGGGCATCCTGGTCAATGTATAACCGCCCCAGGGTTTTTGCTGCTTCAGGATAAAGAAAAGATGCCAAGCCTGCCTCAAAATGTCTTGCTCTCATCACAAGCCAAAGGGAGGCTGCAGTTTCCACCTCAAACATTTCCAATAAGGCTTCATACCGATCGGCAAGCATGGGACGCATATCATCAATGCGTTGAGCCCCTCTTACAGGTTTTTCATTGAGGCGAACAAAGGCTCCTCCCGGGCCGTCACTGCGGTATATATTAAATCCATGCCCCGCAGACAACCTTTGGGTATGATACACATATACCTCATCTTCAAGGGGAACAATTCGTAAGACGGGTTCGGATGCATAAGACTTCTGACCCTTGGTTACCAGGCAAAAAACCGACAAAATAATGATTAGAATTTTTTTCATAACTATAAATTTTTACCAACCTCCAGGAAATATGATGGGGTCATATACAATTGGTGGAACATAGATGGGATGTATGAAATCTGCAGTTACAACAGTACTTTTCATCCCGGTATTGGTAACCGTAACCGTAACCTGATAACCCGTTAATGATTCCGGTAATCCGGAACGTGTAATGGTGCGGCTAACGGGTTGGTCATAATATCCTTTAATCTCGGGAATATATACTGATCGTAAGTAATTACCGGTATCATTCACTTTTATCTGGTAAGAAACCTTGTCTATGGCAGCTCCTGTGTCGAATATGTTCTGAATGTCTATTTGCAATTCATTGTTACTGGCATTGAACTGAAGGTTTACAACAGGTTCTTCAGGGGACGTGCCCAGCTGGAAGGGTCCGCTGGCAGCCACTCCCGACGTCATCCCCTGTCCGTTAACTGCCCTGACATTTATATACAGATCAGTATGTTGCGGCAGTACTGATACCGGAATGACATAAACAGGTACATTATCCGGTTCTGCCGGGGAAAAATGAGTATCGGGACTGATAATCTGAAAATTTTGTGTAAAATCAATGCCGGATTCCCATTTTCTGATATCTGATGATCCTGGCGCGGTACCTACAGAATATTGATACCCTATTGTCTGACTTTCACGATCAAGGGAAAGTTTTGGAATATGAAGACGCAATCCATTTCCAAAAATCCGGGCATTAACTACCGGACGTGTAGGTGGAGATGGATCAATAGCCCTGACAGGCTCAATGGTTAGTATCTGAACACTAACACTGCCTGCCCTGTTTTTTGCCCTCACATGCAAATATAAATCATCGTGATAGGATATGGAAGCTCCTGAGAATGTTACTGTATTCTCAGTAGTGAACTGAATATTGGCAGCATCCTGAAATGCCGTATTGGCATTGGCAATGGAAGTAAGAATATATTCATGACCATATACCCCTGATTCAGGATCTTCTCCTGGGGTCCACCTTACGGTTCTTGACGGAGGCGTATATTGTGAAGGAAAAGAATACTTGCCTGGCTCCCATGCCGGCGGGCTTGCCACCTGCGGATATACAACCGGACCAGCCGGCGGGAAAAGCCCGCCACCCAGTGGTAATAGAGGTGCACCCGGAGGCAGGACAAAAACATAGGGCTGAGGCGCCGATGGGGGAGTTGCATCAAATACAACACGATTCCTGAGATTATGCTGGGTAAATAACCCCTGCGAATTGTAAGCCCTTACACTCACATAATAATCGGTATTATGTTCAAGCTGCAAATTATAAATAGTTGCAGAGATCTGACGGGTAACTCCACCTTCATTGATATCTACCGGTATGGTAACTCCAACTGCCTGCGTCCAGTCTACCACGTCTGCCCCCCCCCGCATTGTACCCAATGCATATTCAAAAGATTCTATATCCGAACTTTCTGCATAAGCTGTAATAGTAAAATCAAGCCTTGAAGGGTTGTTTGTGTAAAATCTGTAATAAAAACCGGGAAGATTATGCCTCTGAAATTGTTTGCTTTCATATGGAAATTCAACTATTGGAAGAGAGGGTGGCGGTAGATCGGTAGTCATTTGATTACCACCGGGAGAACTTGTCCCGTTTGGAGCAACCGCAACGGTAAAACTGGTCATTTGAATGGCCGTGTTTCCTCCTTCACCTCGAAGCCTTAAGCCTATATTGAAGGTTCTTTCAATCTCATCCTGAAATCTTTTAAAAACTCTGAATCCCAGGCTTGGTAAACGCCCGGCAGACAGGAAAGTACCAATAGCATCTTCAGAAAAATAATAGCTTGTCTCCTTACCTCCTATACTTGACCAGGCCAAATTTAAGTTATTAGTATATGGATAGGGTAAGAGAGGTGTATTAATAGTAAATGAACTGATTACCGGTGGTTCCAGCATTAAAGCAAGAGATGATTGCAAAGCTATAAGTTCACTTTCACCATCTTCACCCATTAAATCAAGCATAGTAGTATAAATTTCAACCATCCCGTATATGGTTGTGATCATTTGTGCTTTTATCGCATACATTCCATCAATGACATCACTAAAAGAAGCATGTTGTGTTTCCAATTGGTGAAGAACATCGGAAAAGTGATCGGAGTAAATTCCTATCAGTAAAAAAGTAGCTTCTAATTCAACATCACTTGTAGTAGGAATATAGTATTTTCTCCATAGCCACCTCATATATTCTGCATAAAAATCTTCAATTGACCTTGCTGCCTCAGTATATTTTTCGGCAAGATAATTAATGTTGTGGGGATTATAAGGGTTTCCGAAGCCGGGAGAATTAAAGTGTCCGCCCCCGGTGGTGCCAAACCCTGATCCAAACTGATTAAAATTATCTACCAGACTGCCTGCTCCTGACAAAACAATAGCTGATTGAGCAAAAACAAGCGCTATATTTTGAGTCCCCTCCATGAGCATTTCCAACTGAGCCAGATTATGCATGGCTTTAGCAATACTTTCTTCGTAATGATCCAACAAAACTTTTCTGTTTTCATTATTTTCAAGCAGATTATTCTGGTTGGCAGCGTTAGTTTCCTCATTTAGGTTAATTGATGGGTTGGCTGTTACCTGAAAATCTTCTGTCTCCTCTCCGCTAAAGTTGCCCTCAAAAAATATAACAGGATTTTCCACTTCAGCAGCCAGCATTTCCACATCCTGAAGCAAATTAATTAATTCCAGATTTACGTCGGCAAAGTGAGTTCTTACAATAGGCGCAATAGAATTGACATAATCTATTTTACTTTCCATGTTATTTTTTTTATTAGTCACAATGTCCCAAGATTCCACATATTCTTTAATGTCCTCCATAGCCTCAGCAACATCAGCAGCATGATTTAAGTCTGCCAGCATATTATCAATTTCATTCTGGATCGCCTGGGTAGATTCGGCCATCCTCTCTCCATCCTGTCTTGCCTGTTCAATCTGGTCAATCAAATCAGCGCGGGTTCCGCTGCCCGCATCCCAACCCCCATCGTCATAAAAGGCAATATATCCACAGGCTTCTCCTCCATCTACAAACAAAATATCATAGCTCCCGCATCCCTGGGCATAAAATAATCTTTCTGTGGAAATATAGGCACCAAACAGTTCGCCCTGAAGCTTGATACCCGGTCCATCAATCAATGCACCAAGGCTTCCGTAAACACCAAAATTTTTAGATTGATGATAATACCAGGCTGCTGCATTCAAATAGCCTTCGACGCTGACACCGAATTTAGGAGGCAATTCAACATTTGCACCCAAATCAAAATATATTCCATCATTGGAGGCTGTAAACTTAGTGCCTGCTTTCAGTATAAAGAGATTCAGCTCTGTACCTCCCAAAACAGCCCAGATTACCGGTGCGGCAACATCTTCGTCAGGCTTCGCGGCAAAAAATGCAGCCTTACCTGTTCCATTAACAGACGACCCATAGTCAATATTGAGCTGCACGCCACCCTGAATATATTGTTGTCCGGCACCCCAGCGTATTTCAAGAAAATTCATGCACTCAAGTTTGCCTAAGGTAAGGCCTTCACCCTTCTGGCCAAAAATATGACCATGAACATGCATTGCCATTCCATGGTTGGTTAATTCCATAAAATAGTTCCCATCAATAACATGATAGCCTCCTTCTCCAACAACACCCACACCTGCATAAAGGAATGCAGCAAAAGTGGGATGGGTAAACTGAGGATCATAATCATCATGAAATTTAAAACCTGCAGCTTCCCCTAGCATTTTATCTCTAACTGTTGTAAAATCTTCAAGTTGAGGCCTGTAGAAAAACCCTCCGCCTATACCCTTTAATGTTAACACCGCAGGAATAATTGGAATTCCTGCATCACCAAAATGAGCACTCACAAACAAACCGAAACGAATATCTGTATCATCTTGTTCTATTATACCGGCCATACCCAATCCTGTATCTTTAACATATGCATAACCTGCTACACTCAAGTGCATCAAATCATCCGATTGAATATATTTCATGCTCAAACCGGCATTTGCCAGTTCGCCAAGTTCAATTTTTGCATTTACAATTTGGAGAAAGAGTTCATCACTATCAGCATCGCGGTATATCAAGACACTGTCAACACCACCGCTAAAATCATCCCAACCACTGTTGCCTGCACCGTTAATGGTAAGCTGTGCTTCTTTAATACGCATGTGGAAATTTGTACGTATGGTAACAGTCTCTGTCTGGGGTTCATCAGGGTCGGTGCTGGTGTTTACATCAATTTCAAATTCGCCTCCTTTGGGCTTGAATATAAAATTATCAATGCCAAGGGTAATTTTATCCAAAATGGTAATGCTTGCTTTCCCGTCAAATTCTCCCCAATTGTCAATACCGTTTGAGGAAATTTGAAATCCTTTGAATTTAGCACTGGCCGAAATACCCGTTATATTGTTGATTCCCAGCATACCATCGATTTCCAGACCAAACAGCTTGGGGTCATAGGTTTTTACAGAGAAAACCTTAAATCCCGCAA
Source organism: Bacteroidota bacterium (assembly GCA_007693555.1). GTDB lineage: Bacteria > Bacteroidota > Bacteroidia > Bacteroidales > UBA7960 > SKVR01. The sequence continues at coordinate 40,219 of REDJ01000067.1, forward strand.
AAGCCCTTTCGTACTCAAACAGAGGGTTTTGTTCAGTGCCGGTGCCTGTGGTGGTTATGTTCCAGGATGGCCCGTCTGCAATACTATAGCGGAAACCGGGTGACTCAAAAATATTTTTCCCGAATTCGATTTCATTTACATGGCCATTATCGTTTTCAAGCAAGAGCTTCCCGGTGGCCATTACGGCAGAGTTTCTGGGAACTTCAAAATTAAAATTAACTGCAACAGTATCGAGTTTAAACTGAATTCCTTCCACTATATTGAAAATCCCTTCATCCTCATCCAGTTCAAAATACGGACCTTTTATATCGAATTTCGGCTCTCCCCTGCCCACCTGCGCATAAACAATTTGAACGCCCGCTGATTTGTCTACCGGGGGCGGCAGTTTTGTGGAGCAGTCAATAATCAAGCTGAAACAGGTTTTGTTTTCATCTTCCACTTCCACTTCCTGAATACCCATGGTTATCTGCTGCACTACCAGGTAATCTCCCAGTAATTTTAGTTCTTCTGTGAGAAAGGTCATAGTAAGCCCTCCATCGGCAACAAAACCAACAGAGCCATCGGTACCAATCTTCATGTTGTTAATTGTTGCCGTTGTTCCTAAAACTGTGGCACTTCCGTTTAAAGTAATATAAAAAACGCCATCAGAGTATTCGGGACTGAGACTATTAACAATAGCTTCTACCTTCCCCCTGAAAAAAGAGAAAGACGAATGCTCTTCATCCAGCTCCACAGAAGCTACCGACACCCCACCTGTTCCTATTGACAAATCAACAATGGTTACGGCAAAATCTTCACCCAATATATCCGGCACGGTAAATATTCCTGATAGGATAAGGGCAAACTCGTTTGCAGAAGCTGTTGCCTCAAATTTTGTAATACCCAGCTGGGCAAATGACATGTCAATAGGGTCATTGTGATCGAAGTGCAGAGCAAAACTCCATTGAGCATCATCATGGTTATAGGTTGAGGAAAATGGCAGTGATTTGAGCGTTTCTTCTTCGTTATCCTCATCCTGGCTTTTAAACAGCTTGCTCTGGAAAGTGCCGTTTATGGAAAAAGAATTTTCCTGCTGCCCAAAAGCGGCCCGGGCATAATAAACATTTATAATAAATGCATCATCTGCAAATGATTTGGAATATGCCGGTTCATCATCCGGATCGTAATTTTCTTCGCCAATGGCAAATGATGCGTGTTTAAATCCGGTTCTGTCAAACTGAATTTCTTCAATGATAACATCAAAACCAAGTGCCTCGGGTAATTCAAGCACAGCAGCAGCTGTCAGGATACCATTCTCTTCACCGGCAGTCCTTTTATATTCGAAACGGGTAAGGGTTAACGGAAACCCCGGTATTTTAATGGGATTGTTACCAAGGGCATCATCGCCGCTACCCAGGTCTACTGCAATGGAACCATCCACAATCTGGAACATATCATTGACCGTAATTTCAAAAGCTGCCCTGAATGAAACAGGATCACCTTCTTCATTTTGCAGACCGGGTATAACAATTTTAACTCCCCGGTTATCTATGGTTTTTAATGTATTTTGTGCATTATCCCTGGTAAAACTTACTCTTATATCACCATCTTCCTTTAATACCATATATGCAATCTCACGATCGGGCAGTCCAAGGGTATCGGGTAGGCTAAACATGTCAAGCATGTTTCCAAAGCCTATTCCATTGGTATCATACCACACAAGCAGCTCCGACTCATCACCTTCATCCTGCCAGAGCTCAGCCCTGCCACTTTTGGCGTAAGGTGTCGGAGGAATATGCAACCTGAAATCATCGAAAACCAGACGTAAATCTCCGAAAACCAGTTCGATGGGTTCATCATCTTCGGGCTCATCAGCAGGGTCAGCAGGGTCATCCGGTTCATCATCTTCTTCCAAATCATAATTTAACCTTAGCTGGGCAATGCTCTCGCCCGAAAAGCTCAATCCATCCTTATCAAGCAGAAGTGTAATATCTGCCATGCCCATTCTTACTACGTTGGTATCAATCGGGAAGGGTGCAGGCGGGTCAACGGGCACCGACCGCCAGCCCAGCCATGGTGTAGGCATAAACATCAGGTCGAAAGCAAAACCGGAGGATATTTCAACTTCTCCGTCTTTAATTAACAGATCATTCAATCCAATTAAAAGGTCTTTAAACTCAACGGATACCTGAACATGTTCAGTAACATCAAGAGAACCATCTGCTTTCAGCATAAACCCTTGCTTATCAAGCCTTGCCTGATTAACGGTAAAATTCAGGAAGGGATTTTCTGCTTCGGCAGGGAAACCCCACTGAAATGCATCGGTAATCTCCAGTGCACCATCAAGCAAGGTGCGGGCTATGATGTCAAACTGAATATCGCCCTGCACATTAACAGGCGGTGCATCTTTGCGTGGAATGGTAAGCTGAGCACTACCGTCGAGTATGGCGGTCTGTTCATTATCAATAAAATCAAGATGCAGCCCGGATGATAAAAAGGAAAGCCCCATTTTACCAATGGGAATATTTCCGCAGGGAATAAAATTCTCAATGCTACCCCTGAAGCCGCTTCCCTGCACAATTAAAAATGCAAAATTTACAGGATCGCATGGCTCGTCGGTTTCAAACTGATGTAACTGCGGAATTTCACCCTCTATTTCAATTTCAATTGCCTGCATTGAAAGTCCGTCTTCGATAATTTCAGACAAGGTTCCGGCAAATTTTTTGAGATCCAGCTCTTCATCGCCAATGGGAATTTTTATGGGTTGCAAGGGTTCATGGACTTCAACAGAACCTGTCAGACGCCCGTTTTGAAAGCCGGCATCCAGCACTGTGAGTGAAAGGCCGGTAAGTTCCGGTGCCATTTCTTCCAGACCGGGAAATGAAAGCGCAAAGTCCATACGGGGTATCAGGCCACTGAGATCTCCCGGGCTGAAATCAAACACATCCACAACCACACTATAGATGCGGAAAGCCAGGGGCTGCAGGCGAAACCCCAGTAATTCAATTGGGGGCACCTGTAAAGACGGAACGCTGCCATCATTTATTTCCTGCGCAGGTATGGCAAACCCTGTGTTTCTGATTTCCACTCCCTGAATGGGGATGAGCAAAATGTCATCCTCGAGATGCATCCCAAAGGCAAAATCCAGTGCCGCATAAAACTCAAAACCATCGGTTCTGTCGTAATCCAGGGAAAGTGAATGAATCTCATTGATTTCGAAAATAAACGGATGTATGTCTATTTTCGGTTGTTTGCTTGTAATGTCATACTCAAAATGGGTTAATTGTATTTCATGCCGGTTGTACTGAAGGGTTATGTCGGCCCGGGCATAATTGTCTTCATCAGCCTGAACCAGAAAACCACCTTCAATGGTAAACTGAAACTCCGGCAAAATGGGTTGCAACAAATGATACTGGGCTGAACCATAAATTGCGTTCACATTAATAACTGCCAGGTCGCTTTCCTTTACCAACGGGATGGAAGCATCCAGATCTTCCAGTGCAACTGCACCGGTCAGGGCCCCATCACTTGTAACCCAAAGTGATGCAGATGCCCCGTCCCCAAGTTCTTCATCAAAAAGGGTAAGGTCTCCATTGAAAAATAATCCTGTAAGATTAAAATTTTCATCCTGGATGGTGCCATAATATATTTGCTTCAGGGATAGCGGTATGCCAAACCGGGAAAGGTCAAACAATTCTTCAAATCCTGTGAGGGATACATTTACCTCGCCCGACTGAAACATCATGGGACTAAGAGAAACCACCATATTTTCAAAACTTACACCTACTTTAGGTGGCAATGGATCATCTCCCTGTAAAACAGGAAATACAAAATCAATTTCCTCCCCATCTATGGTACTGATAATAACAGCAAAGTCATCATCAGGATGTTGCTCTACATTTACCAGTAATTCATCATTTTCTTTCAAAACCAGGTAGGCTATGGAATGATTGGGAAGGGGCAGCCTTTCAGGTATAATATCCTCAAAATTAAAGATGTTTAAATTGGGATGGAAACCAAGAGGATCAATAATTGCGATAAGCGAACCATCGTAAATCACTTCAATCTGTCCGCTGGCTATTTTGAAAGGATCAAGCTGGAATGCAAAATCATCAGAAAATGTCACCTGAAGGTTTTCGGTTGCAAAACCTCCGAAACGGATGCCGGCATCTGCTGTACCTGCCGCATGAAGACCTTCACTGTCAATAGATACAGCACCGGCAAGTTCAAAGTAGATGCCGGGGTCAAGGTTTGCAGAAAGCCCGCTTCCCAGGGCAAGTGTCTGATAGCTCAATGAAAGGTCAGATGGGTTGATGCCTGCTTCAAAAGCAAAGCCGGCATCGAAGTCAATACTTCCGCTTTTTACTTTAAAATTATTCAGGTCAAGCAGGAGATCATTAAAATTAGCTGTAATGGACGAATTGTCTTTCAGGGCAAACTCCTGCTCACCGTTAATAAACAAGCCATCCAGTGAAATAATCGCTTCATCAATATTAAAACGCAATACTTCATCCTCTTCAGGTATTAGCCACACAAAAGGTTTATCGATATGAAACATGAGGTTATACCATTCGCCTGTCATCAGGTTTAGGCCCAGTTCGCCCTGAAACTGGTTCATAACTCCATCCTGATTTGGAAATTCAAGGTAAGCCAATGCTTCAAAGGTTGCAACCTGCTCCTGATCATTCCGTGAAAAGGTTAAAATGGATTCATTGATCCCGGCAGTATAGGGTCCTATTTTTAAGGGACATGGAGGGATAACGTTTATCAGTTCACCTTCAAAAACCCCGTCGCCTGCGATCTTCAGATTTTGTGCCGTTAGCTGTATGGCTGATTCATCCTCACAGTCAAAAGGAGTGCCTAAAACAAGTGAAGCATCCAGGTTTGCATATCCATCCAATACAAATTCATCAGCATGCACCTGGCCGAAAATACCACCCGCCAGCTGGTTTATTGATAAAGAATAGCCGGCACCCATGGTAAAGCTGCATTCCCCTTCGGTGAAAGTTGTCGGGGGCAGGTTAGCAGTAAATGTGCCACCTGCGAATGTGGCCTCATGTATGGTAAGTGACAGGTTGCGAAGGCATGCTGGCAGATAATTCCCAAAATTGGGTGTGGTAAATTCAAAATCAAAAGTAAAGTCCCAGGGCCCTGGCATCATACCATCCCATTCAAACCAGGGGAAAGTAAAGGCCGGCAAATTGAATGCCGTTAGTCTTGCCCCAAACCCTGCCAGCTCAAGGGCAGGTATCCAGCGCAAATCTTCTTCATCAAAATTTAATTCAGGGAAATGTATGCCTCCCCTGTCAATGATTATTCCGCCAAGACCTTTCAGCCGAAAATTGTCAAAATCAGGAAATTTAAGCTCTGCATCTATATCAATGCCAAAATCCCATTGAGATGAAGGAATATCGTAAGACAAGTAAGGGTCTTTGATACGATATATTATTAACTCTGCAATTCCCAGATCTATTGGAGGAGGATTAACCAAAACCGGAGGCGGCCAAATCTCAGCCAGCACTCCCTGGGTGGTGGACAATGATAATCTAAGAGGGATGTCAATACTTTCTGCATCGAGCGTTTTAAACTCAATGGCACCGGTTACAACTCCTGAAAAGTCAAAAGCGGAAGTTTCCCAGTCAAGGGTGAATTCACCAAAAGCAGTGCCCATATACAAGGTAGCCATATCCTGGGCCGGCAACAAGGGTATATTATCATTAACATTACATGAGAAAACTACAGAAACGGGTGAACCTGTTATAAATATATCATCTATGCGGCATGGAGCGGGATCACTGAAAAAACGCAACTGTGCATCCATGGTAAGAAATGCACCCGGAAATGTTGCAGTAAGCTCATAAATGATCAATTCCATGGGATGAACTCCCAGTTCCAGGAGCGGGGAGCCTGCAGGACCAGTTGCCGTGATACTTCCGCTAAGTCCTGGGGGGCCAATATTCAATACACCAGATGCCTCAAGATAATTGCCTGTGGGATCAATGATTGTGGCATCAAGAGTCAATCCCTCAAACAACCCCCATCTTATTGACTCGATATTAATTATCTTACCCACGCCTTCCAGGGGATGAAACTCAGCCTGTATGTCTCCCAACACCAGCCCACCGGTGGCAATGGCTGTGGTGTAATCAGTCATATAAATTTCCAGGTCATAGCAATCAATAATAATATCTATGATTCCTTGATCGGGAAATTCCAGGCGAAGTGTAGCATCTCCGTTCAATATAACGGAAAACTTTCCATAATCGAAAGTCAGACCGTCAAGATCAATGATCTCTGCAAAACCCGGGATCAGGGTTATTTTTTCCAGCTCATCAAAGGGAATACCTCCGGCCAGACTACCAACTTTAAATGTATAGATTTCAGTTCTGCCCTCATCGCTAATGGGAATCTGGTCAAATGCTTCCCTGGCTGTGACCATCCATACATATGTTTTACCCGGCTCAAGGGGCAGATGCTCAGGTGTATGTATGAAAAGAGGCTGGGTTAAAGTAACATTTATATGCTCATAATTGGATTCAATAGCCTGCTGAGGTGTTTGACCTCTAAGCAGCTCAACAACCAGCAGATCATATTCAAACTGCATTCCCGGGATACCCATGGGTATTACAGGGGTCCATGAAAATACGGTATAAAAAGGTGAAGCAACACCCTCATCCATCGGAGATATAAGAATGGGAGGATGGGGAAATCTTACCTCAAAATATGCCATTCCAGGTATAGCAGGTATCATTTCAAAGGGATCGGTTGGCAAAACCTCAATTTCGATGAGATATCCACCCTCGGGAAGAAACCCGGCACGCAAAACCTGCTCAGGCAGGTTTCCGGAAATAAGATCTAAAACATTGCCACTAAATCGTATTGCAGGTTCTTCATCAAATGTCCTGTAAAAATAGACACCGGGTGTATAAATGACAGGATCTGACACCATATCCAGAATCAAGCTTCCTTCGTATGTCAGCTTCACATGCCATTCAAACTCTACCGGTTCAGGGTTAGGGCTTGTATATGTAAATTGCACGTGATATCTTCCATCGTAATAATTGTTTTCCAGATCATTCACGTAGGGTGAGGGTAATATGGGAGGAATTCCTCCAATAAAAACCTGTGTTGATGACTGCGAAAAAAGATTGACTGTCGCGGTAAGGAAAATAATAGCAATTATAATCAAACGTTTCATGGATGGCTCCTCCATTGATTAAAATATATCGGGTTAAAATTTCTTTCAAGTAAATATGTTATTCAGACCTGCAGAAAACTTTTTAATTAAGCGTAAATAACTGAATAGCAATATTCTATGGTACTGCAATATTAAACTTCAAAACAAGAGAAAAATCTATTTCTGGCTTAAGTCGGGAGATTAGGTTGTTAAAAAGGTTTTTCAGAAAAAAAATTAGATTCAGGTCAATGATTTAACTATATAAATTTAATTAACAACTATTAACAAATATTCTTTATTTTTACCATATCATTCGCTCAAATTGTCAATTTTGCATACTGGTAAAAAATTGATAGTCTGTTATTTAAAAATTTTTGACGATTTGATATGACAGAAGACATCCTGAAAATAGCATTATTGCTCCCCTTGCTCGTTACTTTGTTTTGGTTTGTAGAATTATTGTTTTCATCGGGAGAAAACAGCAAAGCGAAGAAACATCTTGCGTTTTTTATGCTTTGCGGATTCTTTTCTCTGCTTGGGGGTTATTTGTATTTTACAGGTTTATATAAATTCTATACCCTGAGCTATTTTGTCATAAAAGCTTTTTCTTTTGCCCAGTTACCGGCCTTTTACCTGTATCTTAAATCGCTGATTCAACCAGGAATTAATCGGCTAACTTATGCTAAGCATTATTTCATACCCCTATTGGCAGGATTGGTTGCAATCTTTTTTCACTGGATATTCTTAAGTCTGGAAGAAAGTGTCAGAATGTTTGAGTTTTTCACCACCCCTGAAGTATTGAGCAGCAACGAGAAACTGGCATTTTATTTTGATATTTCATTCCGCAACATCTTTGTGTTAATGGCAGTTTTTTATCTGGCTATTATTCACAGGCAGGTAAAGGTGTCTTTCAAAAAATTACTGAATTTATGTGCTGATGCTGAGAGCAAAAACCCGTCATGGATAAGTATTGCCAATTTACTTTATATCGTCTTTTCGGTTTTTGCACTGCTACTGTTTAATCTGCATGATATCTTCTTTTCTCATTTTTCAGATACTTACCTGATATTGCCTTTACTTTTACTGGCAACTTTATTTTTCCTGATTGGCTTTAAAGGAAACCGCCAGGAAATGTTTGTATTAATTTCTGAGGTTGAGGAGATGCCCTATCCGGGGCCTTTGCCGGAAGATGTAAAAGTCTATCTGAAAAAAAACCTGGAGAAAGCAATAGAACACGACCAGCTTTATTTGAAACAAGATATCTGCCTGCCCGAATTGGCCAAGCACATTGGCACAAACCGTTACTACCTGTCCAAGCTGATAAACAGCGAGTTTGAAATGAATTTCAATGATTACATTAATCGCTACCGTATTCAGGAAGCTATGAATTTGATTCAAACCAATCAAAACGATATTTCACTGTCAGAGATAGCCACAAAAAGCGGCTTCAAATCTTACATCTCATTCAGCCGGAATTTTAAACGACAGGCAAACGTATCTCCCGAAGCTTATTTGAATAGTCAATTGGCAAAAGAAAAAAATTAACAAAATTCTGGCAGGAGAAAAATTAACATTGCTAATAGATAAAAAACAGGGTTATTCAATACTGTTTTTTCTAGCGGCTAAAGCCGGAATATTTGCGATAAACCAACTCCCTGGGTACATATATTCTGCCTATAAAAAGCAATCTATCCTGTATTCAAATTGTCAAAAACCCACATCCAATTGCATATCAATTACTTAACTATGTTGTTATTTGATGATTTGCTCATTCCACAAATTAAAAAAAAACAATATTTAAAAAGTATTAATTGCAGGCAATAGATTTCTCTTAAAACGAGATTGCCTGAAATAATATTTAAACCCTTTGGGTTCGGAAAATTATGTTCCCTGTACTCTCAAATAATAAAACTCTTAATCAACTACTATTTCTCATTATTAACCTAAAACCATGTCTTATGAAAAACAATTTATTAATCTGGAAATTTTCGGCAGTGTTCTTCCTGTTATTTCTTATAGCGGGTTGCGAAAAGGATGATGAAGCTCAGGAACGTCTTGAATTTCTTGTCCCCATTAATTTTTCAACCATTCAGGCTTCCATTGATGCTGCATCGCACGGGGATACTATTACTGTACTTCCCGGAGTTTATAAGGAAAATATTGATTTTAAAGGAAAAAATGTAATTGTCAGAAGTATTGCACCTGAAAATCCCGATACCGTTGCCTTAACAATAATTGATGGTGGAAATAGCGGCCCTGTAGTTAGATTTGAAAGTGGTGAAAGTGAGGGCGCTGTATTGTATGGATTTACCATTACAAACGGTTCGGCAGGCACAACAGGTGATGGAGGGGGTATCAGGATTTCAGATGGGTCGAGCCCTGGTATTAAAACAAATATTATCAAGAATAATACAGCCAGATATGGAGCAGGTATAATGGTATCAAACCAATCCGAACCCTATATTACCCGTAACATTTTTTATCAAAATAACGCAACCGGTGGGCGAGGAGCAGGCATCTATGTATTCAATCAATCGGCACCTGTAATAACCGGTAACATTATTAAAGAGCATGAAGGTAGCGATGGGGTTATCCATATCGGAGGGAACAATGCCGGCCAGAATGCTACTGCTTATATTACCGGAAATCTAATAAATAACAATGTCACAGATTTTGGAACAGGCGCCATTAAGGTTACCCAAAACTCAGATGTTTTGATTTCCGGCAATACAATTGCCTACAACCATGGTACAGGAGACAATTCAGCAGCAGCCATCACAATAAGTTTTAATTCTACTGCTGATATAAATAACAATACCATAAATAACAACACTGCAACCCGGGCAGGTGCTGTAATAATTTACAGGGAGTCTGTGGCAACCATTACTGATAATGTTATTACAGGGAATATTGCTGGCGATAATGATTCATATAATGGTATTGGGGGAGGAATTATGCTTACATATTATGGGTCTGCAACTATTACCGGTAATTCAATAACCAACAACAAAGCATGGAGCCATGCACACGGAGGGGGAGCTATTGCCATTTACAGTTGGGGGCAAAAAACAACTGCAGTAATTGAAAACAATGATATTTATAATAATCATGCATATCGCAGGGGTGGTGGTGTTTATGTGGCCGGTTCAGCAACCAATGTGGTAATCAAAAACAACATAATCTCTCAAAACAAAGCTGAAAACCATACCACAGCAACAGGAGGAGCAATGTATTTTGGAGATATTGAAGAAGCAATTATTTATGGCAATTCTATTTCGGGTAATCATTCGCACTGGCGGGGTGGGGGCATTTTTTTCCATAGAAACGCTGTTGTGAAGGATTCAAATGGGGTTGAATGGCCGAAAGAGAATTCTCCTCCGGCAAATGAGCCCAATAACACATACAGCAACAACACACACCTGAATGATGCCCATATGGGTGCTGATGTTTACTTCGATGACTAGTTAATAAGCTTTTATTCATATCGGGATACAAAATATGCAAAAAAGATTGCACTGAAATTTCACAAACAATTAAAAAAATTAAATTAAAAAGCTATGTTGAATAAAATAATTAATTTTTCATTGGTACTATCCTTACTCGCCTTTATGTTGGTTTCATGTGGCAAGGATGATGACAACAACTCAAACGGCCCGGTAAATGGCTCATCTGCAGCCGTTTTTAATCCTGACATAACTTATGGAACGATGAAAGATGCCGATGGAAACACATACAAAACAGTAACCATCGGCACCCAAACCTGGATGGCAGAGAACCTGAGAACCACAAAGTATAATGATGGTTCTCCAATTCCCAATGTAACAGATAGAGATGAATGGGAATACTTATCAACCGGGGCCTATTGCAATTATGACAACTCCAATGATGCAGCAATTATCAGAACCTTTGGCCGGTTGTATAACTGGCATGCATTAAATACCGGTAAAATTGCTCCTAATGGTTGGCGTGTACCTACAGATGATGACTGGGATATTTTAATTGATTATTTAGGCGGGCCGGATATTGCAGGTGGAAAATTAAAAGAAGCCGGCACAAAACATTGGCGTACCCCCAACACCGGTGCAGACAATGAAACCGGTTTTACGGCCCTTCCGGGAGGCCAGCGCGAAGGCAATGGCAATTTCGAAGTCTTTGGGTTTGATGGTTACTGGTGGAGTATTACCGAGAGCGGCACAGCGCGTGCCTGGCGTCGTCATTTGCTGTATGATATGAATAGTATCAGAAGAAATGGCACCAGCAAGCTTAGTGGACAATCTGTTCGATTAATTAAGGACAACGGTTAAAAGACGGAATGTTCTATGCAAATTTTTAACCCGGATAGTTGTTAGTAGCTTTGCTTCTAATGTCTAATCCGGGTTAACTTACATTAGCAATAATTTACACCACCACATTCACAATCTTACCCGGCACAACAATCACTTTTCTGGGCGATTTGCCCTGCAGCCATTTTTGTGCATCATCCATTTTAAGGATGGCATCTTCAACTTCTTTGGGTGTGCTGCCGACAGGCAGTTCAACCTTAAAGCGGGTTTTGCCATTGAAAGATACAGGGTATAATACCATATCTTCGGCAATGTATTCTTCCTTCCATTCGGGGAATTGCGCATTTACCAAACTTTCTTTATTGTCCAGCAACGACCACAGCTCTTCTGCTATGTGAGGTGCAAATGATGAAATGAGGATGGCTAGTGGGGAAAGAATTTCACGCTTGTTGCACTTGAGATCGGAAAGTTCGTTTACACAAATCATAAATGAACTTACTGCTGTATTAAAGGAGAAGCGCTCAATATCTTCACCAACCTTTTTAATGGTTTTGTGAAGCACTTTCAGTTCATCAGCATTGGGTTTCTCTTCCGAAACTTCAAACTGATTTTCGCGATTATGGTATAATCTCCAGAGCTTTCGGATAAAGCGGAAAACACCTTCAATACCATTGGTATCCCAGGGTTTGGCCTGTTCAAGAGGCCCCAGGAACATTTCATACAAGCGAAGGGTATCGGCACCGTATTTCTCAATCA
>REDJ01000056.1 GCA_007693555.1 Bacteroidota bacterium
ATGAATTCGGTCTGGCAACCGTCAGCGGCGTCATTTCCACCACCGGTGTCGGAGGGTTAACGCTGGGTGGAGGTCATGGCTATTTGACCCGAAAATTCGGACTTACCATCGACAATCTGCTGAGTGCGGATGTTGTATTGGCAGATGGAAGCTTTGTTCATGCAAACAAAGATGAGAATGCTGATCTGTTCTGGGCATTGCGCGGAGGGGGTGGTAACTTTGGAGTGGTTACTTCATTTGAGTATCAGTTGCATCCGTTGAAAAATGTAATTGCAGGTCCTCTCTTCTGGCCCATCGAAAAGCTGGAAACGACAATGAAATGGTACCGCGACTGGCTTCCGAAAATGCCGGAGGATGTATATGCATTTTTCCTGACAGCAGAAGTACCTGCCGGTGACCCTTTCCCCGCTGAGATTCACGGCAGAAAAGTATGTGGTTTGCTCTGGTGCTATACCGGTCCAAAAGATAAGTTTGAAACCTTTATTCAGCAGGCACGAGATGTGGCGAAACCCTTATTTGAATTCACACCCGAAATGCCTTACCCCATGCTGCAAGGTATGTTTGACGGCATTTATCCGCCCGGTGATCAATGGTACTGGAAGGGTGATTTCATGAAAGAGCTCAGTGACAAAGTAGTTGCTGAGCATGTGCGTTTTGGTGAGGTTCCCACATCAAAATCTACCATGCATCTTTACCCTGTAGACGGAGCCGTTCATAAAGTAAAAAAGGATGAAACCGCATGGGAGAAGCGCGATGCCATCTGGTCGATGGTCATTGTAGGGGTTGATCCGAATCCGGAAAAGAAAGATGTTCTGAAAAACTGGGCTAAAAATTATTGGGAAGCCTTGCATCCTCACTCCCTGAGAGGTGGTTCCTACATCAATTTCATGATGGAAGAAGGGCAGGAACGTATTGAAGCCACCTATGGTGTAAACTATAAACGGTTGCAACAGGTAAAGGAGAAGTACGACCCGGATAATTTTTTCCATGTGAACCAGAATATTAAACCTTAATAAAACTGATGTTCCTGAAAATTTTATTCCGGACTAAAATCAGTCAAAAAATAACAGAGGCTATGCCTTGACGAATTCATTATGATTTTAAGGATGGTTTGATAACTATCGGAGTGGATGAAAAAATATGGACAATAATCGTAACCCTTCAAACAGGATATTTCGCCAACTCTGGGCTTTCAAACACTTTGGGAGCCTGGGTATAATTGTTTTCTTCACTCTGAATTCTGATAAGACTAATCATAGAATCTATGAACAGGAACAACAAATTAAAATCACAAGAAATATGGAAACAGTAATATCAAAAGACGGCACTGAAATCGCATTCAAACGAACCGGCAGCGGACCACCGCTAGTACTTGTTCACGGGGGAGCCGGCAGCAATCAAAAAAGATGGGATATCGGAGGTGTGCGTGCTGCACTTGCCGGGAATTATACAGTCTATGCAATTGATAGGCGAGGTCGCGGCGGAAGCGGCGATAATGGTGAATACAGCTTAGAGCGGGAATACGAAGATGTGGCTGCCGTAGTGAACTCAATCGATGAACCGGTAACATTACTGGGCCATTCCCTTGGTGCAAATATTTCGCTGGAAGCGGCGCTGCTTACCAACAACATTCGAAGGCTAATCTTGTACGAACCGGCTTTTGCAACCGATGATGATGTTCTTGTCCCAGAGAAGTTAGTCACCAGGGTACAAAATCTGATTGACAAAGGTGACAAAGAACAGGCACTCATTTTATTTATGCGTGAAGTTGCACTTCTGTCGCAGGAAGAAACAGATATATTTCGCAAGGATCCTAGCTGGCAAAGCCGTTTGGAAGCTGCCCACACACTGGCTCGTGAAGAGAAGGCTTTAAGTGAATACAGGTTTGATGCCGGCCGGTTTTCAGACCTGAGCATACCTGCTTTGTTGCTAACCGGCAGTGAAAGTTCCTCTATCTACAAGAAGTCAACAAAAGCTGTTCACAATGCACTCTCAAACAGCCATATAGTTACACTCGAAGGACAGGCACATATTGCAATGAACACAGCGCCGCATCTCTTCATAGAATCCGTAATCTCATTTACAAAATAATCTTTTAGCTAAATGCTAAGGCAATATCTGCCCGGATATATCTCCGGATATATCTCTGTAACAAGCCTAATGCATAGCTTCCTATACGCTTATTAAGTGAGAAAAAATGAATAATATACAATACTATGGAAAAAATCAGAATATGCAGTACCAAAAATCCTGATGGAAGCATACAGAAAGGATCAGGCATTGAGCTGGACATGAATGGGCCAACGGCAAATCTTTTACAGGGATTGACCACGCCCTTATTCAGCAACCCCATAACCGGAGAAATTGCAGGAGTATTGACTTTTCCTGAAGAAACCAACGGGGAATGCATGAAGGGAATTCTGATATCGCCCGCAGGCGCATCAGGACCTCCTGAGCATTATCACCCCAATTATGGTGAAATGTTTACAATCGTAGAAGGAGCATTTATATTTCTTTATAATAAAGAGGAAATTTTGCTGAAGGCTGGTGATAATTTATCCGTTAAGGCAAATGAGCCGCACACTTTTCGTGCGGCTGATAAATATGCTGTCAATACGTTTGTTGTTGTTGTAAGACCGCCAGGCCTGTTGACCGAACTGGTTAAAACATTGTATGGATTGGCCCATGAAGGAAAATTAAACAAGAAGGGGGAGCCTGGTTTTTTACAGGCGATGGCTCTGGCTAAAAGACTCAGTGAAGATACGGTTTTCACAAAACCCCCACCCATGGTCCAGAAAATTATGGCTTCGTTTTTTGCGCCCATAGCATCTTTGATGGGATATCAGGCCATTTATCCTGAATATATTGATGATAGTTTCTGGTTAAAACGAGTGGAACAATTTGTTCAGGAGCCGGCTTTTGGTAAAACGAAACAAATGAAAACTGCCTGATTATGAATATCAAAAAAAAACAATCTACTAACCTGGGAATAGTGAACAAGCAACCATACACGGATAAACTTGAATGAGCAATGCGTAATCAATATGATTATTGAGCCCACTCCGAAAACTCGTTTTCGGTAAATTCGTGTAAATATTAAATTTTTAATTCTCTGAATATCAGACATTAAATTTCGTGTAAATTAGTGTAATTAGTGGACAATTGACTTTTTGGAGTGGACTCATTATTTTAATTTCAAATTTAAAATCCTATGAAAAAAACATCAATTAACGAATTTATCAGAAAGAGTTTTAATGAGCCGGATGATAAAGCTCAACTTCCGGGTGCAACCA
>REDJ01000030.1 GCA_007693555.1 Bacteroidota bacterium
CTCCGAAATAAAACCCCATGGGTACATCTTCTGCATCAGCAATCATGAATTCAATGCCATCAATACCGGCCACATTGGCCACTTCGTGGGGGTCGGTAACAACGCCAACCGTGCCATGTTTTAGCGCAGCCGCAGCAAATCGCGATGGAATAAGCATGCTGCTTTCCACATGTACATGGGCATCAATAAATCCGGGGATAATGAAGGGGTGCTTTATATCGGGACGCGGTTCAATGGATGCAATCTTCCCGTTTTTAATCAGTATCTCTGCCCCTGTGCGGGTTTTTCGCACGGGGTCAATGATAACACCTGATATCCTTTTAGATGTTCTGGATTGCTTTGCCATATCCCTCTTGTTTTTTCCATCCCTAAGTTAATCCTTTTTTTTCTCATACAGCTTCCTGGCCGACTTAAGGATGACTTCATTGGAGGCAGGAAGTTCGAAATCGGGTTCAAAAGCATGATTGGCAATGGCCGAAAGCGCATCCTTGATGGCCAGCCATACGGAGAAGGCCAGCATGAAAGGGGGCTCCCCCACTGCCTTGCTTTGCTTGATGGTGTTGGGATTGGGAGCATCTTCCAGCAACTCCGCACGAAAATCGGCGGGCATATCCTGCACCGATGGTATTTTGTAGGTATCCGGACTGTAATTGAGAAGTTTGCCCTTTTCGTCCCATTTCACCACTTCGGTGGTGCACCAGCCCACACCCTGTATAAAGCCGCCTTCCACCTGACCCAGGTCAATGTTTTTATTGAGCGATTTTCCTGCATCGTGCAGAATATCGGTGCGCAGGCATTTGTAATGCCCGGTAAGCATATCCACTTCCACTTCCGAAACAGCCATTCCGAAAGCAAAATAATGGAACGGCTTACCCCTGCCAATGGTTTTATCAAAATGAATATCGGGCGTTTTGTAAAAACCGGTGGCACTCAGGCTCACCTGCGCCAGATAGGCTTTGGGTATCAGTTCTTTGAAAGCAATTTTTGCATCGGGGAAAGCAGGGTCGAAAACATGATTGTGCTGAAAAACCAGACGTTCTTCGCTGAACTCAAATTGCGGGTCCTTCTCTTTTAGAATTTCGACAGCCAGAGGTGTCAGACGCTTTCTGAGTTTTTCCACTGCATTCTTTATGGCCATGCCGTTCAGGTCGCTGCCCGATGATGCGGCGGTGGCAGAAGTATTGGGCACTTTGGATGTGTTGGTGGCGTTGACCTTGATAAAATCAGGGTCAATTCCCAGTTCGGAAGAAGCAACCTGTAACATTTTAACATGCAGCCCCTGCCCCATTTCGGTTCCTCCGTGGTTTACCAGCACGGTTCCATCCTGGTAGATATTCACCAGGGCGCCCGCCTGATTCAGAAAGCTTGTGGTAAAAGAAATGCCAAACTTTACCGGTGTGAGCGCAATACCCCTTTTCACATACTCATTTTCATCGTTGAAAGCCTTGATTGCCAGTCGGCGGTTGTGATAATCCGATGAGTTAAGCAACCGGTCATACAGTGTAAACAACCTGTTATTCTCAATAAGCTGCTCATAATGTGTGGTATTGCGGTCTTTCATTCCGTAGAAATTCAGAAATCTGATTTCGGCGGGGTCTTTTTTCAGGATGCGGGCAATACGGTCGATGGCATTTTCTATTACGGCCATTCCCTGCGGCCCGCCGAAACCACGGAAAGCAGTATTGGAAGGCAGGTGGGTTTTCCATGCTTTTCCCACCACCGAAATATGCGGAATATAATAGGCATTGTCGGCATGAAAAACAGCCCTTTCCAGGATGGCCATGGAAAGGTCGGTTGCAGCACCGGCGTTGGAGTTCAGCTCCACATCGTATGCGATGATTCGTCCCTGCTCATCAAAACCGATTTCATAAAAAGCATGGAAAGGGTGTCTTTTGCCGGTCATTATCTGGTCATCGTCCCTGAAAAGGTGAATTTTTACCGGTTTCCGGGTGTGATATGCCAGCAATGCCGACCAGGCAGCCACATGATTGGCCTGGGTTTCCTTCCCGCCAAATGCGCCACCCATGCGGCGGGTTTCCACCGTAACTTCATTTCGTGAAATCCCCAGTACTTCTGCAACAATGGCCTGGGTTTCACTGGGATGCTGGGTAGAACTGTAAACATTCATCTCCCTTTCTTCGCCGGGTACACACAGGCAGCTCTGGGTTTCAAGGTACCAGTGCTCCTGTGCACCGGTGCGCAATTCCCCTTTGAATGTGTGGGGTGATCCGGCAAGACCTTTTTTAACATCGCCCCTTTTGATGACACGCGGGGTGCCCATGGATGAACCATTCTTCATGGCTTCTTCCAGGGTTAGAACGGGATGGAGTTCTTCATAATCTATCTTCACCAGGCCGGCAGCTTCCCGGGCAATATCCATGCTTTCGGCGGCTATCAGCACGATTGCCTGGCCGGCAAAGGTGACAAGGTCATCCGCCAGACAAATCTCATCATGCACCACAGGCCCCATCTGATTTTCACCCGGAATATCAGCAGCTGTGATTACGGCATGCACCCCGGCCAGGCTTTTTGCGGCCGAAATATCGCACGATAATATGCGGGCGTGGGCATGCGGACTATATACCACATGGCCAAAAAGCATATTCTTTCCCCCATCCATATCGTTGATATAAACGGACTCGCCGGTTACATGGCTTATGGCGCTGTCATGAAAAAGGTCCTGTTTGCTCATGATTCCAGGGTTTGATGATAAAATTTCAACAACAGGTTGGATGCGGCAATCTTGCGTGATTCTGCATCGGCCCGGGCATCGGAAAGGGGTGTAAACTCTTTTTCCACCATTGCCATAGCCGGCAGGATGTTTTCCATGTTCCAGACCTTACCTTGCAAAAAGGATTCTGCCGAACGGGCTCTTTGGGTTTGTGCGGCCATCCCACCATAAGCCATCATGATATTTTCCACAACATTATCCTGCTTTAGTTTCAACGCAAAGGCTGCACTTACCGTGGAAATGTCCAGGTCAATGCGCCTGGAAACCTTGTAGGATTTGACAATGGTACCGGCAGACGGCCTGGGAACTGTAACCGACACAATCAGCTCATCGCGCTTCAGGGCTGTTTTTCTGTAACCGGTGATGAAATCTTCTATGGGCAAGGTTCTTCTTCCACCCGCTTCCGAAGCCAGCTCTACCGTGGCATTGTACACAAACAACAGGGGCAGAGTATCTCCGATGGGCGATGCAGAGCCAATGTTTCCGCCGATGGTAGCCATATTGCGTATCTGCAATGAGCCAAAAACAACCA
>REDJ01000037.1 GCA_007693555.1 Bacteroidota bacterium
ACCTTATTTGTAATTAATGTTTTTAATTGTTACTGATTGGAATTACAAGCAATTAATAAAAAAACCTAATAAGTAGTTTTTCATTTTTATCTCAAATGTTTGGCTAATTCATTTGAAAGCAAAATAACCAATTCATCAAATTTATCCATTTGTGCCGTATATTCATAAAGTTCACGCCCACCAATGGTGCTTGGCTTTGTCCAGCCGTAAGCATCCATAATCACGATACCGTTTACGTCATAAAGAAAAAGATACGACTCGAGCCTTATTTTTCCTGATCTTCCAAATACACCTACTCCTGTTATCGCCAACCTATTGTAGCAAACCAATACATTACTGACATTCAATTCTCTGGTAAACCCAGCAATACGGCTTTTCAATTGCGGGTCGTTTTCGAATATGTCACGAATATTTGGGCCTCTGTCATAATCCCACAGGTTCATCCCCCCATCATCAAACCATACCACCGTAAAGTTTTCATTATCAATCAGTATTCCTTCTCTTGCTTTATAAGGTTCAGCAGCTTCGTCTTTGAAATAATCCCCGGTCTTAATATAGGTTGTTATTTTTTTATTCAGGTTTTTTAACAGGGTTTCCTTATAAACATCCGTCATTCTCCTTTGCTCTTCCAGTATTTGTTCAGAAATTCGGTTGGTGCGCCCGTTAAATACTGCTGCGTCAATCAGGGGAATTACAGGTTGTAAAACCGGGCCGTAAATTACGGAAACCAGATTGAGTGTATCAATGGGTATTATTCCGGGATATGAACTATATACCTGGACCTTTGTGGTTTGACATGAGCTCAGAATAAGTATAGTTACAAGAAGTAATGTGATTTTTTTTGCCATTTTATTGGTTTTTAAATTTGTAAAAAAATCAGACAAAAATGGTTTTAAATGAATTATAAGTAATGCGCAATAATTTGGATCAAAAAAATATGGGGTTTAATCCTAAGCCCTTACCTCAGATTCCGAATAGCCCTTAGCACATGGTCTTTTACACGTTCATACACAACATCCTTATGCCCTTGTCCATCTACATCCACAAGGATTTTATTTTTGCGGTAATAGTTTACAATGGAATCGTTTCGTTGCGAATGTTCCTCAAGGCGGGCAACTATGGTAGCGGCACTTTTGTCGTATGGCATACTGTCAGATGTTTTGCTGCGGGCATCCAGTCGTTTTACCAGCTCAAGCTGGGGCACCTGTATGTTGATAACACAATTGATGGCGCAGTTTTTCTTTTTCATGATACCGTCAAGTATGTAGGCCTGTACGAGGGTGCGCGGATAGCCTTTAAAAACATAGCCGCGGTTGTTGCCATCGGTTTCTCTGAGTTTTTTTTCAATCAGGCGGATAACGATTTCATCGGGCACCAGCAATCCTTTTTCCAGGTATGGATTTATCTGCTCAGCCAGGTTAGAGCCACATCCGGCTTCTTCTTTCAGTAATTCGCTGGTTGAGATGTAAGTAAGGTTAAACTCATCGGCAAGCTTTTTTGCCTGTGTTGTCTTCCCTGAGCCCGGGAAACCGTAAACCATGATATTCACAGGCTTACTGTTTATCTCCTCAATAATGACCTTGTTGATGCGCTTAAAAACTTCCTGGGTGGTGCCCAGGCCATTCACCTCTGCAAGTTTGTCGGTATCCTTATAAAATTCCAGTAATGGAAGGGTTTTTTGATGATATTCCTGTAAGCGTCGCTTGATAACTGCTTCATTATCATCTGTTCGGTCTTGTTCACGGGCCCTTTGCAAAAGCCTTTTGGTACATTCTTCATGAGAAATTTCAAGGATGATAATTTTGGTAAGGGAAGTTTGCAGACCGGTAAAAAGCCCATCAAGGATATATGCCTGCACATAGGTACGCGGAAAACCGTCAAACAGAAACCCGTCACTACCGGTGTCGGACTGAATGGCATTACCAATGATCTGAACAATGATTTCATCATCTACCAATCCGCCCGATTCAATGATTTTTCTGGCTTGTTGTCCCAGGGGTGTTCCTGCCTTGAGTTCATTGCGCAAAGCCTCTCCCGTTGAAATATAGGTGAGGTTGTAGCGCGACATCAACAACTCCGATTGTGTCCCTTTTCCTGCACCCGGAGGGCCGAAGAGTATGAGGTTGAGCATAATGTGTGTTTTGTCTTTAAGGGTTGTGTTTTGATAAATATATGGATAAATGCAAAAGTAAAACTATTATTCAATTTACAATGAAAGAAAGTTAGAAATGTATTTACAGGTTCATAATTTTTTAGGCTGAGTGTACATAGTTTAACGTTTAGCTTTTGATAAAATATATTTTCTTACATAGCTTAAAACAATGCTCTGAGCTGCACCGTGCCTGTGTGTATTGCAGGTACATCGGGTGGCTTGCGGCCATTATAATTCAGATTGAGTTGCAGATATGAGCTTATGTTGTGCTGCCAGTTAATACTCCAGATATTATTGGACCCGGGTCGGAGGGCCTGCAACATTTCAAAGGCTACAGGTGTATTTTCCGCAAAAGGATAATCTATTTGGGAAAGCTGGTAGCGAAACTGCAGATTGCCTCTCGAAGGAAAACTCATGCGGGTTTCCAGTCCTGCTTTATGGATGCGGGCTTTCTCGCCGGTTTCGCCTTGTGTGTTTTCCTGGTTACTAAAACCATAGAAAAATGTGAAGCGGAGATTTTGACGTGCCTGCAGGTTTAGAGAGGGCTCCAGTTCGTAAAAACGGATGTTAAAATTTCGACGGGCAAAGAACTCTGATTCATTGATACGATTACCATGCTGTGTATTCATATGCAGAGAAACCTGCCGGCTTACATTCCATCTGGCCCGCCAGATTTGCGATCGCCTGTCGCGGCTTTCAAATCCATTGCTCAGAATGCTTTTGGTGGCATTATTCATTACAGTCCATTCAATACTCCATAAAGGGCTTGTACGGTTAAAAAACAATGAGTTACGAACACTGGCATTGAGCGTAATAAGCAGCGAATCAGCAATATCGGTAAAAAATGGATTGAAGTTTTCGGGTGCCAGACCCCCCTGGTTTTTTTTATCAATTCTGTAATTGAGCCTGTTGGAAAAGCGAGACACGAATTTTCTCCAGCCTTCAGCCTGTCGCCATATCTGTGCCGGTTCCAGATTGATGCTCTGGCTGATAGCCGTGCTGTAAGTACGTATAAAATCATCCGTAGGAACAAAAACCCTGATAAAATTTGCTTCGTCGGGGTAGGGGGCAATCTCAAATTCATCCAGCTCCATAATACCGTTTTCATTATAATCAATCCACACGTAAACACCTTGGCCTGCAGGTACTTCCACGTAAATATATTCCCGTTTGCGCTCCATGCTGCTGATGGCTTCATAAAAAATGTTGGAAGTAAAAACACCTTGTCCGGGTCGCAGGAAATGATCAATCCGGGCATTGAGCGCACGTTCGCTTTGTTCTCCGGGAAATTGTTCTTTTTCGATTTCCAACTCGCGGTAAACAAATTGAAAGCTATATCGGTGCATTGGGTTGCGTCTTGCATTGTATCGCAAACCGTAATCGTGGGCCATGCTTCCTCTTTCAAAAATATTTCCCACAGGTAGCCTGTCAATCCGCTGCTTGTAAAAAACCCTGTATGTATTTGCACTTGTATCGGGATTGCTGATAAAAATTTCTCTTTCTTCAAATGAAAAACTGGAAAGAGAAAGGGTATCCTCTCTTGTTGGCCGGATTTTATTGTCTTCCATCAGGTGGATAAAACCTGCGTTTATAAAGCCCAGGTTGCGTGTATAGCCCGCACGGTGCCTGTAAAAGTCTGATTTGCGGAATCCCTCGCTGTTAAGCAGGCTTCCCTGGTATTCCAATATGTTTTTTCCTAAATGCAGGTGGGTATTCAGCCGGTTCATGTAACCTGAGTATTGATTACCGGCAAGCACTGCCTGAAAGCGATAACGTGCCATACCCCGTTCAGCATGCCGGGCAGTGAATGAAAATCCTGGTAAATGCTCATCAGTGGGGCTGGTAGTGTGTAAATTCCAGTCGCGCTCAAATTCAACCTCCCTGTACCTTTCGGGGGCATTGAAATTCTGACCGGCCAGCTCATACGAGAATTCTGTGGTGTATTTCCAGCCCGGGTTTTCTCTTGTGCTCTGCCCCCGCTCATCAATTACACTGAGTCTGAAGGCATGTCCCGGATTATTATCCTTGTCCAGGTCAGAAAACAGGTTCAGGTCGCGGTTGGAAAATGCATATTCCACATTGGCCCGGGTTTGGGATGTAAGTCGAATATCCCCACCCAGGCTGAGTAATTGTTGCCTCTTAGGTGTGACCAGTTGAATGATGGGCTCATGGGTTCCCTGTGGTATCCCGTTTAAAGGTGCCTGCCACTGGTAAACCCTGCCATTGGCAGAGCTGCTTATTTGCCTGTAGTTGCCGTTTCCTTCACCCACAAAGGTAAATCCCACCTGATACACAGCCTGCTCAGGGTCTTTGCTGAAAACAAACACTGTATCAAAACCAAGGGTATCAGTCATGCGGTACATTACCCTGTCATTTTTAAAACCTGTACTGTCAAAATTCCAGTCGAATGCCCTGTGTATACTATCGCCTACACTTGCCATCAGGGCTTTCCTTTCATCTGATATTTCCTGAAACAGGGGTTGATTGCGATGGTCCTGTTCGCTGAAAAAGTTAATACGAAGTGTGCCCTTTTCGTATATCACTTCGTTGGAAGTGAACAGCATGGATCGTGCGTAATTGCGTTCGGCATATTCAAACTCCACGATTATCCGGCTGTCGCGGGTGATAAGGCGGGAGGGCATAAATGTTATTTCGGCCAGGTTGTAGTCGATGATATAATCATTTTCCACACCCCGTGTAAGCAATATACCATCCACGAAAACCCTTTCGGTACCTGCCAGTATAATGATGAAAGATTCATTTTCAGTACCCCTGAGGCGATATGGCCCCTGGTTGCCTTCCATGCCCTGTATCTGGTTGCGGGCGTATTTCCCACGTGAAATGGCTCCGGCAACAGAGGTTCGTAACTTTCCCCCACCCGGTATCAGCGAATCTTCAGCGGCGCTGGCATAAGAAATGCTTGCACCACGTGCCTTGCGGTTGATATTCAGGAAATGTCCGGATGGCTTTTCAATTTCAAAGTCTCCGGCAGTGAGTTGTGCTCCACCTCCTGACAATTGAATGAATACCCTGTCGAAGTCCTGAATCTGCTGAGTGGTTCCTTCAGGTTGAAAAGGAATGTTCTGGTCGGAAATGACAGCCAGTATCTCAATTTCTTCTGTAAGCATACCGCTGAGCTGCAGGTTCATGGCTGAACTGAGAGTTGCATCCTGACGGTTACCCAGTGTAAGTCCGCGGGTAATACTTCCCGAGCTTTGCAGACCTTCAAAGCGCAAAAGCCCCTGCTCAGGAATGGTGGTTCTCACCGGAATGCTTACGGGGTCTTCTCCCGGCCCGGGCAGGCGAATGAGTGAAGTGTCGCGCACAAATAAAGGTTTGGAGAAATTTACCGGCCATGCCCGGTAAGTTACACGCAGTGAATCCTCCAGCCAGAATTCCGGTATGCGAAGCTGAATGCGGGCCGTTATAAAATCTATCTCATAAAATGCTGCATTTAAAGGCTCACCATCAGGACCAAAAATGAAAAAACTATCGGCGATGATACTGAGGGTATCCAGTTGCTGAACCCTTTGGGAGGCAGGTATTTTAAAGTCCCTTGTCATTCCGGGAGGTTCTCCTGAGAAAGCCCGGAGAAATATCAGTATTGATATGACTGTGAGGGAAAGTTTCAAATTTGCCGGTTTTTGTCGTGCTAATTTAACCCAAATTTGTCATTTGTTCGTGATTCTCCCAATGACTAAACCGGTTTAAGTGGATAAAAATACTTTGCGAAAGAATAAAAAACAAAAGGCCCCGCAAAACGCGAAACCTTTAGTAAACGTAAAATTATTCAATTAAATTATCAGAATAATCCTGATATATTTCCATCATTGTCAATATCAATTTTTTCTGCTGAAGGCAGCGAAGGCAGACCAGGCATCCGCATAATGGTACCGGCAATGGGGATTAGGAAACCTGCACCGGCGGCTACCTCAAACTCACGTATCTTAACGGTAAACCCTTTTGGGCGGCCCAGTTTGTACTGGTCATCCGAAAGTGATTTCTGGGTTTTGGCCACACATACCGGAAGTTTATCAAGACCAATTTTTTCAAACATGGCCATTTGCTGCTTGGCCTTAACGGTGTATTCAACATGATCGGCACCGTATAATTTAGTGGCGATGGTATGGAGTTTTTTCTCAATATCCCAGTTAAAGTCGTACAATGGCCTGAAGCAGGTTGTGCAGTTTTCTGCAGCTTCTCTTACAAGCTCGGCTAGCTCAACTGTACCTTCTCCTCCTTTTTCCCATCCTTCGCAAACGGCAACTTTAACTTTCAGTTCTTCGCATTTTTCTTTAACCAGTTTTATTTCTTCATCAGAGTCGGTGGCGAATTTGTTGATGGCCACAACGGGTTCCAGGTTAAAGTGACGGATGTTTTCAATATGTTTCTCCAGGTTGGGCAGTCCTTTCTCAAGAGCACTTGTGTTTGGGTCCTTAAGTGATGACAGTTTAGCTCCGCCATGGTATTTTAACGCACGAATGGTAGCTACTACAACTGATGCATTGGGCGAAAGACCACCATACTGACACTTGATATCCAGGAATTTTTCTGCACCCAGTTCTGATGCGAAACCGGCTTCTGTAACCACATAATCAGAAAGGGTAAGTCCCATTTTGGTGGCTATCAAAGTATTGGTACCCTGTGCAATGTTCGCAAACGGGCCACCGTGTATGATGGCAGGATTGCCTTCGATGGTTTGAACCAGGTTGGGCATGATTGCATACTTCATGAGTGCAGCCATGGCACCTTGTGCATTAAAATCGCGGGCGTAAACGGGTTCGTCATCATACGTGTACCCCACGAGGATGTTGCCGAATTTTTCTTTCAGGTCCTCGATATCCTTTGCAAGACAAAGTGCCGCCATAACTTCTGATGCAGCAGTGATATCAAAGCCGGTTTCCCGTGGGATACCTTGTTTGGGGCCACCCATACCGATAATAATATCGCGCAATGATCTTTCATTCATATCCATCACGCGTTTCCAGATGATTTTACGCGGGTCAAGATTCAGCGTATTGTTGCGACTTTGCAGATGGTTATCAACCAGGGCAGCAAGTAAATTGTGCGCTTTTTCCACAGCCGCCAGATCACCGGTGAAATGCAGGTTAATATCTTCCATGGGCAATACCTGCGAAAAACCTCCCCCGGCAGCACCTCCCTTGATACCAAACACAGGCCCGAGAGACGGTTCCCTGATAACTACAGTGGTTTTTACTCCTATTTTGTTCAGGCCTTCAGTAAGACCTATGCTTGTGGTGGTTTTACCTTCACCGGCAGGGGTAGGGGTAATGGCAGTTACCAGCACAAGCTTTTTGTTTTTGACCTTATTCTCATCTATGAGTTTCAGAGGCAATTTGGCAATGTAATTTCCATACACATGCAAATCTTTTTCTTCCACACCAAGTTTTGCCGCAATTTCCTTTATTGGCCTCATTTTCGACGCTTTTGCAATTTCAAGGTCTGTCTTCATAATTCTCTTATTTTAGATTTAAGGTTAGTTTTGATTTTAGTACAAATGTTGATATGTAAAGTTCAACCATAAAATTTGTTGAATGTTTATCCTTTTTAGTGTTAAACACAGATTTATTCCTTTTCTAAAGGGATATAAGTGAAATTGTTGACAATCAGTTTTTCGGTATTATCGTTTTTGGGAGTGATACCCCTGAACAACCAGATATTGAAAAACAACTTTAATCCATTGGGTTCAGGTACATCTCCGCCGCTATATTGCCACTGGGCAATGTATCTGTCGTCAGGGGGTTCGGGATGATGACCATGCCAACTGCTGAAATTCACTTGACCCGGTTTCCATTCAATGCGATGTGTCGTATGTGTTCCGTTGAAAAATATGGGAAATCTGAAATGATTGCCTTCCACATCAGAAGGTTGAATTACATAGTTTCCAAACTGATAATTATCCTGATCTCCCCATCGACTGAATTCTATATCAATTTCGTTTTGTTCGTCGCGGTAAAGAAATATTCCGGCAACTACATGCGGGTCAAATTTCTCCGGTTCGGCTTCTATAAAAAAGGTGTAGGTTCCGTAATCAAAGGTCTCTCTTGAAATGATCTCAGTGGCATACCAGCGGCCATTTTCTTTCATACCAAGAGTAAGGTGCAGTCTTCCTGATTCATCAACCCACACATCAGAGGGGTTATCCGACCAAAGGTTTGATCCCGGATTGCCGAATCCTGCCTTGACATCCCAGTTGTACCCTGCAAATTGCAACTGGCGCTGTTGGGCAGTTACAAAAAGCTCCGGTTCATGAGACCAGTCCCAGCAGTCTGTCCATTGATTTATTCGGCTTTTTACAAAAATGCCCGGAGCTATCAGATATTCGCCTGCCTCATTGACGGTAAATTTCATTGTAAGGCTTTCCCTCATTGCCCCTGCAGGTAACGAGGTTTCTTCGCTGATTTGAAAAACTTGATTTGTGCCGGTATTTTTAAGGTTCAGAATCACCATGGTACGGTAAGAATCCTGTGAGGGGTTATTCATATAAACCCGAAAAGTTACCTCATCTCCAACTACCAATGAAGGTATTATTGCATTGCGGCGGTCGTATGTTGATTGAATATCAAATATATAGGGCATTTTTCGAACAAAGGTAAATTCATTGTTTGCGTTGTTGATATCCACATCACTCCATATCCCCCATAACTCCAGAGGCTCATTGAAAGCTTTACTGCTGCTTTTGTGCAATGCGGTAACCTTGTAACCTTTTCTCGCAGGTACTTCGTAGAAACCTGCTATGGCATCCAGTGTCCGGGATTCCTGTCTGAATCTTCTGCCTTCCAATCTTATAAAACCGTTTGAGCCCGGATAAAGGTTGCTGCCCTGGGGAATATTTTCCAGGTGTATAAGCACCCGCTCAACTCTTTCGGGTGAAGCTGATGTGTGGTCATTGGGGAGCATACCCTCTTTGGGCAATGGATACAAAGATTTCAGAAGAATTAGTAAAATACCTATCAGATTTACTTTCAGACTTCGCATAATCAATCAATAATTTTTACCTGTCCCTTTTCAAACCTGAAAGGTAATAAAATATTGTAAATTATGCATTTGAAAATTTGAAAAGTGTTGTATATACAGGTGATTGTGAGAACCGTGCGGGTTTTGCAGCGCAATATTTATGGGTTGGTAAATCTGTTTTTAGTCCGGGCAGGAACTTTAGTCCTACCCGGACGGGTGGCGGAATGAACGCCTGTGAGGGTATGACTTTGGGTCATGGCCTCACTAAAATTAAATTTTATTCATCTTTTTTCTTAATAAAAAAGAAGCAAAAAATCAAGGCTTCGGATGATTCCCGACAATGCAGCCATTATTTCCCTTTTTTCTTGATAAAAAAGGGAGAAAAAATCAAGGCTTCGTAAAAACCGAGTCCCTTTTAGGGACGAGCTCAATGCAACATATATTATCAAATGAATTCGCATTAATTCTGACAAACCTGCGGTCACTTCGCTAAAAAATTAAAGGTCACACAATTTGTTTTGATAGGGCTAATTAAAACAGAAAAATTCTGTCTGCCCAAATCATTCTCTTGCTAGAATTGTGACTGCTAATTTTTTTACGCTTCGCTTCCCTTGGTTTGTTACCAGATTTTTTACAAGGCCGGTCCGGCAGACTCTGGAGGGCTGAATTGTTCAAGCGTTTCTTTTCATCTGTTTTTTTCTTCGACGGTTAATTTGATTCCGATTGCTCCGGAGGAGCTCCACATTTGTAGAATCATGCAACCGCATGATAACGGGCGCTGCACGCAGCGGCGATTGCGAGAACCATGCGGGTTTTGTAGCGCAATATTTACCGGTTAATAAATCGATTTTTAGTCCGGGCAGGAACTGGAGTCCTACCCGGACGGGTGGCGGAATGAACGCCTGTGAGGGTATGGCTTTTGGTCATGGCCTCACTAAAACTAAATTTTATTCATCTTTTTTCTTAATAAAAAAGAAGCAAAAAATCAAGGCTTCGGAGGATTCCCGACAATGCAGCGTTCATTCCGCTAAAAAATTTAAGGTCACATGAACTGTGATGGATGTTTGGTTTTCTGAAATTGAATTCATGCTGCTTTGGTGCTTCTTTCGCCGGAAATGTGACTGCAAATTTTTTTAACGCTTCATTTCACTTGCATTGTTACCGTGAATCCTCCAAGGCCGGTCCGGCAGAACCAGGCGGGCTAAATGGTTTTGGTTTTTCTGCTTATTTGGTTTTAAATCTCAGCGATTCGTTTGATTCCGATTGCTCTGTAGGAGCAAAATAGTGATAGAAGTTTGCAACCTGAATGATACCGGGCGCTGCACGCACCGGTGGCTTTGAGAACCATATGGGTTTTGCAGCGCAATATTTATGGGTTGGTAAATCTGTTTTTAGTCCGGGCAGGAGCTGTAGTCCTGGCCGGACGGGTGGTGGAATGATGGCCCCGTGAGTGAATAAAATAAAAAAACCCCGCCTAAAGGCGGGGCTTTTCAATTAATCATCTACCTGTCCATTACTTCACTACCTGCAACTTCATTGTTTGCATACCTTCCCGGGTAAGGATCCTTACCATGTAAATTCCATTATTGAAATCATTCAGATTAATGATATGGTTTTGGGTTTCAAGAGAATGGCGATAAATCTGCTGTCCGGCTATGTTGTAAACAGATACTTCCATAATGTTACTGTCAGAGGTGATTTGAACCTGGCTGTTGGCCGGGTTGGGGAAAAGATTGATAAAATTTTCCATTACCTCAGCAACCGTAGTAGGCTCATCATCGTTGTACCAGAAGGTGTGTATGTTTTCACCATCCACAATGGTAACTTCTCTTGCAGGGCCGCCGAACGGGAATTCTGCTGTTTCATCATCCCATGATCCGTTGATTCTGAATTTAAATTCATAGGTTTCTCCCACTTCCAGATCTTCAATGGTTATGGTGTATGTGAGGAATTCATCATCCAGCGGAGAGAGCAGCAGCTCTTCATCACCCCATTCATTGAATGTGCCTGCTACATCCACAAAGTCTTCGGCCGGGTCAAATATACCCTGTTCTTCCCATACAATCATTCTTACGTTAAGAGTGAGATCGGCAAATTGAGGATCCTGTGGTATTACAACCTGCACAAATACATCATCAAGGAACAAACGATCCATGTCTGTAACATCATGGTGCCTGAAAGCCAGATAAACATCCTGACCTGCATATTCTGACAGATCCAGCTCTCTCGGGTACAATGCATTTTGTTCAAAGTCAGAAGTTAGGGTTTCAGTCCAAAGAGTGGTAAACGAGTCAGGTTCTGTATCCGTTGCAGAAATCAGGACACTGTAATTCTCAAGTTTAAAGCCAGGAGTTTGAGCACCTGTGCCGATTTTGAAGGATAATTCAATGATTTCATCTCCACTGATTTCGCTCATGTAAATCTGAGGAGTAACCAGCCAGTTATCGGGATTAAGCGCGAACCATGTGCCGTCATCCTGGTAGGCAGACTGCGAGCGCATTTGTCCGTTGGGGTCAGCGGCAGGACCGGGCGACCAGTACCAGCTGAATTCTTCACCATCATCATCCAGTGTAAAGCTGGCCCAGCCTTCAGGTAGCCAGGTATCTGGGGTTTCTTCTCCTTCACCGTCAAAGGTCTCCATTAATGGTAATGGCTGGCCACCAGGGCCTGCATCACCAATACGCTGAACCACAAACCCGTTTCCTGCAGCAAAGCCCATCAGCCATAGATTTCCAAAGGAATCAATTACCACGTCCATGCTTACGCTTGCATTACCGTTGGGAACAGAGCCCATGTCGTAAAAGTGTACAACTTTTTCAGTAAAGGTTCCGTTTTTAAGAATTTGCAGCGCTTCAAGAACATCTTCACCTTCGGTAATGTCGAGAACATACATCACGTTGGCAGCCGGATTGTCTTTTACATGCATAAATGCAAAGTATCTGCCTCCTTCATAAGTAAATACATGTGCGTACATGGGCCAGCCCGGGAAAAAGCTCTGCTCGATAGTCAGAACAATATCGTTATCCTCACCTATAACAAACACACCGGCCGGGCCACTGATAATGGGAAACTCGTCTTCTCCATCAGGAAAGGTCACTCTGCTGAAGTTTAAATCGGCAGGAAGTTCATCAAAGGGAACGATCAGGGGCTCGTCAAAATCCAACTCCCCGTTTTCCATAGCCCAGATATAAAATGATTTTCCACCATGCTGGCTCACAATGATCAAAGCAAAATCATCCGGGTCACCCAATACAGTAAAAGCATCACCCAGTCTTGCAGTGCCTGAATCGTACTCAATTAATAAGGATGGTTGGGCAGTGATGCCGTTCCAGTGATACATTTTAAAAACTCCAGGCAATACCAGGTTGCCTGCAAAAATGTGGTTTCCCACAACAGTCATATCATTAACAACATGAAAACCCCCGTCTACTCCTGTCATATCTAATTGCTGTGGGGGAGCATCAGGATTATTTACATCCCAGTAATAAACGAATCTATTAACTTCACCTTGTGTCTGGCGTGAAGCAACAAAAACATATTGCCCGTTAAAACCTGCTCCGCGATTGGCACCTGCATTATCGATAATAGCAGGTAGGTTCCCGGCAGAGGTAGTTCTCTCCATTACGGTTACTATGTCATCAAAAATACTTTCCTTGTTCGTTGCATGGATGCCGCTGCTTATGAGAAATAAGCCCAATAGCATCAACATGCCTGTAATTGTAATTTTTTTCATGGTTTTAATGTTTAGTTAATAATGAAATAAATGATGTGATTAAAAAAAAATTAACTGATTGCAAATCTGGATTTGAAGATGCAATTTTAGCAATAATTTCTGTGATTTCAAAGCTTTATTTAATTTTATTAAGAAATAGCATTTTATGATTTGAAGTTCTAATTGGCGCATAAAATGTTTATATTAAATGTTTTAAGATTAATAGCATAAAAATTGTTTAATATATAGCTGTAAATTCTTTCGTAAATTCAATGAATGAACTAACATTTTTAATGTCATAACCAGTACATTTCAATAATTTTCAGAAAAAAGTCAGTTTTAAAACATATGGTTGATTATCTGAGAACTTGCAAAGCCCTCTTAATTATAAAATTCTCAAAATGAATTTGGATGAAATAAGAGCCAGTTGCAAGTTGCCCGGTATTAAAATCAAGGTAAAAATCATAAACAGTTTGATTTGAATAAACTACCTTTCCAAAAATATCCATAACAAAAATCTTTTGTATTTGCTGATCAGAGGATATTTTGACAATATCTGAAGTTGGATTTGGATATATTTTTAATCCGAGCGGCATGATTTCATCAAATATATTTTCCAAATCAAAATTTGCTACAAGCGTCTTGTTTTCCTGTGGCATTTGAAAATCAAATGATGAATTTGCGTTCACTTCAAATCCTTCTATATCTGTCCAGTTTATAAAAATATATCCTTCATTTGCTGTTGCAGTGACATTTACCATCTCACCCGCTTCATACTCTCCCTCACCTGTTATAACTCCTGAATCTTCCGGATTTACAAGAAGGATAAGATTGAAATATTCCGGCTCTGGCTCTATAAAGTTGGCAAATATTTCAAGATTTTCTTCTGGCATAGCGAAAGAGTATTCATCCATGGTACTTATAATATTACCATCCTGATTCGTCCATTCAACAAACTCATATCCTTCGTTGGCAATAGCTGTTATATTTACTTGTTCACCTGCCAGATATTCTCCAGCTCCTGTGGTAGTACCGGAGTTTTCAGGTGATACTGTAATTGAAAGGGTAAATACTTCGGGTTCTACAATAATTGGTTCGAAATTAGCCGTTAAAGTGATGTCATAATCAGGCATAGTATACGTAAATTGAGCTTCCGTATTTACTATATTATTTTCAGGATCCGTCCAATTGATAAACTCATATCCCGGTTCAACAGGATCTGCTGAAAACTCTGTAACTAAAAAGCCACTCAATAACGAAAAGGCAAGTATTCTGGGATTTCCATGATTACTAAATCTAACGCTATTGCAAGCTCCTACCCACATCACGGGGTTAGCTGGACCAAAAGAATGGACATGTACTTTTTTGTCATTAATATTGCCGGCAGTTAAGTTCTGTAATGCATCTAAATTATCTGTCCCCTCGGAAATGTCTACAACTTCAAAGAAGACTCCCTGATTTTCCCATTCTCTATTTACAGTATAGCTAAGATATCTTGCACCATTGTATTCAAAAATGTTTGGGTCGTATGATCGGAACTGAATAATATCTTCAGAAGTATCAAAAATCAATTCTCCCGAGGAGTTAATCAACCCAATTCCCATCTCAGCGCCAGATAAAACATAGAGATCGGGTTCTCCATCAATGGCGTTGATTCTTCCATATTGACCAAGTCTAAGGGCATTTTCGGGATCAATTGGCCAGATCTCATTTGTTATGTTACCCTGGTCAAAATTCCAGACAAAAAATTCACTGGCATTGGAGGGCCATGCGAAGTTAGACATGATAATTTTCCCATTTTCCGGTGGTGTTCCAACAATTGAGAGAGCATCACCAAGGCGGATATTATGATCGGGTAAGGTGAATTCTAAAATTACCTCAGGATTTGAATCATTAACTCCATTCCATCTGTAAACCTTAGATACTTCCCCAACGTGCATAACCATATTTGTCGCATAAATATACGTACCGGAAACTTGTACATCTGAGATATCCCATGTTCCACCTTCAACAACTCCACCAAAATCAAGGCTAAAATGTTCAGATGATGGATTGTCTGAATCCCAGACATATATGAAGTTGCCATTTTTTCTTGAGACAATATAAACATATCTTCCATCAAAAGATGCACCTCTGGTAAGCTCATCATTTATTATCGGGGGTAGTGATTCGAAACCCGCAGTATAATCTATTAATATCGCAGTATTTTCCGGATTGAAACCAGGCTCACTTTCATCTCCCTCGAAGGGTATAGCTGTTAGCAAAACCTGCTCTCCGCTCTGATAATTTCCAGCACCCTCCACATTGCCCCCATTTTCGGGATTAGCCAATAATGTTAGCTCATACAAAACTATAGGCAGATCATCATTATACCAATAGGAATAAGTATTATTTGAATCTTGTAAAACGACCTCCCTTGGGGGGCCCCCAAATGGAAACTCTGCTGTATCATCATCCCATGAACCATTGATCCTGAATTTGAAAAAAAATGTTTCTCCTACTTCCAGTTCGGGAATGGTAATGGTATATGTAAGGTCATCATCATTTAATGCTGTAAGCACAAGAGGTGTTTCACCCCAGTTATTGAAAGTACCGGCCACATCAACATAGTCTTCAGCCGGGTCAAATATACCCAGTTCTTCCCAGACAATCATTCTTACGTTGAGGGTTAGATCAGCAACCTGCGGCTCCTGTGGTATTACAACCTGCACAAATACATCATCAAGGAACAAACGATCCATGT
>REDJ01000146.1 GCA_007693555.1 Bacteroidota bacterium
CAAAACGGTTTTGCAAATGAAACCCTTCGCGAGTTGGGAGGAAGTCTGAGCATTCCGCTCATAGCTTCAGGTGGAGCAGGCAAACCCGAACACTTTGCCGATGCTTTTACCATTGGCAAAGCTGACGCTGCCCTGGCTGCCAGCGTATTTCATTACGATACCATACCCATTCCGGTATTGAAGGAGTATTTGAAAAGGGAGGGGATTAATGTTAGATTTAAATAGAACGCGGATGACGCTGATTGTTATGATTAAAAATGATCATAAGAAATCATAACCATCATAAAAATCAGCGTTCCATAAAGATAAAATACATGAACTTCAAAAAAACAAAACGGCATTATCCTGGCTATTATTCAGGAATTCTGCAGTAAAAATTTAATAGAACACGGATTACGCTGATTGTTAAGATTAAAAATGATCATAAGAAATCATAATTATCATAAAAATCAGCGTTCCATAAAAAACAAAAAACATGAACTTCAATAAACTGATTGAACGCAGATGACGCTGATTAATATGATAAAAGCTGATCATACAAAATCATAACTGATCATAAAAATCAGCGTTCCATAAAAACAAAAAAACATGAACTTCAATAAATTAAACGGCCTCATACCGGCCATCATACAGGAGCCCGCAGGTGGCAAAGTTTTAATGACAGGCTTCATGAATGAAGAAGCCCTGCAGAAAACCCGGGAAACCGGTAAGGTTACCTTCTTCAGCCGCACCCGCAATACCCTGTGGACCAAAGGAGAAACCAGTGGCAACTTCCTGAAAGTTATACAGATCTATGAAGATTGCGATAACGATACTTTGCTCATTTATGCAGAACCAGATGGTCCTGTTTGTCATACCGGTAATCCTACCTGCTTTCACGATGACCCCGGTCCGGAGCTGGCATTTATCAACCATTTGCAGAAGGTGATCACAGGGCGTAAAGGTGCCTCGCCTGAGTCATCTTATACGGCACGGTTGTTTGAAAAAGGACTGCCACGCATTGCCCAGAAGGTGGGTGAAGAAGCCGTTGAGTGTGTCATTGAAGCCATGAAAGGGGATAAGGAAAAATTCAAACAGGAAGCTGCCGACCTGCTATATCACCTGATGGTACTGCTGGCAGAGCAGGATATGGAAATTGCAGATGTGATTAAGGTGCTCCAGGGAAGGCATAAATAAAAAAATAATCTGTTTCCGGGGCTACCAGCCAATACCCAGTCTTACTCCAATTTCATAAAGCAACCCGGTATAGCCAAAACTAAATGCATCATTGTCAAAGTGGCTCAGCACTTCCACATTGTCTGGAATATCCTGCCTGGATAACAGAAGTCCGTATCCTATAAAAACATCAAGCATCAGGTGCTGCTCAGTTACGAACTGGTATCCGGCAGTTCCCTTAAGGCTGAATGTATGATTTTGCTTGTGCCAACTGCTATTATTATATCGGTAAAATGTAAGGCCGTTTTCTGTGTAAATATCCCAACGATCGCCACGATATTCCTGATTTACAAAGCGATAACCTGTTCCACCCGAAAGATAAAACCCACCGGGTTCAGGCCGGTCTTTCATAAACCTGCGATAAAAGACTTCAAGTCCGGCTCCCCACATGCTGTGCACGTTGAAATTTCCAATCAGCCAGTTACCCCGCTGTCCCCGGTAGTAAACTGTTGGTGCAACGATTAACCAATTCTGAGGGTTATTGAGCCTTCTGTCAAATTCAATGCGGATACCATTTTGAAATAAATGCTGAGGAACACCCATTATCAGAAAATTATGATGGTATTCGCTTTCCGGTTCCTGCGCAAAAAGATTACCGAAGGGAAAAAACATTAAGATGTAAAAGAGTATTAAAATATTTTTCATGTTGTAAAGTTTAATCACTTTATTAATCCTATCAAAATGAATTTGTGCCGGTGGCCAGGCCCACTCTGAATCCAAGCAATAAAATGGCACCACTATAACCCGGGCTCCAGTAATAATAATTCATCTCCTGCAGATTATCAGCATCAGTTCTCAATATTGAGTGCCGGATTCCCATACCTGTGTAAACATCCAAAAAAAATCGGTCAGATGAAATGAAATAGCTTCCGATCATCACATCCCATCCGATTCTATGAATGGAGTTGAAGCGTTCAACCTTGTCTCCGGGGATGGTCTCCTGCCATTTGATATTATTGAAATGCCACATGGGGCCGTGACTAATGTGAAGACTTGATTTGCCAAGCCCCTTGCCCGGGTAAAACCGGTGGTAAAAATGAAGTCCGGCGCCTCGCTTACGGTCAAAGTACACTCCGGAAATATCGGAACCTGAAAAATTATTGCTGTAAAACAGTATGGGAGACAGTTGCAGGCTGTGATTCCTGCGAAGAATTATCTCTGTATCAACCCGAAGTCCATTGATTATAGCATATAAAGGTTGCACAGTGAAAATAAACTTAGGTATTAAATCATTGGAATGATTTTCATTAGGTTGGTTTGCCTTTGCCAATGGGCCACTAAAAAGTGCAAATGTCAAAATAAGGTTTATAATTTTTGTTTTCATGGTTTTGAGATAGTCAATTTACTTAGCAAACTTACACTTTTTCCATCAAAATCATACTGGTACAGGCCATCTTCAGCAACCACATATAGTCGGTTTCCGGACGGAATCACATCTATGGCCTGTATGTTGAAGGTTTGCAGGAGCTCAATATCGTAACCGTTGCCTCCCACCTGAAAAACTTTTAGCATATCATCACAAATAAATAGCAGATCATTGTCGATACCCAAACCACGAGGGTTGGTCATCTGATGTTCAGCAAGCAACTGCGGTGAGTCGGGTTTACTGATATCAAATACGAGCAGAACATTTTCTCCCCATTGCATATTGGGCGCACTACGCAAGGTAACGTATGCGAAATCACCCTGCACCACCACCGGATCATAGCTTATAAAATGCGGTGTAAAACTTATTTTATTGGGGTTTTCCGGATTGGTTAGTCCATAAATATGCATTCCGTCAATTGCTCCGATAAAAAGATAATCAGCTGAAGGGAATATGGTTTCTATACCAAATCCCAGGAATTGTTTGTGGAGATGTTTAATCTGTTCGGGTTGAGCAATACCGAATGTGTGTAAACTCATATGGTCAACCGTATAGAGGTAATTGTGCCTGATGGTAAACCTTGCCATTGAGCCGCCTGTTCCGGTGTCTCCCCGCATGGTATCATCCTTTGAGCAGGATAAAAAGATTAAAAGGATTAGCGGGATAATTGGAAAAATGTTTTTTCTCATGATGATTGTTTTGGTGACTCGAGTTCAGTGTGATTATTGGTGTTGAAAATATCGTTCTGCAATCGTTACGTATTATTTTACCCAGGCCACAATAACAGTATTTTCTGGTCGTCTTTTGGAAGAATAGGCCCAGGGTATCCATAACAGGTCAGGTGGAGTGGGCTCCGGAAATACTTCAGCTACCCTGTCAAGTATGCTGATCTGGGGATAGGAGCTGATATCTATAGAAACCAGGTCGATGGAATTATCGGCAAACAAAACATTGTTGCGGATGGCCAGATCCATCACACCGGGAATATAAAGAAACCCAATCTTAAGTGGATTGGAAGGATCCTGGTTGTCAATAATATGGATACCCTTAAACAAATCAACAATATAGATCATGTTTCCATAAATGTAAATCTTTCCGGGGGTTTCAAACTCCCGTGCCTCCTGTATGAAAACACTGTTGGGCAGATCAGATTTCTTCATAAAGATTGGCACATAGGCTGTTTGGTCGCGGTCATCGGGTTCAACAGATATGGCAGTGAGCATTAATACAGCTACAATCCATAGTGGTAATCGCAGAGCTCTCATGGTAAGTGGTTTTTTTGGTGGAAAACAATATATTGATCGTACCAATATTAGAACAATATTTCATCCGTTTCTATGGATTGATGAATATATCGCTTCCGAATCTAAGACGAAAAATTCAGCGGGAAAGTTGCAGCCAGAAAATATTTTTTCTATTTATATTCATCCCAGCTTTTAATGGCAAGCTCATCTGCCTTTAACCTGCAGAATGCATAAATAAAAGCGCTTGCAAGGCGTGCATTGGTAATGAGCGGGATATTGAAATCGATAGCACTGCGGCGGATCTCATAATCATTGTAAAGCTCATTTTGCGTCAGATTCTTTGGAATGTTGATTACCAGATCAATTTTACGCGACTTGATATATTCCAGTGTATTGGGATGAGCATTTTCATCGGGCCAGTGCAACATGGTACAGGGAATATTATTATTCTCCATGAATTGCTGTGTACCACGTGTTGCAAAGAGATTATAGCCTTTTTCGTGCAGCATTCTGGCGCTGATGAGCAATTCTGTTTTTGATCTTGCCGGGCCTGTTGACAGCAGAATATTTTTCTTTGGAATAGTATAACCCACTGACAGCATGGACTTGAGGATGGCTTCATAGTAATCTTCTCCCAGGCAGCCCACTTCACCTGTACTTGCCATTTCCACACCCAGCACAGGGTCAGCTTTCTGCAATCTCGAAAAAGAAAATTGCGAAGCTTTCACACCCACATAATCCAGTTCGAACAAAGATTTTTCAGGTTTCTCCACTTTCTCTCCCAGCATAACACGTGTGGCGTGATCAATGAAGTTGGTCTTCAAAACTTTGGAAACAAAGGGGAAACTTCTGGATGCTCTCAGGTTGCATTCAATAACTTTGATATCGTTATCCCTTGCCAGAAACTGCATGTTAAAGGGGCCGGTGATCTGAAGTTCCATTGCAATTTGCCGGGCAATCCGTTTTATCCTGCGTATGGTTTCCACATAGATCTTCTGGGGCGGAAATACAATGGTGGCGTCCCCTGAGTGCACTCCAGCAAATTCAACATGCTCAGAGATGGCGTACACCACAATTTCTCCCTTGTTTGCAACCGCATCATATTCAATTTCTTTGGCATTTTCAATGAATTCCGAAACCACTACCGGATATTGTTTGGAAACGTTGGCAGCCAGTTTCAGGAAATGCTCCAGTTCACCGATGTTGGAAACCACATTCATGGCAGCACCTGACAGCACGTAGGATGGGCGTATCAGAACAGGGAACCCTACTTTTTCAACAAATTTATAAATCTCCTTAACTGTGGTGAGCTCTTTCCAGCGTGGCTGATCAACATCAAGACTGTCGAGCATGGATGAGAATTTGTGCCGGTCTTCGGCCCGGTCAATGGAAAGGGCAGAGGTACCAAGGATGTTGATATGAGCCTTGTGTAAACGCATGGCCAGGTTATTGGGGATTTGCCCACCCATGGAAACCACTACTCCCCTGGGGTTTTCAAATTCTATAATATCCATAACCCTTTCGTAAGAAAGCTCATCGAAATACAACCGGTCGCAGATGTCGTAATCGGTACTTACGGTTTCGGGGTTATAATTGATCATGATGGAACGCAATCCCGCTTTGCTGATACTTTGCAGGGCATTTACACTGCACCAGTCGAACTCTACGCTGCTGCCGATGCGATAGGCTCCTGAGCCAAGCACAATTACTGACTTCTGATCATTTTCCGGAAGGATATCATTTTCAGAACCATGATAGGTGAGATAGAGATAATTGGTTAGTGCGGGGAATTCGGCTGCCAGGGTATCTATCTGTTTTACTACCGGCATGATACCCAGTTTTTTACGATGTTCACGCACTTTGAGACTGTATTCCGTAACATCTTTCCGGGTATTTTTTACCAGGTTTTTGGCGATCTGGAAATCGGAAAAGCCAAATTGTTTGGCCTTGTGCAGCAATTCTTGCGGTAACTGGTAAATTTCTGCATAGGGTGCAATTTCTGATTTCAGATCGGTAATGTTTTTCAGTTTGTATAAAAACCAACGGTCAATCCTTGTGAGTTTATGGATTTCATCAACAGTAAAATTATGTTGCAATGCCATGGCAATGACAAAAATGCGCGTATCGGTGGGGTTGCTGAGTTGTTCTGCGATTTCTTCCCTGCCGAAAATTTCCAGCTCCTTGTTTTCTACGAAACCATGCATTCCTTGTCCTATCATTCGAAGCCCCTTTTGCATTGCTTCTTCAAAGTTCCGGCCTATGGCCATTACTTCACCCACACTTTTCATGCTGCTTCCGATTTGCTTGGAAACGCCGCGGAATTTCCCCAGGTCCCAGCGGGGTATTTTGCAAACCACATAATCCAGGGCAGGTTCGAAAAATGCAGGTGTGGTTTGGGTAACAGCATTTTTCAATTCATGCAAGCCATAACCTAAACCCAGTTTCGCTGCAACAAATGCCAGTGGGTAACCTGTAGCTTTCGATGCCAGTGCGCTGGAGCGCGAAAGGCGGGCATTTACTTCTATTACCCGGTAATCTTCCGACTGGGGGTCGAGCGCATACTGAACATTACACTCTCCTACAATACCGATATGACGAACAATTTTGATGGCAATTTCACGGAGTTTATGGTACTCGGTGTTGGTAAGTGTTTGAGAAGGAGCAATGACAATACTTTCACCGGTGTGTATTCCCAGCGGGTCAAAATTTTCCATATTACACACCGTAATGCAGTTGTCATAGCGGTCGCGTACCACTTCATATTCCACTTCCTTCCATCCTTTCAGTGATTTTTCTATCAGGATCTGCGGTGCATGATTCAGGGCTTTTTGGGCAAGTTGTTCAAGTTCAACATCATCATTACAAAAGCCGCTTCCCTGGCCCCCAAGTGTATAACCAGCTCTTACGATAACCGGATAACCAAGTTCATTGGCCGCTCTCACTGCTTTATTTACTGAGTTTACTGCTTCGCTTTTAATGGTCAGCACATTGATCTCATCCAGTTTTTTTACAAAAAGTTCCCGGTCTTCGGTATTCATTATAGCATCCACCTGGGTACCCAATACCTGCACTTTATATTTTTTCAGCACACCGCTTCGCTCTAATTCAACACCGCAGTTGAGTGCCGTTTGACCACCAAATGCCAGCAGAATACCCTGGGGTTTTTCTTTGCGGATTACCTTCTCCACAAAAAACGGGGTAACCGGGAGGAAGTAAATTGTGTCGGCAATTCCTTCGGATGTTTGTACCGTAGCAATATTGGGGTTAATTAGTACTGTGTGTATACCTTCTTCTTTCAGGGCTTTCAGCGCCTGTGAGCCGGAGTAGTCAAATTCGCCGGCTTCACCGATTTTGAGGGCACCGGAACCTATTACGAGGGCTTTTTTAATTTTCATATTTTTAAGTTTGAACCGCAGAGACACAGAGACACAGAGTATTTTTTATAGTAACGTGCTGTATTTCTGGCAATAAATTCAAATTTTTTCTTTTTTAGATTTTAATTTTTCTCAGAAACAGGACAAATGCTGATAGGCGTTAACACATAGAGTAAAAACTTTTTCTCAAAAAATCTCAGCGTCTCTCCGACTCTCCGGTAAACTTAATTTTATCAATAAACTCATCAAACAAAAAATCCGTATCCGTTGGGCCGCTGGAGGCTTCGGGGTGAAACTGGGTTGAGAAAAATGGCTTGCTTTTGTGCTTTATGCCTTCGTTGGTTTGATCGTTAAGGTTTACAAAGAGTTCTTCCCACTCATCATCCAGCGAACTATAATCGGTGGCAAAACCATGGTTTTGTGATGTGATGAAGCAACGGCTGGAGCCTTTGAGCAATACGGGCTGGTTGTGACTTCGGTGGCCGTATTTCAGTTTGTAGGTATCGCCACCGGCGGCAAGGGTCAGCAACTGGTTTCCCAGGCAAATGCCAAAAATGGGTTTATCCTGTTGCAGGGCTTTTGAGATATTCTGTATGGTGGCAGTACATTTTTTAGGATCGCCCGGGCCATTGGAAATGAACAGACCGTCGTAATCGATGGTGGTAAAATCATAATCCCACGGAACCCGTATAACGGTTGTATCGCGTTCAAGCAATTTACGAATGATATTGAACTTTACACCACAATCTACCAGGGCAATTTTATATTTCCCGCTGCCATAGGTAATTACTTCGCGGGTGCTGACTTCATTTACCAGGTTACGTTCGTTGGGGTCGGTAAATTCTGCGGATTGTCCTGCAAATTCGATTTTGCCTGGCATACTGCCTTTTTCACGAAGGATCTTTGTCAAAGCACGGGTATCAATACCGCCAATTGCCGGGATCTGCTGCTCGATGAGCCAGCCGGAAAGACTTTTCCAGGCATTCCAGTGGCTTGATTCAAAAGAATATTCCGAAATGATCAGTCCTGAAATATGAATGTTTTCCGACTCATAATACTTAAGCAGATTCTGCTCTATGGTCATGGGAGGCACGCCGTAATTCCCGATCAGCGGGTAGGTCAGCACAAGTATCTGCCCCTGATACGACGGGTCGGTAAGGCTTTCGGGGTAACCCGACATGGCAGTGTTAAAAACCACTTCTCCGGCTATGGCTTTTCTGAAACCAAAAGAATAGCCTTCATAAAAAGTGTTATCAGAGAGAATTAAGCGGGCATTTGATTGTTGCACAGATTGGACAACAGGAGCAGGAGATGGATTTCCGGTCATGTTTTAGTTGATGTGGAAAGCAGAGGCTTTCCGGTAAGTAATCCTTTTTTCTAACCGGAATACAAAATTACTGTTCTGAAACTTTAGTTTAAAAATTAATTTTCAGAAGTTGTTAACAGTCTTCGGGATTACACCAGCCCGGTCGGGACTTTAAGTTCCCGGCCGGGCTAAGATATTGCCCGAAAGGACTTTAAAGACGATAGATTCTCATGCCTACACCCCTATAAATTCCTGGAAGTTATCAGTATGAACTGAAATACATTCTGCATCAGGGTAGTTTTTGGTAAATGACAAAGGAAATTTTAATTTATTTAAAGGATTCCATTTGATTTCAAAGG
The DNA here is from genome assembly GCA_007693555.1 of Bacteroidota bacterium. Taxonomy (GTDB): domain Bacteria; phylum Bacteroidota; class Bacteroidia; order Bacteroidales; family UBA7960; genus SKVR01. The sequence goes on from REDJ01000146.1 coordinate 8,865, forward strand.
CAGTTAGTTTGCCATTGTAATCTTCCAGATAGTCGATTTCCATCTGCTGAGCTGTTCTCCAGAAAAATCTTTTTGCAAAGATTTTATTGTAATGCAGGTATTTCATTCTTTCTGCAATAAAGAAATTCTCCCATAATACACCACGGTCGGTTCGTGAATCCAATTGGCTGTAATTACCTAAAATGGCATTTCGTATTCCATTATCGTAGAAGTATATTTTCCGGCTTTTTTTCAATTCATTTCGCACGTTGCGACTAAATGATCTAAGTCTGAAAATGATGAATGCCTTCTCCAGCAAACTGATATATCGTTGTACCGTATGAGGATCGCTTTTCAGCAATTGCGCCAGTTCATTAAATGAAACTTCAGAACCCATCTGAAGAGCCAGGGCTTCAAGTAATTGCTCAATAAACTCAGGCTTACGGATATCCTGGTACATAAAAACATCCTTAAAAAGATAACTGCTTACAAGGTTACTTAATACTTCAGGTTCGTTACCCGTATTGTTCACAACATCAGGGTAGGTGCCAAAAACAATGAACTGATGCAGATTTCTTTTGGCTTCGATGTATCCATAATGGTTGGAAATTTCCTGAAATGAAAGCGGGAACAACTGGTATTCAAATTTCCTGCCGGTTAAAGGCTCGTTAACAAGGTTGGAAAGCTCCAGTGATGATGAACCTGTAACAATCAATTGCACTTCTGGCATTTGATCGGTAATGAGTTTCAAAGTAAGACCTATATTTAGCACCCGTTGAGCTTCATCTATAAATACAATCTCACTTTTTCCAATAATTCTGCGAAGCTCATTGATCCCCGGCTCACTCAATTGCTTTCTTATATCATTGTTATCACAATTGAGAAACAGTACATCCTTTCTCAATCCATTTGAGATCATATTTAGCAAAGTCGATTTACCCACCTGCCTGGGGCCTAATATGATCAGAGCTTTCCCCTGGAAGAGCTTTTCCTCTATGATCGGTTGGAGTTGTCGTAAAATCATTTCTTCAGGTATCTGTTAGTGGATAAAATTAATAATTTTGAGTTACAACTCAAAAAAAATATAATAAATTTGAGTTATAACTCAAATAATTCAAAAAAACTATAAGCTATTTTCCCGAATTACTAAAGTTTTCCGTTATTGATCTGCAGGTAAATTTCCATGAAAACCCCTATCTTTATTTTTCAAAAACCTTTAGTATGTTTAAATCAATAAATCCCGCTAACGGAGAGATGATCTCTACTTATAGCCAGCATGACAGAGATGAGGTAAAAGCCATAATCGATCAGACCCATAACGCCTGGTTGAAATGGAAGGAAATATCCTTTACACAAAGAGCGGAACTTATGGATAAAGCTGCCAATGTTTTGCTGGAAGAAAAGGAGAAGTACGGCCGCCTGATGGTGCTCGAAATGGGCAAGACCATGAAAGAGGCTATGGCAGAAGTGGAAAAGTGTGCAGCCTGCTGTAATTATTATGCCGAACATGCCGAAGCTTTCCTTTCCAATGAAGAAATTAAAACCGATGCCCATGCCAGTTATATTGCTTACAACCCGCTGGGTGTGGTGCTGGCAGTAATGCCCTGGAATTTCCCTTTCTGGCAGGTATTCCGCTTTGCGGCCCCTGCGCTTATGGCCGGAAATACCGCATTACTCAAACATGCTTCCAACGTGATGGGGTGTGCCATGGCCATAGAAGAAGTTTTTCAGAAGGCCGGTTTCCCGGAAAATGTGTTTCGTACCATGCGCATACCCGGCAGTAAGGTTGCCGATGTTATTGAAAACCCTCTGGTAAAGGCTGTCACTCTTACCGGTAGCGTGGGTGCCGGAAGTGCTGTAGCCAAAAAAGCCGGCGAAATGATCAAAAAAACGGTACTGGAGCTTGGGGGTAGCGACCCATATGTTGTTCTTGAAGATGCCGATCTCGAGTATGCCGCCGAAACCTGCGTTACCAGTCGCCTGATCAATGGCGGACAAAGCTGTATTGCTGCCAAACGCTTCATTATCGTGGAAGATGTTTATGACAAATTTGAGAAGCTCTTTTTAGAGAAAATGGAAGCCAAAAAGATGGGCGATCCTTTTGCCAACGATACCGATCTGGGTCCGCAGGCTCAGGAAAATCTGCGGGATGAATTGCACGAGCAGGTTTTGAAGAGCATTGAAAAGGGTGCAAAGTGTTTGCTGGGCGGTTATATTCCCGATCAGAAGGGAGCATGGTATCCACCCACTGTGCTTGTGGATGTGCAGCCCGGAATGCCGGCATACCATGAGGAGCTGTTTGGCCCCGTAGCGGCACTCATCAGGGCAAAGGACGAAACCGATGCCATTCGTATTGCCAACGATAGTGTGTTCGGACTGGGGGCCGCCGTGTTTACTTCCGACATCCCACGCGGACAAAAAATAGCGGAAGAAAAGTTAAACGCCGGCTGCTGTTTTGTAAACGATTTTGTAAAATCTGACCCCCGCCTGCCCTTCGGTGGTATTGGTGAAAGTGGCTATGGCAGAGAGCTATCCTATCTGGGAATCCGCGAGTTTGTTAATGTAAAGACGGTTTGGGTGAAGTGATAAAACTATATTCTGGATTTACTTCATCAGTTTTCCTGTGCGGGCCAGCACAATAGGATCTATCTTTAATATACGGGTAAGAAGGCTGTAGAGTTTGGGATTATACCGATAAAAAGCCTTTGATTGTTCAAAGAAGATCTCTACGGCAACGGCAAAAAACTCATCCTTATTGGTGGTGCTGTATTCCCGGAAGATTGACGTGCTGTTTTGGCCATTACTGATTTTCAGTATCTCTTTTTTTGCTTCCCGGTCAAATTCCTGCATGATACGCCGGTCGAAGAAATCATATTCAGGATTTTCGATAATATTGATGAGACGAAGGGCATGAGCCATTTCATGGAGACCCAGATGACTGCCATCGGTATGAGACCGGAAGCCATCCTTCAGATTTTTCCATGACAAAACAATGATCCCTCCCAGGTTTACTTCTCCCTTGTGGTATTTTTGGGTAATGGTTGAATAGTAATCATCGGGGTAAATAAGTATTCTCCAGAAATGCCGGAAATAGATTGACGGGTAGCCAAATGTAAGCTGTATGGCGCTCCCGGCCACGAGTGCTTTCATTTCCGGGGTGATATCCGTGATACCGCCCCGGGGAATGAACTGTTTCATATCGATGAATTTCTGCACGCGCCGTTCGAATTTAAGCTTGTTTCTGTCGCTGAGCGCGTTATAGAAAGGGAAATAGCGGATAAGATACGGTTGATAGATCCTTTGAAGATTGCGGTAAAACAGATACTTCTTCAGGTTCTTTTTCACAAAAGGTGCATCCAGGTAAACCAGAATGTAATACACCAGCGCAGCACCAAAAAAAATAAAAGTAAGAATAACAATCAGGGGGTAAGGGCCTTCGGGTTGTTCCATGGATGTGTTAATAGATAGATGAATTTTTATAACTCTGCAAGCAAATCCACAGCAAATATTATTTATTGCGCGTGTGACAAAGATATAAGATTTTACTTTACAGGCATTTCTGCCGGTTATGCAACATTCTCGGTTATATTAGGGAAATAATTATATTTTTTTCAAATTAATATATTTAACAAAACTAAATAAATCAAAATAATTTTTGTAAATTAGCATCGGGCTCTTACAATTTTAGTTCTGTGAATACAGGCTTCTATGGTCTGATAGTATCCATGAAACTGATTTAAAAAACCAGTTTATCTGATTGCCATTCTACCTCCTGTCAAAGTATTGTTAAACGACAAGTATAAAAGGTTCTCTGAATCAACAACCACGAAAATTTAAAAACAACAATTATAATCGCTATACCAAAATGAAGATTTTTATCAAACATATGGTAAGTCAGCGATGCAAAATGAAAGTGAAAGAAGAGCTGAATAGACTGGGGATAGATTATTTATCCATCGACCTTGGTATACTTGAACTAACAAATAATCTGACCCCTGAACAACATGAACGGTTGAAGGAAAATCTGATCAATTCGGGCCTGGAACTGCTGGAAGATAAAAAAACCATTGTAGTTGAAAGGATAAAAAATGTCATAACCAAAATGATCCATGAATCAGAGGAGTTACCCAAAGTCAACTATTCTGATTACATCAGTGAACAACTGGATTATGATTACACATATCTTTCCAATATTTTCACCGAAGTTAAGGGAATTACTATACAACAGTATATCATCAACAATAAAATTGAAAGAGTAAAAGAACTATTGTTATACGATGAATTGAACCTGACCGAAATTTCCTATATGCTTCAATATAGCAGCGTAGCCCACCTTTCCAACCAATTCAGAAAAACAACCGGCCTTTCCCCTTCTTTTTTCAAGCAACTTAAGCTCAAGCGAAAAGAAAATCTTGAAAACCTGTGATTTATGTAACACTTTGCTTTCAGGGTGTAACACATTTCCTCCCAGTAGGAATTAATTTTACATTGTAAAAAATCTTTACACCTGAGCCCGCCAGTTGCGAGAACTTATAAACATTTTACCATTATGAAAAAAATAACACTATGGTTTGCAATTGCAGCACTGTTTTTTGCATTAAACCCAACACAACTGAAAGCAGAAAGTGATGCTGAACTGAGCTCAATAAAACCGGCAAAAACTGAACTTAAACTGATCGCTCCAACTGAAACCAGTAAGGCATTAATTGCCGTAACTGAAGCTGAAATGTCTATGGTTACCTCTGCTGAAGCAGTTGAAACCGCCTACGCTAACGCTCTTATGGACAGACTAAATGAAATAAACGAAATGGACAAGTCAGCAATGAGTTCTTCTGAAAAGAATGATTTAAGAAAGGAAGTTCGCGCCATACAAAAAGAACAAAGACCTACCGGAGGTGTGTACATCTCAGTTGGAGCGGCAATCCTTATTGTACTGCTTCTTATTCTCTTACTTTAATTGGTAAATGATATGAAAAAGACAGGAATCGCAATACTTGTGATCGGGATACTAATTACAATTTTCACCGGATTCCAATTTATTACCAAAGAAAAGGTGGTCGATATAGGTGAAATCCAAATTACCCGCGACAAAAAACATAGCCTTGCCTGGTCTCCGCTTATTGGAGTAGCAGTGATGGCAGTTGGTGGGGGTATTCTGCTGTTTGGGGCAAAGAGTAAGCCTTAAACTCATCTTTACACACATCATCCTTCTAATGAAATCAATTACATCAACAAGTTGTTATTAACAATTTAAAAATCAAAATCATGGGAAACATTCTTTATGTCATCGCGATAATTTTAATTATTGCATGGGCAATAGGATTTGTCGGATATAGTGCCGGCGGAATCATACATGTTCTTCTTGTTATTGCAGTTATTGCAATAATAGTCAAACTCCTTCAGGGAAAAAGAGTAATATGACAAATTTTCAATTATTAATTTTTATTATTAACCTTTAAAACATATTTAATATGAAATCAGGAAAAGTATTTTTAGGCATACTGTTAGGTACCACAGCCGGAGCATTGATGGGAATGTTATTCGCTCCCCAAAAAGGGGCAGATGCCCGCAAAAAGATCGCTAAAACAGGCAAGGAATATGCAGATACCGTCACCAGGAGATTCGACAAAACACTGGATGGCATAACAAAAAAATTCAATAAAGTAAAAGTAGATGTTTCTGAATTTGCAAAACATACCAAGACAAAAGGAGAAAAACTAAAAAAAGAAAACGGGGTTGAAATCAGTTAGGTTATGGATCGATTGGCCGGGATGCGCAGTTTTAAAATAGACTGGCATTCCGGTTTCTATTAAAAATAAAACCAACGCTAAAGGTGAATCTCTCTTTTCAAAAAATATTTTTTGCCATTGCAACTACCTTTGCCCTGTTTGCAATATGTGTAGTGGCCAGGTCAATTCTTATACCCATAAGTTTTGCATTGCTTATTTCATTCATTCTTTTACCCCTGGCTTTAAGATTTGAAAAATGGGATGTAAGCCGCATTTTTGCAGCTATGTTTGCTATTCTGGCAACGATATTGGTTCTGGGGGGCGGCATCTATCTTTTTTCAACACAAATTGTTTCCATTGCCGGTGAATTTTCCAACTTCCAGGATAAAATTATTAATGTATTTGCTGAAGCAACTGCCTGGTTGAACAGCAACATGCGCGTAGTGCCCAACCTGGAAAAAGACGAACTGATGGATCAGCTGAAAAACTGGTTAAGCAGATCATCCGGTTCACTGGTACAGCAAACCTTCAGCGATTCGGCGAGCTTTATAGCAGGACTTATTGCCACTATAATATTTACTTTTCTGTTCCTGATTTACCGGGAAGGGTTTAAGCAGGCGTTCATTCTTTTTTATCCCGAAGAAAAAAGAGTGCAAGCTTTGAAAATGCTTAAATCCATTCAGCTGGTGGGACAAAAATATCTGGTAGGTGTAATCCTGATTGTTATCATCATTGGTATCATAAATAGTGTTGCCCTCTTGATTATAGGAATCGACTACCCGTTCTTTTTTGGCTTTCTGGCTGCAATCCTGGCCATCATACCTTATGTGGGAACTACCCTCGGTTCCACTATAGTGGTTTTGTATGCTTTTATGACTTATGAATCTCTCTTGATTCCTATTGCAGTGGCTATTACATTTTGGGTTATCCAGTTGGTGGAAAGCAATTTTC
>REDJ01000034.1 GCA_007693555.1 Bacteroidota bacterium
AGGTTAAGGTTAAGGTTAAGGTTAAGGTTAAGGTTAAGGTTAAGGTTAAGGTTAAGGTTGAGATTGAGATTAACAGAAAAATATCAATGAGGGAAGTGATTTTTATTTTGGCTGATGCTGCGAGAGAAGAGAATATTGGAGCAGCAGCACGAGCCATAAAAACAATGGGAATTTCCAAACTTTATCTGGTTGCCCCTGTTGCCGATCCTCTTGGCCAAAGAGCAAGGGCTACTGCGCACGGCTCGGTTGACATCCTTGAAAATGCTAAAATCTTCGAAAATCTTTCAGATGCCATTGCCGCCATTGACCTGGTTATCGGCTCAACAGCAAAAAAGCGAAGTGTAGCTGATACCTGTTATCCGGTGGAAGACCTCCCGCAAATCATTCTCAACAAAGGAAATACCATAAAAAATGTTGCCGTTGTATTTGGTGGGGAAGAGTCGGGACTGAGCAATGAACAACTTGCGCAATGTCATATTCTTTCCACGATACCTATGTTTCGCAAATATCCTTCCCTCAATCTGGCGCAATCGGTAATGGTATATGCCACCTATCTGAGCAAGGTAACATTAACCTGGAAAAGGAAAACAATCCACTCCCCTGTCGAAGCAGAACTACCTGTCGTGCGCGAAAAAGCTATGCAAATCCTTGCCGATGTAAACATGAAACCCGATAATCTCATCTATCCGCGTATCATGGAACGTCTCATGCTCCTCAATAAGGATGATATCAACCTTTTTCATTCCTTCTGCAAGTACTACCTAAAGAAATATCATGGGAGGGTGAAATAGGTTGATAGGTAAACGGTGATGGGTAATGGGTAATGGGTAATGGGCATGAATTATTGGGTCATTTTTTTCACTCTCCTAAATTTTTATGCCGACCTACTACCCCTTTCAAGGGGGCTGGGGGGATGTTTAGGAGGTTGGCGTTCGGCGATCAGATTTAGCTTTGCTGGCCCGGCTTCAATTTATGAATTATGTTTTATAAATTATGAATTAAGATTTTAGATTTTTTTCGTGCTTCGTGCTTTGTGCTTCGTGCTTCGTGCTTCGGTCTCCGGTCTCTGTTTTCCGTCTTCGGTTCCCGAATCGCCTGCGGCTCTCGGGACTAAGGGCTGTCGCCCTTAGCTTCGGTCTTCCGTCTTCCGTCTTCTGACTTCCATCTGTTCTCCTCCATATGAAAAAAAAGGGCATCCGGAAAAAACCCCGAACACCCTTTCACCCTTATAAAAACAAACTTTATACGTATCCCTGCGCCATCATGGCATCGGCAACCTTAACGAAACCACCGATATTGGCACCTTTCACGTAATTGATAAAATCACCTTCCTTGCCATATTCAACGCAAGTTTTGTGAATGTTGACCATGATGTTGTGCAGTCTTTGGTCAACTTCTTCGCGTGTCCAGGAAAGCCTGAGTGAGTTCTGGCTCATTTCCAGGCCTGATGTGGCTACACCACCTGCATTTGCTGCTTTACCAGGACCATAGAGAATTTTATTCTGAAGATAAATTTCAACAGCTTCAGGAGTTGATGGCATATTGGCACCTTCACTAATGCAGATGCAGCCATTGTCAACCAGCATTTGTGCTTCCTTTCCATTGATTTCATTTTCGAAAGCACATGGAAGTGCAATGTCCACTTTTTCTGCCCAGGGACGGCTTACACCTTCAACATATTTGCAACCATAAAGATCGGCATATTCACGGATACGTCCACGTTTGATGTTTTTCAACTCCATAACATATGCAAGTTTTTCGCTGTCAATTCCGTCCTTATCATAGATATATCCGCTGGAATCGGATAATGTGACTACTTTCCCTCCCAGTTCAATTACCTTTTCGGTAGCAAATTGTGCTACATTACCAGAGCCACTCACTGCTACCACCTTGCCTTTGAAACCTTCATTTATGGTTGCAAGCATTTCCTCTGCAAAATATACGCAACCATAACCTGTTGCCTCAGGACGGATCAAACTACCACCATATTCACGACCTTTACCTGTAAGTACGCCTGTAAATTCATTGCGGATTCTTTTGTACTGCCCAAACATATAACCTACCTCACGACCGCCAACACCCACATCACCTGCAGGTACATCAGTATCAGGGCCAATATGCCTGAAAAGCTCCGTCATGAAACTCTGGCAAAACCTCATTACTTCATTATCCGATTTTCCTTTGGGGTCAAAATCACTGCCTCCTTTACCACCACCCATGGGTAAAGATGTAAGACTGTTCTTAAATACCTGCTCAAAAGCAAGAAACTTAAGGATACCCAGATTTACCGTGGGGTGAAAACGCAATCCTCCTTTGTAGGGACCAATTGCACTGTTCATTTCAATACGAAAGCCGCGGTTTACCTGCACTTCGCCCTTATCGTCAATCCAGGGTACACGGAAAATAATTATCCTTTCCGGTTCTATCATACGCTCAAACACCTTTGCAGCGAGGTATTTGGGATTCTCGTCAAGGAAGGGTAGTATAGTCTCCGCAACCTCTTCTACTGCCTGATGAAACTCTGGTTCTGCCGGATTCTTGGCTACTACATAATCCATGAATTTTTTCAATTGTGCGTTCATTTTTTGTTTTTTTGGGTTATAAAAAGATTTTGATTTAATTGAATACTTTACACAATTTTAAAGTATTTAAATGTTCGAATTAAAATTTCAGCAAAACAAATATTTTTTATTTTTTTCTTGTTTATGTGGAAATTTTTATGTAAAAAATCCATTCAAAAGCATATTTTTTCCATTTCAAAACCTTATAAAGTGCTATATATCCGGTTAACAGCTACCAAAATAAAACCTCAGGCCACCTAATCTTTGCTTAACTTTGCATATTAGTAAAAATAAAAAAGGCAATTCGGGAAACTGAAACCCAAAACTTTTTTATATTTAAAAGAGATTAGTTGTTTGCAAGAATTTGTATTTTAGAACGATCAAAACTTTAGCTCAATACCCATGAAGGACTCTTCTTCCAAATCCAATAAAAACCCCAGTATTTCAGCTATCAATGCCGATACCCCGATTCCGGAGATTACCATCAGCAGAGAAGAAATACAAAAAATACTTTCCGAAAAGAGGGAAAGGCTTAAAGAATTGGGTGCCATTAATCAAACCACCCAGATTCTAAAGCAGGATAAACCTTTAGAGCAAATGCTTCAGGAAATATCAAATGTATTGCCTTCGGCCTGGCATTATCCTGATGATACTGTAGCCAGGATAAAATACGGAAAGAAAACTGTAGTGAGCAGCAGCCGGTTTCGCGAAACTCCATGGTGTCAGAAAAAAACATTTGAAACCATTGACGGAAAAGAAGGATTGATTGAAATCTTCTATTTATCGGAGCATCCTGATATTGATGAAGGTCCGTTTATGATGGAAGAACGCGACCTTATAAATAACCTGAGCAGTTTAATATCAGGATATCTTAATACTTTCATCGGTAAGGAACTTTTGCAAAAGTCGGCATCACAAAAAAAAGAAGAAGAACTCAGTTATGAGCGTTCGCATGCCTCAATGAACAGGCAACTTCTGCAGAAATTTCTTGTCAAACACAATTCTGACCGCGACATCTACCATGATCTGATGCAGTATAAGGTGCGCGAAATACTGCTGGTAGCAAACCTTTATGATGCTTACATAATAGAACAGGAAGGCCGGTTTTTTGAGCAGGTAAGAGGTGAATATTACCAGCTTAACCTTTCTTCAGCCCCCCGTATTACCGGTGTTTCAACTCCTGAAGAAGCTCTTGAAAAAATGCAGGAGAAGCATTTTGATATGGTCATCGTAATGATGGGAGTTGATAAAACAACTCCTATTCAATTGAGCCGCATCATAAAACAGATCTACCATAATATCCCCATTTTTTTGCTCCTGAATAACAATAGCGACATCGGGCTGTTTGAAGACGGAAGCAAAAACATCAAATCCATTGATAAGGTGTTTGTGTGGAACGGTGACTCCAATGTATTTCTGGCCATGGTAAAATACATTGAAGACCGCATGAATGTTGAAAATGATATCAGTATTGGTATGGTGCGTGTAATTCTTCTTGTTGAAGACTCTGCCAGATATTACTCACGCTACCTTCCCATATTGTACTCCATTGTAATTGAACAAACCCGGCAGCTTATTGAGGAAGTTTACACGGATGAAACCCATAAGCTTTTGAAAATGAGGGTAAGACCCAAAGTTCTGCTTGCTTCCAGTTATGATGAAGCGCTCAGGCTTTTTGAGAAATACCGCGATAATCTGCTCTGCCTGATTTCAGATGTGAAATTTGAAAAGGACGGCAAACTCGACAGTAAAGCAGGCCTGAACCTTGTGAGTTATGTAAGAGACCAGATACCCGATCTGCCCGTTGTTTTGCAATCATCAGATGTGGAAAATGCCCAGAATGCCTATCTGCTCAAAACCACTTTTATCAATAAAAATTCTGAAACCCTCAAACAGGATCTTCAGAGTTTTATTCATTATTATCTTGGGTTTGGAAACTTTGTATATCGTGATGAGGAAGGTAGAAAAGAAATTGCAGTGGCGCGTTCCATGAAAGAATTTCAGTCGCACTTAAAATCCATACCCGAAAAGTCGCTTATTTACCATGCCCGAAAAAATCATTTTTCACACTGGTTAATGGCCCGTGGAGAAATCCAGATAGCCAAAAAGATTAAACCTCTGAAAGTGGAAGATTTTGAAAGTCCGGGTAAGGTAAGGGAATACATGATTGACGTTATTGAAGAGTGCATACAGGACCGGCAAAAGGGTAAGGTGGTAAACTTCGAAGAGTCGGCATTGCTTGATGAAACCAACGTGGTAAGACTTGCTCCCGGCTCGCTGGGTGGCAAAGGGCGAGGCCTGTCATTCATCAATATGATTATCAACAATTTTAACTTTAATGAACTGGTACCCGATATCAATATTTGTACACCAAAAACATCAATCATAGGGACCGAAGAATTTGAAATGTTTATTCAGCGCAACAACCTCTATGATAAAATATATAATGAAGCTGATTACAGCAAAATTCAGCAGATGTTTGTGGCAGGTGAACTTACCGGTACCTTAATCAAAAGGCTCAAAACTTACCTTACCCTTATCGAAAAGCCTCTTGCAGTAAGGTCTTCCAGCCTTTTTGAAGATTCTCTCATGCAACCTTTTGCAGGAATTTTTGATACTTTTTTACTGCCAAATAATCACCCCGATTTAAAGGTGCGTCTTAAACAACTTATGGATGCCATTAAACTGGTTTTTGCCTCCATTTTCTCGCCAACGGCACAAGCTTACTTCAAAGCAGTAAATTACAAAATTGAAGAAGAAAAAATGGCTGTCATCATACAGGAGGTAGCAGGAAATCAGTTTGAAACCTATTTTTACCCACATATAAGCGGGGTGGCCCAGTCATATAATTTTTATCCCTTCTCTTATATGAAACCCGATGAAGGCTTTGCAGTAACCGCTGTGGGGCTGGGCAAATATGTGGTTGAAGGTGAGAAAACTTACAGATTTTCTCCAACTCACCCGCAGCTTGAGATATATACACCTAAAGATTTATTTAAAAACTCGCAACTCCACTTTTATGCCATTGACATGGCAAGAAAAGAAATCAATTTGCTGGAAGGCGATGATGCATCCTTAAGTAAGCTGGAGATATCAAAAGCTGAGGAGCATGGCACATTAAAACATTCGGCTTCAGTGTATGATATATCCAGTGAACGAACCATTCCGGGCATAACCCAACCCGGACCCAGGGTGATAAATTTTGCCAATATACTCAAATATGATTACATACCCATGGCCAAAACCATTGAGGTTATCCTGGATATTGTATCCGAATCCCTGGGCTCACCTATTGAAACAGAGTTTGCAATCGACCTGAATAAGGACAAAAAAGGCAGGGCTTCATTCTATCTTTTACAAATAAAACCCCTCATAAAAAATCTTACTGAAATTGAAATAAATCTCGACCAGGTTGATAATGAAAGACTTTTGCTTTACTCTGAAAACGGAATGGGTAACGGAAGAATTGAAGATATTGAAGATGTGATTTATGTAAATATGAAAAAGTTTGACAAGCTCAAAACAGAGAAAATGAGGGATGAAATTGATAAGCTAAACCGCATGATGGTAGATGAAAACCGCCAGTATATACTCATTGGTCCCGGCAGATGGGGAACCCGTGACCGCTTTATCGGAATACCCGTTGTTTGGTCTCAGATTTCAAAAGCCAAAATCATTGTAGAAGTGAGCATGGAGGAATTTCCCCTTGATGCATCGCTGGGCTCCCACTTTTTTCACAATGTAATTTCTATGAATGTGGGGTATTTCTCAGTAAAGCATAACGATTTGATTGACTATATCAACTGGGAAGAGTTGGATAATGCCGAACTGATAAATGAAACCCGGTATTTCAAACATGTTCGGTTTAAAAAACCGCTCGAAGTGATCATGGACGGTAAAAAGCGGGCATCTCTCATATATTTCCCAAAGAAATGCAAGAAAAAAGAGAAATAAGTGCAAACTATTTTTTATTACTTTACAGTTTTATGAAAAACTGAATACCTCATGGAAGACAATACCCTACATATACGGGAATCTCAAACCAAATATAAATACAATGAACTGTTTGCCACCGACCGGCATGAGTTCAGCGAGATTTCTTACCAGGATTTGATGCAGGAGCGTATCATCAATGTATTGCTGATTTGCTCAAACTATGATGCATTTATGCTGGAAGAAGACGGACGTATCAATGAAAAGATATTTCTTGAATATACTTCCAAAAACCTGCGCTACCCTCCCCAGTTTACCCAGGCAAGCTCTTCAGAAAAAGCTTTCGAATTGCTGGAAAGAAAAAAATTCGACCTGGTTATTACCATGCTCAACGTGGGTAAAATAGATGCTTTTGAAATGGCCAAAAAAGTAAAAAAAAGGCATCCTAAAATCCCTATCGTTGTGCTTACACATTTCTCCCGTGAAGTTACCATGAAACTTGCCAATGAGGATTTAAGCTCCATTGATTACGTTTTTTGCTGGCTTGGTAATCCGGGGCTACTTCTGGCAATCATCAAACTACTGGAAGACAAGATGAATGCCGATTTCGATGTGCAGAAAAAAGGTGTTCAGGCCATACTTCTGGTTGAAGACTCGGTACGATATTATTCATCCTATTTACCCACCATATACAAGGCCATATTTGAGCAAACCAACGAACTGATGACCGAAGGCCTCAATGAGCACCGCAAAACCCTCAGAATGCGAGCCAGACCAAAGATTTTACTTGCCAAAACCTATGAGGATGCCGAGGAGATTTACAGAAAACATAAAAACAACCTGCTGGGAGTTATTTCAGATATTACTTTCTACCGCAAAGGGAAAAAAGATGAAGAAGCCGGAATAAAACTGGCAAGGATGATCCGGGAAGAAGGCACAAATATCCCTGTCCTTCTGCAGTCTTCAGATGACTGGGATTATCAGATTATGGAAGAACTGGAGGTCAACTTTATCAATAAATACTCCAAAACTCTTTTAGTCGAACTAAAACACTATATTAAAGAAAATTATGGCTTTGGTGATTTCGTTTTTCGCGATCCGGAAAGAGATGTTGAAATAGACCGGGCCAACAACCTGCATTCCCTTCAGGTAAAAATTTCACGTATAGATGGAAAATCACTGCTGTATCATGTTTCCAATAATCACTTTTCCCGCTGGCTGAAGGCAAGGGCACTTTTTTCCATCGCCAATGTTTTTGCCAAAAAAAGCACATCCGACTTTAACAATATTGAAGAAATCCGGAGTTATCTCATCGATACCATTGCAAACTATCGTAAAACAAAAGGTAGAGGCATTATAGCCAGTCATATTGATGAATATGCCATTTTTACCAGGCTGGGCGATGGTCAGCTGGGAGGAAAAGCGCGTGGGCTTGCATTTATTGATTCCTTCATTAACAAATACAAAATCATGTTTAAATGGGAGGATGTAATGGTCACCATACCTCGCACAGTGGTGCTTACAACCGATCTTTTTGATGAGTTTATGGAGGAAAATGATTTATATGAATATGCACTTTCAGATGCCAGCGATGAAGAGATCATAGATAAATTCAGTGGAGCTTCCACACCTTCGCGCATGAAGAAATACGTTGGTGAAATTACGGAGGCCATCCGTTCGCCACTTGCCGTAAGATCATCAAGCCTGCTTGAGGACAGTCATTACCAGCCATTTGCCGGTGTGTATTCCACTTACATGATCCCCAATAACCACCATGATGTTTTGATCAGACAATTTCAGCTTGAGCAGGCAATTAAATGTGTATATGCCTCAGTCTTTTTCAAAGAAAGCAAAGCTTACATCGCAGCAACTTCCAATGTTATTGATGAAGAAAAAATGGCTATAGTTATTCAGGAAGTTTCCGGAAGAAGCTACGGCAACCGGTTCTATCCTGCCATTTCAGGAGTTGCACGCTCAGTAAATTTTTATCCTATTGACCCTGAGAAGTATGAAGATGGAATAGCGAATATTGCTTTTGGGCTTGGCAAGACCATTGTAGAAGGCGGTATTTCTCTCAGATTCTGTCCCAAATATCCGCAAAAAGTACTGCAGCTATCAGTGCCTGAGCTTGCACTTACCAATAGCCAGAAAGAATTTTATTCTCTGGACCTGGATCCTGAAAAATTTCATTCCTCAGTTGATGAAACCATCAACCTGCATAAACTGAGAATAAAACAGGCGGAAAATGATAAAGCCTTGAAGTTTGTGGCATCTACATTTGATTACCAGGATCAAATCATCAGGGATGGTTTATATGAAGGTGGTAAGAAAATTATTACTTTTTCAAATATTCTCAGATACAACTCCTTTCCCCTTGCTGAAGTGCTTCAGGAAATCCTGAAAATAGGCAAAGATGAGATGAATAACCAGGTTGAGATAGAATTTTCAGTCAATCTTGATACTCCCGAAACCCAACCACAGATATTTCATTTTCTGCAAATCAGACCTGTAGTTGAAACACAGGAAAAAAACCAGGTTACCCTCAGGTGCCTCGACCCAAGAAAATCTTTGATCTACAGCGATCAGGCACTTGGCAACGGACAAATTGACAACGTTTTCGATATCATTTATGTAAAACCCGACTCCTTTGACCCGGCAGATACAAAACAGATAGCCGAAACCATTGATAAGCTCAATGCAAAGTTTGTACAGGAAAGAAAAAATTATATTCTTGTAGGCCCGGGCAGATGGGGCTCAACAGACCCATGGCTGGGTGTACCGGTGAAATGGTCGCAAATATCTGCTGCACGACTGATTATCGAATCCGGATTAAAGAATTTCCAAATCGACCCCAGCCAGGGTACCCACTTCTTTCAAAATCTCACCTCCTTTAATGTTGGATATTTTACCATAAATCCCTTCAATAATGAAGGTCATTATGATGTAGAATTTCTTTCCAAACAAAAAGCTACATTTGAGGATAAGCATGTCAGGCATGTGAGCTTCAAAAAGCCTCTTGCGATATTAATAGACGGGAGAAAGAAAAAGGGAATGGTACAAAAGCCCCCAGGTTGATTTTTAGCTAACAACTTATTTGCGCTCAAGGACAATCATTAAATTTTTCTGAACAGAATTATTCACTCAAAAAAATATGCTTTTGATTTACAAAAAAGCACGGCTTGTTATTATCTCTATTAAACAACAAAATATCAGGACTTTAAATAAAGCTTAACGGGTTAAAATTATTTTCATATTTCCTTTGCCAATCTGTAAAATAAGGCTAATTTCGCCCTGTTAATTGATAATTAATTAACAACTTCACCCTTATTACAAACTTTTAAAAATTTCTCAGATATGAACCTGGAAAAAATTATGGCCGACCTGGAGAAGAAAAATCCCGGTCAACCTGAATTCCTTCAGGCAGTAAAAGAGGTTTTGGAAACTATCGAAGACGTAGTGAAAGAAAACCCCAAGTACGAAGCTGCAAACATTATTGAAAGAATTGTTGAACCCGACAGGGTTATAAAATTCAAAGTACAATGGCTGGATGACAAAGGCAATGTACAGGTAAACAGAGGCATCCGTGTACAATTTAACAATGCTATCGGACCCTACAAAGGTGGCTGTCGCTTTCACCCGAGTGTAACCGAGGGCGGATTAAAATTCCTGGGCTTTGAGCAGATTTTCAAAAACAGCTTAACCACCCTTCCCATGGGAGGCGCCAAGGGAGGTAGTGATTTTGATCCCAAGGGCAAGTCAAATGCTGAAATCATGCGATTCTGCCAGGCATTCATGGCTGAGCTTTACAAATACATCGGACCCGATACCGATATTCCTGCCGGCGATATAGGCGTAGGTGGCCGCGAAATCGGTTATATGTACGGTATGTACAAAAAACTGGTAGGCACCCATAATGGTGTGTTTACCGGTAAGGGCCGTGGCTGGGGCGGATCATTGATCCGTCCGGAAGCAACAGGCTTCGGTAACGTTTATTTTGCTGAAGAGATGCTCAAAACACGCGGTGAATCCATGAAGGGTAAAATTGTTACAGTTTCAGGTTTTGGTAACGTTTCCTGGGGTTCTATCATTAAAGCCACTCAACTGGGTGCGAGAGTTGTAACAATCAGCGGACCTGACGGTTACGTTTACGACCCCGATGGTATCAGTGGTGAGAAGATAGACTATCTGCTCGAGCTTCGCGCATCAAACCAGGATATTGTTAAACCGTATACATACGAATTCCCCAATGCACAGTTTTTCGAAGGAAAACGCCCGTGGGAAGTGAAGTGCGATGTGGCCCTGCCTTGCGCTATCCAGAATGAACTGAATGGTGAAGATGCACAAAATCTCGTAAACAATGGTGTAATGTGTGTATCTGAAGGAGCAAACATGCCATGTACACCTGAGGCCATGGAAATATTCCTCAATGCCAAAATTCTTTATGGCCCCGGTAAAGCTGCCAATGCAGGTGGTGTAGCCACATCAGGCCTGGAGCAAACCCAGAACGCCATGAAACTGAACTGGACTGCAGAAGAAGTTGAAGCCAAATTGCACCAGATCATGATAAATATTCACGAGGCTTGCGTAAAATACGGCAAGGATGAAGACGGATATGTGAACTACGTGAAAGGTTCAAATGTTGCCGGATTCATAAAAGTAGCCGACGCAATGATTGATCAGGGTGTAATCTGATATATTCATTAACATACTGAAAAGGCCGGCCTGATAAAGCCGGCCTTTTTTTTCAGGCATTCAAATGATCTTTATTATTTTTCCGGAATTACCTGGTTTATTCGAAATAAAAAAATCTCACTTTGAGGCTGATTTCTTCGTCACCAATATCGTAGGCGTTGTATCCCTTCTCAGCTTCATACCACTCGTAATGGGTGGGATTGAAAACAATCCGTTTTACTGAAACCACCTCTTCACTTCCTTTTACTGATGCGTGCAAATGGAAAAACCACTCCTGGTTGCCCATGTAAACGTCAGACCAGCTGGGGCTGATATAAAAGTCATATGGAATACTGAAATCCTCAGTGATGGTTCTGGCAGGATAAGTCTGGTATTCATTGATCCAGTCATAGGGAGCATTGACAATACCGGTTAAAAGATAAAGCTCTGTGACTTTGCCATACTCGAAGGGGATTTTTTCAATTATATCCTCCGACATTTCCGTGATGGTTATAGTTCTTAATGCTCTTTTGGAAGCTCTTGCGAAGGATAGCACTGTATCAGTAGTTCCATCGGCACCCATGGCAACCAATCTAACCCTGAATCCATAGCCCTGTGCATTGGAAGGAAAAACTGGTGTATAAACAGGATTTTCCTCGGTACTGGTTTCGTCAGCCCCAAAGGTCCACAAATAACTTTCTGCATTTTCACTGAGATTAAAAAACTCAATGGGTTCTCCCTGGTCGTAAATTTCCTTCTCGGTTTCAAATGCAGCAACAGGTGGCAATATCACTTCCGGTTCATCTTCATTACATGCAAATAAAAATGGTACTGCCAGAATAGCCGGTAAAATGAGCTGTTTTCTCATGATTTTTTATTTTAATTGTTTTACATAGGTCTGCAAATCAGAATGATAGCATATTATCAGTGCATGCAGGAAATATACCAAACAAGCCAAATTACTGACAACATGATACTTATGATAAACCCAATAAAAATCAGAAAAATACAGGTGTACCCCGCTGAACACTATTGTTCGTGTACGAACACCTCAGGCAATTCGAGTGCTGCTTCAGAAAAATAATGCAGCTATTTTACAACATCAAATTGATAAAATACCATGTGTTCGTACCTTTCACCGGGTCGCAGCAAAGTTGAGGGGAAGCCTGGTTTGTTAGGGCTGTCAGGAAAATCCTGTGTTTCAAGGCAAATAGCTGAATGCTGCATATATGAAACATCATTATGACCTTTCAAAGTACCATCAAGGAAATTACCGGTATAAACCTGTACACCCGGCTGTGTGCTGCGAATAGACAAACTCCTGCCACTTGGTTCATGCACTAACCTTACCTTAGGTTGCAAATAATCGGGATCTTCATCCATTACAAAACAATTATCCAGCGGGACTTTCACTTTTCTGAGATCATTATAATCCATATCATTCTCTTTGCAATCCAGTAATCTTCCTGTGGGGATGAAAGATTCATCCAACTCAAGATAGGAAGAACTTTTGAGCTGCAACAAATGATCTGTAATCTTATTTTTAAAGCCTCCCAGGTTGTAATAACCATGATGGGTGAGATTCACATGGGTAGGAGCATCCGTTTCTGCTGAAAAGCTCATCCACAGGAAATTATTATCCAGCAAAGAATACATAACCTCACAAAGCAAATTTCCGGGATAACCTTCTTCCAGATCCGGGCTTTTATACCTGAATATCAGTTTGGCATCACTTTCACTGGCTTCAACTTTACAATCCCATAACTTTTTATCAAGTCCTTCAAAGCCACCATGCAAATGATTGGGATCCTGATTTTTTCCCAGTTCATACTTCTTACCGTCAATTACAAAACTGGCACCGCCTATTCGATTGGCAAAGCGGCCCACAATGGCTCCAAAATAGGGATGTTCTCCCAAATAAGACTCTAGCTGCGGAAAACCCGCGGAAATCTCTTCAACTTTACCATTGCGATCGGGCATGCGTATCGAAGTAATGATGCAACCATAATTGGTGATACTCATTCCTAAACCGGCCGAGGTCTCCAGTTCAAATATCTTTACTTCCCTGCCATCGGGCATTTTTCCAAAAATTCTTTCTGTTACTTTCATTGTTATTGATTTTTTAAGCCTCTGCTTGTAAAATAAATGAACTTATATGTCAAACTATCAGATTCCGAACGTTGTGAGGAGCCGTAAGCCCGGCGCAGCCAATCTCTTTTTTAAATCAATGTTGTCCGGTAAATCAAAAATAACGCACCAGTTTTAATATGAGATTCCTCACTCCATTTTGTTACGTTCGGAATGACAGGCAATTACGTTGGCGGATGAGGGGGTTGGGGGGGGGGGGGGGGGGGGGGGGGGGGGGGGGGGGCCGCCCCCCCCCCCCCCAACCCCCTGTCATTTCGACCGAAGGGAGACCACGAAGTAGCATCGAAGCTAAATCTCGTAAGTTTTACCGGACAACAATGTTTTTAAATAAAAAAAATATTCCTCTGCAAAACTACCCCAAACTCAGAATAATTGCAACTAAAAAGGGTACGCTGATCGTTAGGATGATACCATGAAACAATGCCGTTATCACATACTCTTTACCTGAAGTGGCCGAAATAATGGGCAAAGTGGTATCCATACTGGTTGCCCCGCCCGAACTTACCGGTGCCAGCCTGCCGAAGTAACGCACAAAAAGCGGGGCCATGACCAGTGTAATGATCTCACGCATTACATTGGCCAGCAGAGCTACAACACCCAGTTCAGCACTGTGCAAATCGCTGATGATAATGCTGGAAAGGCTGTAATATCCGAAGCCGGCTCCCACAGCCAGCACTTCCGCCAGTGTAACATGGCTCAGAAAAACATAAACCACAGTTACCCCCAGGAAAGTACCCAGGATGGTAGTAACGGGCACCATGAATATGCGAAAATTAAACTGCGCCAGCGCCTTCAGGGACCGTTCGTCACCTCCAATCCCCACACCCACCAGAAACATAAGTGCATAAAGTGCCCAGGTACTGTAATCATTGGCCAGTATCCATCCGGGCAAAATCTCATAAAAACCTGAGAGCACTCCGGCAGCAAAAAACAATAATATGATAAGGCTGTTTCTCACGGATTGCCGGGTTTGGGTTTGAGAACAAATGTAAAAACCAGCCAACCCATTAAAATACTGCCTGCAACCCCTCCGATGGTAATGGCAAGAGCCAGTAGGCCCATATCAGCAAAACGTTCCAGGATATGGTCGTTCACTCCTATGGCAACACCCAGTAAAAACAGAAGCAGGTAAATGGCCCACATGACAAGCTTCTCCGAAAGTGAAATGATTTTTTTTCTCTTTCGCAGAAGAAACCCGGCAAGCATACCGGCAGCCATAATGATAACTACTGTAAACATCTGAAACAAGAATTCTGTGCCACTGCCAAAGTGCACGCAATATTACAATAAAAATATGGAAGAAGCGCAACCCTGAAATAAAAACACACCCGATTAGCAGCCACGGATGTATCACCGGGAATTGACAAAATCATTAAATGCCTGCTTAGCCTTCGGACTGTGAAACAAAGCCTGATGGCCAAAATCCGGGAGCTCAAGAAAATAGGTACCCTGGCAATCTGTGCAATCCATTACCTGCTGTTTAAAAACCGGCCAGGAGTGCATTTGTATGGGTGAGTCTTCCAATCCCTGCACAAACAATATATCAGCTTTATATCCGTCGGTAAAATTCAGCAATGACCTGTCGAAATAGGCATCAGGATTGGATGCTGTGCTTCCGTAGGTTTCATAAAACAATGTACAGACAAACCCACCCGGTATCTGTCCATTCTCTTCCAGCTGACAGCGGAAAACCAGGTTTAGCGGGCCCGGACCATTGGCAATAACACCATTTGTGGGATGCATCGTATTTAACCGGGTAACGAGATATCCGCCCTGGGAATGACCTGCCAAAAATGTCTTCTTTACCTTAATATCCAGTTCCTGGTTTGCTTTATTTTTTATCCATAAAAGGGCCGCTTCAGCATGTGAGATATTGTCGCCAATCAAAAGGTTCTCCTGGGGATAAGCAACACTCACTATCATCATATCATCCCGGTCAAGTATGCGCTTAAAGGCTTCGAGAGCATTGCCGGCAGCCTGCAATATTTCACTGTCATACCAAACGGTACCATGGTAAACGATCAATACGTCCACCTCATCGTTTTCCGGCTTATCGATGATGACATCAACCGAAATATCATTATAGACAATGTTTTTTACAATTCTGTATGCACTATGCTCAGGAGCATAGCCTTCTGCCGTCTCACTGTTACATGAAAACAAGACCATGAGCAGAGGTATAAGCAGTTGGTGTATTTTCATGATACAG
>REDJ01000031.1 GCA_007693555.1 Bacteroidota bacterium
GTATGATGGGATTGTTACCCACATAATTATAAGGGCTCATTCCATAATACTTCTCTGCCAACGGGTCCACACTATGCCAGCGTGCAATCTGCGGGTCATAAAACCTTGTCCCGTAATCATACCAATATCCCGTTATATTGCCATCGTAATCAAAGAACTTTACTCAACTTCAAAATCAAGATTGATGCGCTTCCACTCCACTCCGGCATGGGTGATATACTTTAGGATGCCGTGGTCTTGATGCCAAAACAAATAATCTAACTGCTCTGGACGAGCAATTGGATGATTATAGTAAAGAGCACGAAATATATAAATTGAGTCAGCCTTCAATTCGGCCACCTCACTTATATCATAAAAACTATAAATTGTACCTAGGTAAGAAATTGAAAAATGTGTTCTGCGCAGATTTTTACCCATTGAAACAATTCTTTTTCCTCCTGATGAATACTTTTTTGTACTGTTTTGGTAAAAAATTCTACCTGTATGGTACTTATGCGTTCCACTTGCATTAATAGGATTACATCCTTCACGACTGTGATACACTGTTTTTTGAACTATCCACGAAGTATCAAGATCACCATGTGTAGATTGAAAGATCAACGTATCCCCTTCTTCATAAGGATGGAACCACTGCATCTCTTCTGCTGTAAAATTGGTTTTAAACAAACAACAACCAGAGAAGAAAAGTATACCAATTATTGGGATTAAATATTTTACAGATGATTTCATTCTCTTTTTATTATTACCTAAAAATGATTATGTGGCTGATTATATTTCAAATATTGCTAAAACGGTTTGATGGAATAAATATAGAGATTATTAGTGCATTATTAAGCTGCAGATAAAAAATATTTTGCTTTGTGGAATCCGGAAATTTAGAAGAGAGGTATACTGCATTTTTGATTAACCTGTCTCTGAATTGATTGCATTAAAGAAAATATGGGGGATGTTTCAGACTGGTTTTAGAGACGCGCCGGGAAAGGTGCGTCTCTATCAGGGTTGCCTGTTTATATTATGAGAGACGTGCCGCAAAGGCATGTCTCAATTACCGGCAGTTTTTAAAAAGCCTATTTCTTTTTAATTTTCTATTTCAACCTTTTCAAGTGGTGCCAGATAAGTTAAGAGTGTTTCTGATTGCAATACTTCCAGTGCTTTTGCAATTGCCGGATCACGTTGGTTCATCACAGGATAGAAAGCATCATTGCCAAAAATATTTCTGCCAATGTAAGCTTTAATCTGGGCCTGTATGAGTCCGGAGGCTGTCCGGAACTCCGCTTCATTGTAGTCAACTCCTTCTTTTGAAGCAAAATCAATGAATGAACGTAAGATTTGATTGTCCACAGAAAATGATTGCATAAAATTATCAGCAGTGTCAAATCTTCTTAGCCTGTCGCGATTATCATCGGCATAATCAAAAGCAAAGCGGTATATAAGTCCGCGATTTGCTATTTTAACAAAGTAGGGTGATCTTTCCTGGGTATTCAGGGGTATGAAAATATCCGGAGTAATTCCACCTCCGCCATAAACAATTCGACCGGCTGCTGTTTCAAATCGCAAGGAATCATCAAACTTAATACTGTCAGGGTGTTCCAGTTCTCCATCAAGATATCTTTGCATAAATTCCGCAAAATATTCTTCTGTTCCGTTATCATAGGGTTTTTGGATGCTTCTTCCCGAAGGGGTATAATAGCGGGCCACCGTAAGCCTCATTGCTGAACCGTCACTCAGTTGCACCTGCTCCTGAACCAGGCCTTTACCGAAGGATCTTCTGCCGATAATGAGTCCGCGGTCATGATCCTGCACAGCTCCGGCGATGATTTCACTTGCCGATGCCGACCATTCGTCAATGAGCACAACAAGGGGCTGGGTTTCAAATCCCCCGTTGCGCCGTGCGGTAGCCACCGTTTTGGGACGTCGCCTTCCATCCGTATATACAATAAGGGATTCAGGTTTCAGAAATTCATCAGCCAGTTGTATGGCGGCATCCAGGAAGCCACCTCCATTGCCTCTCAGATCAAGGATCATTTGCTCCATACCCTGTCTTTTAAGCCGGTCAAGAGCCATTTGAAACTCCTGATGGGTGGTGGCTGAAAATTGCCCCAGCTTGATATAACCGGTTTTTTCATCTATCATGTAGGCAATATCCAGGCTGTATGATGGTATTTTATCGCGGGTAATGGTAAAATCAACCAACTCATCTACTCCTCTTCTCATAACCGAAACGGTAACTTTTGTGCCTTTGGGGCCCTTTAATTTTCCAACAACCTTTTGTGTACCCATATTTACACCGGCAATTGTTTCACCTTCTACTTTGATAATTCTGTCTCCTGCCCTTAAACCAACGGTTTCACTTGGCCCTCCGGGAATGGGATTTATAACAACCACCGTATCTCTCATCATGTTAAACTCAATGCCTATGCCTTCAAAACTACCCATAAGCGGATCGTTCAATGCCTGAAATGCTGAAGCCGGAATGTAGGATGAATGCGGATCAAGATTGCGCAAAAGGCTGATGATGGTTTCTTCTGTGAGTTCCTGGCGGTTTATGGTGTCAACGTAAGATTCATAAACATAATTTATTATATCATTGATTTTATCATACCTGTCAAAACCGATAGTGAAAAATTTCTTTTCGGAAGGCATCTGCCTGGTGCGCTCAAAGTTCAGGTTTAAGCCCAAAAGAACTCCCAGGGCCAATACAATGGCAAATATGAATGGAAGGAAAGATTTAATATTAAGATTTTTCATTATTTAAAAAGCTTTTTATTACATTCCGCAATTAACAAAACAACAGTTCTACCAACTTTGTTGTTCGTTTGAGGATTGAATTGGGAAAGTTAATGTCTGATATGCGAAATTACACAGAAAATCAGGCAAATGCTGTTATTTTTTATTAAATCCCTGAA
Source organism: Bacteroidota bacterium (assembly GCA_007693555.1). Taxonomy (GTDB): domain Bacteria; phylum Bacteroidota; class Bacteroidia; order Bacteroidales; family UBA7960; genus SKVR01. The sequence goes on from REDJ01000031.1 coordinate 2,907, forward strand.
TTGCAAAAGATTTACCAGGACAAATTACGAGGAATATGCAGATTTCAGGTTAAAATCATTTAAACGGAATTATCCAAATCACGGATAAACTGAATATTGCCGAATAGCTTCAAATAGGCCGCTCTTGCTATGGGAGATCTCGTTTTAATAAATTGCTTTCGGTATTCTGATTTATCCATTTCTTCCCAGTCTGACTTACTCCACAAGCTGATAGCGGGCAGGGGATGGAAGTCCGGTTCGTTTGATTTTCCTGCAAATTTGATATTGTGCGGACAAACATCCTGGCAAATGTCGCAACCAAAGATGTGGTTTTGCATTTTATCTTTGAACTTCTCCGGAATTTGCTCTTTCAGTTCAATGGTAAGATATGAAATACAGCGTGTTGCATCAATTTTTCCCGGCCCGGTGATTGCAGCTGTAGGGCATGCCTCAATGCACCGGGTACATTTTCCACACATATCTTTTTCAAATGGTTCATCGTAATGCAATACATTATTGAGAATGATCTCACCCAGGAAGAAAAAGCTTCCTTTCCCGGGCAGGATCAAACATGTGTTTTTTCCGGGAGCACCCAATCCGGCTTGTTGTGCCCAGTATCTCTCCATTACAGGTGCAGAATCGGTAAATACCCTTGCATGTTCAATCTTTATTAGGCTTTGTATATATTCAAGCAGCGAATAAAGTTTCTTTTTGATAACATCATGATAATCAGTACCTGCAGCATATTGCGATACTTTGTAAAATGCGTTTTCAGGTTGGTAATCCTTGCAGTGATAATTCATAGCCAGGCAAATGATGGATTCTGCTTTGGGAACAAGTTCAGCAGGATTTAATCTTTTTTCCACATTTCGGGCCATGTAAAGCATCTTGCCATGCCTGCCATCTGAAATCCATTTCTGAAATCCTTTGGCTGTTTTTTCATCCACCTGTTTTACCGGTGCAATACCGCAGGCGTCAAAACCCAGTTCCAGTGCTTTTGATTTGATTTGTGATGAAATGGTATGTAGGTCACCGGAGCTCATGATCAGTCGAACAGGCTTCTTTGCGACGAGTCTTTTAATCTTCCAAGGTGTTTGTAGGCAAGTTCGGTAGCTTCTCTGCCGCGTGGAGTGCGCATGAGATATCCTTCCTGAATGAGAAAAGGTTCATATACCTCTTCAATGGTTCCGGGGTCCTCACTTACTGCAGTGGATATAGTGGTCAATCCCACAGGTCCTCCTTTAAATTTATCGATAAGGGTAAGCAGCAGTTTGTTATCCATTTCGTCCAGTCCGTTTTTATCCACATTGAGAGCATCCAGACCGTAATTGGCAATTTTCAGATCGATTGTCCCATTGCCCTTCACCTGCGCAAAATCCCTTACCCTTCTAAGCAATGCATTGGCAATACGAGGGGTGCCGCGGCTTCGCCGTGCAATTTCCATGGAAGATTCATCTGATATTTCAACTTTAAGAATGGAGGCAGACCGTTTTATTATATGATTCAATACATTCACATCATAATAGTTGAGCCGCGCATTTATGCCAAAACGGGCACGCAGGGGAGATGTCAGCAATCCTGAGCGTGTAGTGGCACCTATCAGGGTAAAAGGATTGAGTGTGATCTGAATGCTGCGCGCATTGGGACCTGATTCAATCATAATATCTATCCTGTAATCTTCCATTGCAGAATAAAGGTATTCCTCCACTACCGGGCTGAGCCGGTGTATCTCATCAATGAAAAGCACATCATTCTCTTCCAGATTGGTAAGCAAACCGGCCAGATCGCCCGGCTTGTCCAGGACAGGGCCGGAAGTAATTTTTATACCCACTCCCATCTCATTGGCAATAATATGAGCCAGTGTGGTTTTTCCCAAACCGGGAGGGCCATGAAACAAAACATGATCTAGGGCTTCTTTGCGTTGCCTGGCAGCATCCACAAAGACTTTCAGGTTTTCAATGATTTTTTCCTGACCCGTAAAGCTGGAAAATCTGTCAGGTCGAAGTGCTTTTTCATATTCCCGCTCAGCAGGAGTAAGATTTTTTGCTTCCGGATCAATAAATTGGTTTCGGGTCATGAAAATATCAGGAATTGTTAATAAAATCTTGCATATGACAAAATTAATCTTTTGAAAGGAATTTTTTCGCTTAAGCACTAAAAGATACACACATTCACCTGTTTATACGAAAATTATACTATGTCTGAATTTTAATGAATACTTATTTCACGCTGCTTATGTATGATGTCTGTCAAACATTTATCAAATTTGTTTATTTTTACTTACAGAAAAAAATCGCTCACTATTAAACAAAGACTATTATGAACGAAATTGTAGTTGCCATAGATTTTTCATCCTGCTCGGTAAATGCACTCAAGCATTCGATAAAAATAGCCAATGCCTACAATGCCAATATTACCCTGGTGAATGTCTGCAAACCCTGCAGTGATGAATCGGTTTATCCGGATACCAAACATGTTCATTACAGAGAAGCCGAAAAACGCCTCAAGGAAATGATAGATGATTTTGCTCCTCAGCTAAATAATAAGTTGCGTTACAGGGTTCGTGAAGGGAAGGTATATTCGGAAATAGTGAATGAAGCCAAATATAATGATGCCATTTTCCTTATTGCCGGAACCCATGGTATTTCGGGTTTCGAGGAATATTTTATAGGAAGTAACGCTTACAGGCTGATATCGCTCTCTACATGCCCGATGATCACCATCCGGACCATGTTCCAGAAAAAGGAAATTAAAAAAATCCTTATGCCCATTGACTCTTCTCCCACTACACGACAGAAAACCAACCTGGCAGCAGATGTTGCACAAAAAATGGGATGTGAGATAAGGGTGCTTGGGGTATATGACACAGGGCTAAAGGATGTACGTCGTAAAATTAAAAACTATGTACACCAGGTTAAATCCATATTTGATCAGAAAGGGCTGGGTAGCTCCATCGATTTTGCCGAAGGGAAAAAAGCTTCAGGGATAATCCTTGATTATATAGGTATACATGATATGGACATGGTGGTGATGATGTCAGATAAAGACAGTAGCTCAATGATCATAGGAAATGAAGCTCAGAGGGTAATAAACCATGCACCGGTTCCGGTTTTGAGTATCCATCCGGTTCTGACATCAAGTGGCGGCTTTACAATGAGCGGTACCTGATTTCTATTCGAATCTGTAAACTAAAAGGAAAAAGACTGTATCAAATAAACGATTTTTGATACAGTCTTTTTGTTTGAGTATTAAGTGCTAAAGTAAATTAATACCCGAATACATCTTCCAGAGTAAGGAAGTGCACCTTACCATAGCTTTCAAGAGTTTCTATATCCAGCTCGTCTTTCTTGCCAATAACCAGAATCGCATAGTCCTGACCTTTCACATACTCCTGCTGAAATTGTTGAATATCATCGAAGGTAAGCTTTGGTACCTGTTCGTAAATCACTTGTCTGATGTCATAGTCGCGCCCCATTCTCCTGGCAGTTTCGTAATTCATCAATATTCCTGTTCGGGTGATCCTTTCAGTGTTTATTCTCTCAATAATGGATTCACGTGCCGCATTGAAGGTTGTTTCCGACAGGGGCATGTCTGTAAGCAGGTTATTCATACCGTCCATAGCTTCTCTCAATTTATCATTCTGAGTGCCGATAAATGTATAAATGTAATGGCTTCTGTCGGGGCGGCCAGGGGTAGTGTAAAAGGCGAAGGCGCTGTAAGCCAGTCCTTTGGCTTCTCGTAACTCCTGGAACACGATGGCTGACATACCTGTTCCAAAATAAGAATTGAACAACCTTACAGTGGGTGCTTTATCCTGATTGAAATCAGATGCCCGTGCAATCATCATAAGATCAACCTGGGTCATGTCAAAATCCATGACAAAAACTTCGGTTTCGTTCCTTTCCACTTCGGTAAATTGTATTTCTTCAGGAACCGGGAGAAACCGTTCGGGTATTCTCCTGTAAGTTTCCAGCAATTGAAGAAGTTCATCCGGAGAATGTGTGCCATAGTACAAAATCCTGTGCTCATAATTGCTCAAACCGTGTATCCTTTGCAGCAGTTCTTCGCTTGTAACAGCCATGAGTTCCTCTTCCGAAAGAACATTTTTAAGCGGAGAGTTTTCTCCAAAAACAGCATAGTCAAACATTGCAGTTCGCAAAATGTAATTCTTGTTGAGCTTGTTGTTTTCGCGTTGCCTCAAAATATCACGCTTGAGGTTTTCAAGGGCTTCCTCATTGGGGCGCGCTTCAGCCAGGAGCTCTTCAAATAATCTGAGTCCCTCTTCCAGATTTTCACTCAATCCGGAAAGGAATACCGAAACTTGCTCATTTGAAGTGAAAACACTAAATCTTGTACCTGTGCGGAAGAATTGCTGTTTGATTTCTTCAGGAGTAAAATTTTCTGTTCCCAGGTACTCAAGATAACTTACTGCCAGTCCAAGTTTCCGGTCATGAAAATTACCCATATCGAAGCGGTAATAAAGAGAGAAAGTCTCATTTTCAGTGTTTTCGTTGTAGTATAGCGGTATTCTTCCTTTAACTTCAAATCGTTGAATATCTTCTTCATAGTTAAGGAAAACCGGCTCTATACTTTCGAATGGCATTTCGGTAATCGTGGTATAGAAATCACTTTGATGATCACGGTTCAATACCACTGGAGTAATATGCGGTTTGTCAACTTTAATAATACTTTCGTCAGTTCCTTGTTTTTTATATACTATAGCATAGTTATTTCCCAGGTGTTGATTGGCAAAGGCCACAATATCTTCTTTGGTAATTTTTTCCCAGCGGTTAAAGCGGTTCACATGATCTTCCCAATCTATACCTCTTGTCCAGGCATTCACAATGGCACTGGTTCTTCCGGGATTACTCTGCATCTGCCTGATTTCACTCAGTTTCAAATCATTTACAACGGCCTCCACCAGCCAGTCAGGAAACTCACCTTTTTTCAGTTTTTCAACTTCGGCAAGCAGAATATCTCTAACCTCTTCCAGTTCCTGTCCGGTTTTCGGGCTGGCCATCATCTGCAATGTAGAGTAATCTTGTTTGGAATATAATCCTGCACTGGCCCTCAAAACTTTTTGGGCCTGGTTTACATTCAGGTCAATGAGTCCGGCAGTGCCGTTAAATAAAACTCTTGCCAGCAGAGTGGATACGTCTGCCTCGTGTGTATTAACACCAGGAAGCCGCCAGCCCAACCTGATGTTTTCTGCACTGGGTCCAAGAACCACAGCCTCAATGGGCTGGGTAATGGGTTGCTTAGGGCCGAAAGTAAATTCAGGAACCGGTCCAGGCTCAAAGCTGCCGAAATGGTCATCAATCAAACGTATAACCTGCTCAGGGTCAAAGTCTCCCGACAGCACAATGGCCATGTTGTTAGGCACATACCAGGTATTGAAAAATTCACGGATATTGCGAATAGACGGGTTTTTCAGATGTTCCTGAGAACCAAGCGTGGTTTGGGTACCATATGTGTGGTGGGGGTAAAGCAGTTCAAAAAATCTATCAAATACCTTGCGAGCGTCATTATCAAGACTCATGTTTTTCTCCTCGTAAACAGTTTCCAACTCCGTGTGGAACAACCTGAAGATGGGATTCCGGAATCTTTCTGCTTCTATCATTATCCACCGCTCCAGCTGATTGGAGGGAATATCATTTATATAAACAGTTTGCTCGACACTGGTGTAAGCATTGGTGCCACGGGCTCCCAACACCGAAAGCATCCGGTCGTACTCATTGGGTATCGCATACTTTGATGCTTCGTAGGAAACCGAGTCAATAATTCGGTAAATTGCTGCTCTTTCAGCTTCATCTTCCAGGTACCGGTGCACCTCATACAGGCTGTCAATTTTGGCCAGGTAGTAGCTTTCCTTTTCAAAATCCAATGAACCGAAGCGGTCGGTTCCCTTAAACATGAGATGCTCAAGATAGTGAGCCAGCCCGGTATCATCAGCCGGATCATGCTTGCTTCCAACCCTTACCGGGATTGAAGTGTATACACGGGGTTCATTTTCATAAACCGTAAGAAAAACCTTTAACCCATTATCAAGCGTATAGATACGGGTTTCCATCGGATCACCGGGGATGGTGCGGTAGGAATATTCACTGCCAACTGTTTGAAGCGGCAATATAAATAAAAAGCTTAACAGGACTAATCCTGTTAAATGTGTAATTTTTTTTGTAATCATCTGTTTTGTGATTTAAGGAAAATAAAATAGAACTTTTTCATATTTATGGTATAAAGATAGGTGAGCATAAAACCTGCAGAAAGATAATTATTTATTTTAACACTAATTAACAAGGCAGGTGATTCAGATATATAACCAATTGATGCATCATTTTTTTCAACCGCAAATATTTCTGCATATAAATTCTTAGCTTTGCTTAAGAACCAACCGAAGTAATGAAAATTACAGAGCTAAAAGAAAAAATATTCCGGATAGAAAACGAGGAGCAATTTAATAGTATTGCGCTTGAAGTGTTTCGGTTTCAGTATTCAGCATGTGAAGTTTATAATCATTTTTGCCAGGCTTTACAAACAGACATTCAGGCCGTAAATCACTATTCTCAAATCCCTTTTTTGCCCATAGAATTATTTAAAAAACACAGAATTGTCAGTGTTCAGGAGGCAGCAAAACAGGTTTTTTACAGCAGCGGAACTACAGGCCAGGAAACCAGCAGACATTTTATCATCGACCCGGAGATTTACAAAAAAAGCTTCACTCTCACATTCCAAAAGTTTTTCGGGCAACCGCAGGACTACCATATTCTTGCTTTGTTACCCGGTTACCTGGAAAGGGAAGGATCTTCGCTGATTTATATGGTAAATGAGCTAATCAGCCTGAGTCAAAGTCCCCACAGTGGATTCTATCTTGATGAACTTGAATCATTGCAGAATAAAATCAAAGAATTAAAGGATGACTCAAGAAAAGTGCTTCTTATAGGTGTAAGTTTCGCATTGCTGGATTTGGCTGAAAAGTTTCCGATTACACATCCCCGTCTTATGGTTATGGAAACAGGCGGTATGAAGGGGCGACGCAGGGAAATGGTCAGGGAAGAGCTGCACGAAACTCTTATGAAAGCTTTTTCTGTAGATAGTGTTTACTCAGAATACGGTATGACTGAACTGCTCTCGCAGGCTTACTCTGTAGGAGAGGGTATATTTTCTACTCCTCCCTGGATGAAGGTTCTTATCCGTGATATGAATGATCCCTTGAGCCAGGTGGCTGCAGAACGGTCAGGTGGTATTTCAGTCATCGATCTGGCAAATCTGTTCTCATGTTCTTTTATTGCCACTCAGGATCTGGGCAGAATCCTTCCCCAAAACCGGTTTGTAATCCTTGGCAGATTTGACAATACCGATGTAAGAGGATGTAACCTTTTGGTGCAATAATTCGTTAGATCTCTTAAACAAATAGCTGGTATTGTTAACAAAAAATGATTTTTGCAGTTTAAGCTCAATCCTGCGAAAATTCATGTAAGTTGAATTATCAAATGATAATCTGGAGTGAAAAAACATTCAAAAAACGGGATAATTAGATTAACAATATACTTTTTTCTTTACTTTTGAACGGAATCAAAATTTTTTTCTAGAAATCATTGTGAGAAAACAAATATCCAGAGAAACTTCCGGTATCAATTCTGTTGCCGGTTTTCTTTACCTCTTTTTTTTGCTGCTTACACTTACTTCTTGCCAAAGTGATAAGTCTCCCCAGTTGCGTGCACATCAGGGTATCCTTGATGCGGGATTTTATTTTAACCGTGAGCATGCTTCCCTTTATCTTGACGGGCAGTGGGAATTTTATCCCGGACAGCTATACGGGTCTGAAGATTTTGCAGATGTGACTACAAAAACTTTTATAAATGTTCCGGGTATCTGGTCTAAAGAGCATGATGTTTTAATTGATGGGCCGCTGCAATATGGAACTTACCGTCTTCGTATTGTAAATCATGGACTCCCTTCCATGTTTAGTGTCCGCAATAATCAGATCAATTCGTCCTTCCGCCTTTTCGTTGATGGTAAAGAAGTTTTGTCAAACGGAGTTGTTGCTGATACACAGGAAGATGCAGTACCTTTCTTCAAGCCGGAAGTAAAAAATGTTAATGCGGATTCCGATACCCTGGAAATTATCCTCCAGGTTTCGAATTTTTATCAAAAGAAAGGCGGTATAATTGAATCACCCCAAATTGGCACCAATTCCACTTTACAAAAGAAACAGCTTTTTAATTCGGGTATGAGTTTTCTGCTTATCGGTAGTTTGCTCATTATGGCAATCTATCACCTGGGTTTGTTTTTTGTGTTTCGTCAGGACCGTTCACCCCTATATTTCGGAATATTTGTATTGTTGGTATCATCCAGGATATTGGTAACCGGCGAAGAGCCATTACTTTTGGTTTTTCCCAATGCCTCCTGGATACTCATGGCAAGGATTGAATATGCCAGTTTGTATTTATCACCCATGTTTTTCATTTTGTTTTTCCGGGCGTTATTTGAAGAGCATGTACACGGACGCCTGGTAGTGATATATGGTATCGTTGCATTGATATTTACTTTACTGGTAATTTTTACTCCCCCGGTAGTATTTATGGGAAGCCTTGTATTTTACCAGGCCTTTTTGAGCATAATCATCCTGAATGTATTGTATTGGTTGTGGAATGCCTGGCTAAACAAGAAGGAGGGTGCCATTACTTTTCTTATTGCCAGCTCAGTTCTTTTTATTGGGATTTTGCATGATTTTATTTATGCCAGCGAATTTATCCGTGGTCCACAGTGGTTTCCCTTCGGCTTGTTTTTATTCATTATGGGTCAGGCATTTGTACTTTCACGCAGATTCTCAGGGATAAGTAAGAAAAACCAACAATTGCTCAAAGAGCTTGACTTTCAAAACAAAAACCTGGAGAATATAGTAAAAGAACGCACGCAGGAATTGCTGAATCAACAGAATTTATTGCTGGAAACCAACTTCCAGCTAGAACAGCAAAAGCATACCATGCAGTCGCAGAGTGAATTGATGGAGCAAATCAACGAATTGCTCGAAAAGGAAAAGGAAAAATCTGATAAGCTACTTCTTAATGTTTTGCCGGAACATATAGCTGCTGAGTTGAGAATGCACGGGAAATCACTTGCCCACAGCTATCCGCTTGTGAGTGTCATGTTTGTGGATTTTGTAGGATTCTCCAGGATTGCCGAAAAGCTGGAGCCAGAATCTTTGCTGGAAGATTTGCATTTTTACTTTGCCAATTTTGATGATGTGGCCAAAAAGTATAACCTCGAAAAAATAAAAACCATTGGCGACGCATATATGTGTGCCGGGGGATTACGTGAAAATGCCAACGATAGGGATGCCATTTCTACTGTTAAGGCTGCCCTTGAGATTCGCGATTTCATTGAAGCCAACAAGGAAGATCGTTTGTACCTCGGACAAAAAGGACTCGACTGCCGTATTGGAATACATACCGGGCCTGTAATTGCTGGTGTGGTAGGAAAGTCAAAATTTGCCTTTGATATATGGGGCCCTGCAGTAAATATTGCCAAACAAATGGAGTCCTTCTGCAACCCCGGCAAAGTAAATATTTCTGAAAACACCTATAACCTGGTCAAAAATCAGTTTCATTGTACTTCCAGGGGAGTTATTTCCATGAAGCATAAACTCAATATGGAGATGTTTTTTGTGGAAAGCCTGAAAAAAGACATATAGCCCGAAGGCTAGACCAAAGCTATCCGGAAGCCCATTGCCAGTATCAAAATCCCGCTTATCAGCTCAAGCTTCCAGCCCAGTTTGTCTCCAAACTGATTGGCATACAACAATCCGCTGAAAGATAAAAACAATACCATTGCCCCCTGTATCAGGAAAAAGCGCATGGCAGGTATGTCAAGAAACCTTACTGCTACTCCTGTAAAAAGCATGTTGATACCCAGTACCAAAGCCAGGGCAAATATGACGGGTATTTCATTGATATCGAATATCTTCTTTTGTGCTTTCTTCTGCCACGCATGTAATATCATTCTGAACCCGATAAATGCCAGAAAAATGAAGGCAACCGCTTCATCCCTGAATTCAATTCTTCCCTTTACCATTCCTGCCACAACATAACCAAGCCAGAGCAACAGAATTGTGGAAATGGCAAATATAAGGGAAGTCTTCAGGGGTGTACCCGGTTTCAAAGCCTCCTTTCCGATACCATTACTTACACTTACAGAAAAGTGCAACATGGAAAGAACCAGGGGTAAAATAACAAAGAGTATGAGTGATTCTAATGACATTTTCAGAATTTGACTTTTATTTCATTTATGGACAAAAGGCTCAGGATTTTTTCCAGCCCTGCACGGTCTGTTTCATCAAAGGCTGACAGGTCTTTGCTGTCAACATCGAGCACACCTATGATTTTACCCTCTGTGTTTTTCAGAGGAACGACAATTTCGCTGTTTGAACGGCTGTCACAGGCAATGTGCCCGGGAAATTCATGTACATTGGGAACTATCAGCGATTGTTGTTCACTGATAGCGGCCCAGCAAACCCCCGTATCTTTTGCAAGCAACTGGCATGCTACAGGTCCCTGGTAGGGTCCTGCAATGAGTTCGCCGTTGTCAAGAAAGTAAAAACCGGTCCAGAAAAAATAATCCATTTTATGATGAAGTACTGCCACAATGGTTGCCAGCTTTGAAAGGGTATTGCCGGGCTTTTCAAGTAAACCTTTCAATTGATCATAAATGCGCTGGTATCGTCCTGCTTTTTGTTTGATGTTCATAGAGTTAATTGTGTCTGTCTGTTTTTGTCAGTTGCTGTTTTTTAGTCAGGGCATGACTCAAAGTCATGCTCTGACATTATAATCAACAATCAAATTCATAAACTTGTTTGTTCAGACTCTTTCCAGCTCAACAGTAAAATGCCGCATGATAGGTGCTTCTGAAACGATCTTAAAACCCTTCGTAATTTTTTCCCGCCTTTGCCAGATATTTCCCAGTGCAGCTACAATATAATCCATATGATTATTGGTGTATACCCTGCGAGGTATAGCCAGGCGGAGTAGTTCAAGCTTTGGATAACGATTCTGTCTTGTCAGCGGATTTCGATCTGCCAGCAGGGTGCCGATTTCAACACCCCGCACCCCTGATTCTATGTAGAGTTCAATGGCCAGGGTCTGAGCCTGATATTCCTCCCTGGGCACATTGGGTAAAAACTTTTTGGCATCCACAAAAACAGCATGTCCCCCGGTGGGTTCCTGTATGGGAATGCCCAGGTCACGAAGTTTCTTGCCCAGGTATGCAACTTGTCCGATGCGGGCTTCCAGGTAATCAAACCCGGTACCTTCCTTAAGACCCTGGGCCAATGCACCTAAATCGCGGCCCGCCAGCCCGCCATAGGTAAGATACCCTTCATACATGATGTTGAAAACACTCGCTTTGTCAAAAATTGCCTTATCGCGAAGGGCAATGAAACCACCAATGTTTACAATGGCATCTTTTTTACTGCTCATGGTGGCACCATCCACATAAGAAAACATTTCCCTTACAATTTCACGTATGGTCTTGTCTTCATAATCTTTTTCACGGGTTTTGATGAAATAGGCATTTTCGGCAAACCGCGCAGCGTCAAATACACACATGATACCGTATTTTTTGCACAATGCGGATACCTCACGGATGTTTTGCATACTTACGGGTTGCCCTCCGGAAGTATTGCAGGTAACCGTTATGATACAAAGCGGGATTTTTTCTTTGGGATATTTTTGAAATACAGCTTCCAGCTTCTCAAGGTCAATATTTCCTTTAAAAGGGTGATATTCATGTGTGTTGCAGGCTTCATCTATTGTGCAATCAATGGCACGGGCACGGCGAAATTCAATATGCCCTTTGGTGGTATCGAAATGCGAGTTACCCGGCACCATATCTCCTGCCTTTATGAGTGCCGAAAAAAGTACATTTTCAGCTGCGCGTCCCTGGTGGGTAGGCAAAAAGTAGGGCATGCCAAGGATTTCCTCAATGGTATCTTTCAATTTGTGAAAAGAAAGCGAGCCGGCATAACTTTCGTCGCCCAACATCATTTCCGACCATTGATAATGACTCATGGCACCGGTACCCGAATCGGTAAGCAAATCGATAAAAACCCTGTCGCTGCGCAGGTTGAATAAATTATACCGGGCTTCTTTTATCCAGATTTCGCGCTCGTCACGACTGCTGCGATAAATGGGTTCAACAACTTTTATTTTATAAGGTTCTGCATAGGGTAAGTCCATAGCAAAGATTTGTGTTTTGATTAAATAATAAAAAGGGTGAAAGGAAAAAAAGGGGTTTTTACCCGGTAAAGACCGGGTAAATGGAAAGTGTTAGTAGGTATCGCGGCGTTTGATGTTGCGATACAGGTATTTAATGATATTAGTATTGTTGAAATACACCTTTGAAAAAACTTATTAGTGTTCAACAGCAAATTTATGAAAAAAGATTTATTTACCCTAGGGAATCTTTTTGAAGTTTGCAGTGAATACCTTATTACAAAAGGGCAGAGGTGACAACTGACAGACCCCTTGCTTCGCTGCGGTGAGGACGTTGTTTACGGCAGTGCCAGTAGCTGACGGATCCCTTGCTTCGCTGCGGTGAGGAGGTTGTTTACGGCAGTGCC